>NZ_JBYUPU010000004.1:298188-349954 GCF_058135425.1 Paenibacillus sp. MAH-35
AACCAGGTACACGATGACGAAGGTGGAGGGAACAAACTGGCGAAGTCGAAGGCGAAGGCGGAGACCGAAACCAAACCCGGTTGGAGCCGCAGAAGGCTGCTCGCCTCGATCGGGGCGGCGGGTGCAACTTTCGCTGCGGCGGGACTGCTTGGAAGGAGCGGTGTCGCATACGGCAATAGCCACAGCGTAACCGAAAGCGTATACGAAAATAGCGGCAGGCGGCGTGTACCCGACTTGTTGAGTATGAATCTCCTAGTTGCCGTCACGATAGCCGAGTTAAGAGCGATGACCTCCCCCGAACCGGACGTTGTGTACTACGTGAGCGATTCCGGGAAAGAGGGACACTTTCATTACGACCCAGCCGATTCCGCAACCCCGGATAATACGGGAACCGTGATCGTCTCCTCTAGCGGGGCAAGGTTGAAACGAATCCTGGAAGCAGGGACGGTGAATGTCGCCTGGTTCGGTGCCGCAGGGGACGGGATTACAGACGATGCGCCGGCGATTCAGGCCGCCCTCGATGCGATCCCGCCGGGAGGAGGCACGCTGCTGCTTCCTACAACCGGGTCGTTTTACGCGCTCGCAAGCCAAGGGCTGTCGATCGAAAACCGGAATCATCTGGCCATCTGCTCATCCGGAGCAACGCTCAAATTCAAGGACGGCACACCCGACATCAAAAACAGGGATATGAAGCAAAGCAACATTTTATTAAAAAATTGCCGCCATATTCGCTTGGAGGGGCTTACTCTGCACGGCAATGTATCCGGTAGGGTGGCCAATTCCGGATCGGAAAGCTTCCATTCCTGCTTAAGTATCATCAAGTGCGAAGATGTCCGAATCAGCCACTGCACCTTTACGGAAGGGATGACGGACGGGATCTACATCGGCGGCATTTATTCTGGCCCGGCATCTACTGGCACCGCTGCCGTCAGCAAACACATCTCCATCGATTTCTGCATCGTCAGCCTGTGCCGGAGAAACAACATCTCGATTGTGGCAGCGGACGGCGTAACGGTGTCGAACTGCCTGATCAGCGAAGCCGGGAAAATTCAAGGAACCGCTCCCCGAGCCGGCATCGACGTGGAGCCGAATAAAGGGTGGTACGGGACCAGCAAAAACATCGTGCTGCAAAATAATACGGTGGAGTACAGCGAAGGCACCTACGGCGTAACCGTCGGAGGAAGCGGCAACGAAAACGTAGTTATCGACGGCAACCGGATTACAGGCAACAAAACGGGATTGAATTTCAACAATAATGCCGATGCTCCAGACAATCGAAATGTGCAGGTCATCAACAATACGTTTACCCGGAATATGACGGGAATGCGGATGGTGAGCAAAAACGTGGATACGATTTGCGGCAACCTGTTTGCAGATAATGAAAGCGTCGGTCTGGTCTTGTTCCATAAAACCGACGGACTAAAAATCATCTCGAACAAATTTACCCGCAACGCCAGCTACGGAATTAGCGGAGGGTATCCTTCCGCCAACACCGAAAACAACGTGATTTCCGTTATTATTTCTGAGAACGAGTTCCAGGACAATACGTCCGAGGCGACAGCGGCGTCCGGCGGCGCATCGGTCAGGCTTTATATGCGCGATGCATCTTCCAAAGTAATCTTCAATAACAACGTTCAATTCAATTCCGAGGATGCCCTGTACAAAATGAAAGGGGTTTGGGTCGACCAGGATTGCATCGCCCGGGCGAACGGCAATACGGCCTGGAACTTGTACGATAATAATAAACCGCACGAACGCTTTGCCGGCGCCGGAAACTATTCTGCAGATGCCGCCATACCCGAGTTATAGGTAATCGATTGCTCATTGCCACGGTTCAAAATGAAACGTCTGAAAGGCAACATCAAAAAGGGGAGCTGAATTCTAAAGATGAGAAAAAAATGGATAGCGTCAACCGCCGCGCTTATACTGCTGTCGGCTTGCTCGGGCCCTCATGAGAGCGCTGTCAAAGATCCGGACACCCGACCTGCAGCCGAACCGCCTAAGCCGGTAACGCTAAACGTGTTCACCGACGCTTCGGCGGCCATCGATATCGAACAGGAGCTGGTGCAGAAAAAATTTCCTCATATTACGCTTAATGTGATCAAAAACGGCAAGGACTCGCGGATCGAAAACGTTGTCGGAAGTGGACGGCGTCTCGATCTGATCAACCACAGCATGGGTTCGATCTGGAAGCTGCTCGATCTTCAGCTGCTGTCCGACTTGACCCCATATATCGAGAAGTCCAAATTTGATCTGGGCCGGTACGTCCCCGGTGTCGTTGAATCGATGAGAAGTTACTCGACCAAAGGGGAGCTGATCGCGCTTCCATACGAGCTGAACAGCAGCGTGCTGTTTTACAACAAATCGATATTTAACAAGTTCGGCGTTCCGTATCCGAAAGACGGCATAACGTGGGACGAAGTGTACGATCTGGCCAAAAGGTTGACGAAACAGGACGGCGGGGTACAGTATAAAGGTTTTCAGTTCCAGCATCAGAACCTGACTTGGAAAAATCAGCTCGGCCTTCCGGTCGTTGATGCGGCGACGAACAAGGCGCTCGTCAACACCGACGGGTGGAAACGTTTTTTGGAGACGATGGGCCGGTTTTATATGATCCCCGGCAACGAATATACGGACTCGGACACCAACAATTTTTTAGTTAAACAAGTATTGGCGATGCGGGTAGGTCCGAACATTTTGTCCTCGATACCGGAAGCCGTTAAGACAGGACTGGACTGGGATGTCGCGGCGGTACCGTTGTTCGCGGGGAATACGAGCGGCGGTTCGCAGCTGATCGCGCCGTTTTATTCCATCCCGGTCGGCGGCGCGAACAGAGAAACGGCGTTTCAGGTGATGGAGTTTCTGCTGTCGCCTGAGGTGCAGCTCCTGAAATCCAGAAGCGGCAAAATGCCGATCGTCAACGATCCGGCCGCCATAGAGGCGTTCGCTGCGGACATCGACGGAATTCAAGGGAAAAACATGGGGGCGTTTTTCAAGGAAACGATCGGCAAGCCGATTAAAGCGACGAGGTTCGACGCGATCGCCAAGGACGAGATTTGGGGCAAAGCGCTAAAAGCTTATTATGAGCAAAGCAAAGACCTGAATACGGTGCTTCGCGAAGCGGAGGAATCGGTTAACAAAAAAATTGCGGAGCAGCTGCAAATGTAAGCTGGTCTCCCTATGATCCGCAAACGGGGCGTGAAGAAACGAGTGTTCGGAGTGCGGAGTAAAACGAGCAAACGGATGTCAACTAAAGGTTGGGGGATCGCGCTTGCGGTTTTTCTGGCTGCTGCGGCAGGAGTGGGTTGGATGGTAACAGAGCATTTGTCTGGAAAGGACAGCGATCTGTATTATTTGGTGAAGGAAGGGCAGGCCCAGGCAGTCGTCGTTCGGCCCGTCGACGGTTATGGGCAGGAGGCGCTCAAGGAATTTCAATCCGCTGTGCTTCGGGCGACAGGCATATCCTTGCCGATTGTCGGCGAGGAGGAGCTCCGGAATGTGCCCGAAGAGGTTGTACGCGTACAGATCGGTCCCGGGCCGCTACCAGATAATACCGGCAAGGAAGCGGAGATAACGGACCTGGAGACGTATCGGGTCATGGCGGAAGGGAATCGCCTATTGTTTACGGGCGGTTCCAATCATGCGATTTTGTGGGCGGTCGTTTATTACCTCGACCGGTACATGGGCGTCCGTTGGCTGTGGCCGGGCGACACGGGCACGTATGTGCCCCGCGTGGCTACCATCGCTCTCCCGAAGCTCGACATAACGGCTCGTCCGAGTCTGGAAATGCGCGAGCTGCGCGTCCGCAAATCGGCCCCCGCGGAAGGCCGGCTTTGGCTCCGCATTCATGGGATGGGGAGCCGGACGACGTACAAGTTCGGCCATGCGTTTACGAAATGGTGGGACAAATACGGGAAGGCGCATCCCGATTATTTCGCCGTTCCGCCCGAAGGGCAGCAGCAGGTCCGGCCGGACCGGATCAAGCTCGATATTTCCAACGAAGCGGTCGACGAAGCGATTATCCGGGAATGGATCGAAGCGGGCAAGCCCGCCAACTGGAATGTAGGGCCGAACGACGGAAGCGGCTTCTGCGTCAGCGAAGGCTGTCTCGCTATGGACGAACCGGCCGGTCAGCCGATCATGTCCATATGGAGAGCGGAAGGCAAACTGACGGCGCGTTACGTCAAGTTTTGGAACCGGCTGCTTCATAAAATGCGGGAGATTCGTCCCGACGTCACGTTGTCGACTTACGCGTACAGCTCCTACAAAGAGCCCCCTCCACCCGGCATCGCGCTTAAGGACGGCGTCATTTTGCAAATCGTCGGCTTCTACAATGACTTCGCACAGTGGCAAGGCTGGTACGACGCGGGGGCGAAGCTGTTTTTGCGGCCCAATTGGTGGCATTCCGGGGCGATCGCTCCGAATTTGCCGCTGCGCGCGCAGGGCGAGTTTTTCAAATTTGTACAGCAAAACGGCATGATGGGATTCGATTTCGATACGTTGTTCGGCTATTGGGCTACGCAGGGTCCGAACTATTACTTGATCGCGCGTCTTTCGGCGCGTCCGGATTTGTCCGTGGAGGACGTGCTCGCAGAATATACGTCTGCCTTCGGCAAAGCGGCGCCGGCCATTCGCGATTACCTCGATTATTGGGAAAGGTTCGCCGAAAAAACGGGCTACAACATTCAGCTGTATCGGAACGGCCGTTACGAAGAACTTGCTTCCCGCTACGACCTGCCTCGCTCGACGCTGAACGGAGGCTGGTATATTTTGCCCTACCTGATGACGGACGAGGTGATCGGAGAAGCGGAATCGATCCTGGATCGGGCCGAACGGCTCTTGGGCGGCGACGAGGAGGAGGTTCGTGTACGTATCGAATTTTTGCGCGACGGGCTCCGTCATATCGTACTGACCCGGGAAGTGGTGAGGCTCGGCTATGAGAAAAGCAGGCCGCCCGGTACGACGAAGGAAGCGTATATCCGTCTGCGTGAACAGCTGGATGCGATCCGGAAAGAGCTGTCCGCCCGTCATGTCATCTGGATCGGCACTTTAAACGAGATGGAGGAACTGCGAGGGATTCCGACCCATGAAGGCCGCACGACCGGCTGGGAAGCGGTCGGGGGGAAGGGACTGGGCGGCAAAGCGATGGACGAACAAGTGCTTGGCATGTAACGCACACACTCTGAATGCTAGTCGGCTCCAGATAAAAAAAGAGATTGCAAGCCGGATTGCCCGGATGCAGTCTCTTTTTTGTTGCGCCAGGCAACATATGCAGCTTTTTCCCGGTCGATAACATGACCTGTCGTCACTTACGGAGCATGGGACGCTAAGCTTTCAACGGCTTTACCGTATCTCCTTCGAAAAACGTCCCCTGCAGCATGATGTGTTCATACGGCAAATTCGGATTGGCCAAACGCCACAGCATTCGTTCCGCTCCGCGTACGCCGGTTTCCCGGATGGCCAGAGAGGGCCGCGAAAGCTGTGGCAAAAATTCATCGCGCTCGTGCTGCAAGCTGATCAGGGAGTAATCCTCAGGAATCCGTTTGCCGAGCGTGCTGCACGCATGGTAAATCCAGGCGAGGTTGTTATGTACCCCGTTCAGGATCGCTGTGGCGCGAAGCGAGACCAGACTGTCCTGCACGCTAGCGATCCAAGCCTCTTTTTCGGAGATAGCCTTTGTAATATGAAGTTCCGGATTCGCGTCCAGTCCCGCCTCCCGCATCGAGTCCACGAAAGACTGCCAGCGCAGCCGGAACCCCCGTTGATTGTGGATATTGCCTATATACAAAATGCTGCGGTGCCCGTTCGCGATCAGATGACGCACCGATAGGCGGACGGCGGTGCCGACATCCCAGATGATGCTGTCCACTTCGGCCGCAGGCGGCGGGAAGTTAAACAGAATGCGCGGAAGGGGCAGCTTCAGGAGCAGCTCCTCCTTGATCGGATCGGTCATCGGAGGAATGAAGATGCCGTCGGAGTACATCAGGCTGTTCTGGTCCGCCCAGCTGTCGAACGATTCACCCTTGTCGAAGGAGGAGGGGATCATCAACATGTCGATCGTGTGGCCGTATTCGGCCAGCTTGTCCTGCAGCCCTTCCAGCAAGATTTGATTCAAACGCGAATAAACCGAGTTTCCCGTAAACATCAGCTTGAATCGGCGCTTGCGGTTCGGAAACAGCGGGATATGCTCGACGGCGAGACTGTGCTCCTGGTCTTTAGTCCGGTACCCGAGCCTTCTTGCGGCCGACAGCACTTCGTGGCGGGTTTCCTCGGACATGCCCGGCATTCCCCGCAGCGCCTTGGACACCGTATGGATGGACAGGCCGAGCTCCGAGGCGAGGGTTTGCAGCGTCACACTTTTTCTTCTGGGCATTGGCGCCTCCGGTTATTAAGGTGAAAGTTACAATTACCTTATTTTAGCTGAAACAAAAATGCAACTAAATTTAAATTTAAAGTGGAAGTATAATGGAGTTGGTTGGAGCTGAAAGTTCACATCCAAATAAAGGAGATACGCATTTATGACCAAGTTTCATACCATAAGCTATTACAAACCGGCAGCGGTATCCGGCAACCCGCAAAACGTCCGGGCGGACGTATGCATCTACGGAGCGTCTTCCGCCGGAGTGGCGGCGGCGGTTCAAGCGTCCCGTATGGGCCTGAAGGCCGTTATCGTAGAATTCGGCTCGCACATCGGCGGCTTGACGACCGGAGGATTGGGAGCTACGGATATCGGCAACAAAGCGGCGATCGGCGGCATTTCACGCGAATTTTACCGGGCAGTAGGCGATTATTACGGGTCGGACGAAAACGGCGGCACCCACTGGCTGTTCGAACCGGGCTTAGCGTCCCGCATCTATAAGGAGTGGCTGGAAAACGCGCAAATCGACGTTTATACCGAGCGGCATCTGCAGCGTGTCGAGAAAAGCGGCGGGCGTATCACCCGGATCGTGATGGAGAATGGCGATACGTTCGAGGCCGGGATGTTCATCGACGCTACCTACGAAGGCGATCTGATGGCGATGGCGGGCGTATCGTATCATGTCGGCAGGGAGTCGAACTCCGTCTACAAGGAGACGCTGAACGGAATTCATTTCGGCCATCCGAACCATAACTTCAAAACCTGGGTCGATCCGTATGTCGTGCCGGGCAAACCGGACAGCGGGCTGCTGAACGGAGTAACCGACGCCGCCCCTGGGGCACAGGGCCAAGGCGACAGTTCCGTTCAGGCGTACAATTTCAGAATATGCCTGACGGACGATCCGGCGAACCGGCTGCCGTTCCCTAAGCCGCCGGCTTATAATCCGGACGACTACACACTGCTGGCGCGGTACATCGAGTCCGGGATCTGGGATGCGCTGAAGCTGCACAAACGGATGAGTCCGACCCGCAAAACCGATCTGAACAACTTCGGCGCCGTTTCCACCGATTTCATCGGCCGCAACTACGAATGGCCGGACGGCGATTACGCGACCCGGGAGCGGCTGTTCCAGGAGCATTACAACTATAATTTGGGATTGCTATACTTTTTGTGCAACGACGAGAGGGTGCCGCTTTCCGTCCGTCAGGAAGCGGGGACGTGGGGGCTTCCGGCCGACGAATACGTCCATACCGGACACTGGACTCCGCAGCTGTATATACGGGAAGCCCGGCGGATGGTAGCGGGTGTTGTCATGACGGAGAAACATTGCCGCGGTTATGAGGTTGTCCCGGACTCCGTCGGACTTGCCGCTTATACGATGGATTCCCATAATTGCCGCCGGCTGGTCATAGAAGGGCGATGCATCAACGAAGGCAATGTGGAAACCGCCCTGTCGACGCCGTATCCGATCTCTTACCGGTCTATCGTACCTTTGGGTGAACAATGCACCAATCTGCTCGTGCCGGTCTGTTTGTCCTCCTCGCATATTGCGTTCGGGTCGATCCGGATGGAACCGGTGTTTATGATTTTGGGACAGTCCGCCGCTACGGCCGCCGCCTTGGCGCTCGAAGCGCAGTGTGCGGTACAGGATGTCGATTACGGGAAGCTGAGCAGCCGGCTGCAGCAGGACGGACAAATTTTAAGCTGGACTTGACACCGGAACCGTGCCGGCGGCTGAAAACCGAAGAGAGGAGAAAGCGAATGGAATCGTCGATGATGAGGGTGGACCGTCTTATTGAAATCGGTACCATTGTTGCCTTCCATTACCGGGAGCTTCCGAAGCAGTTTTCGTGCAAGCGGCAGACGTACCCGTATTGGGAGATGGTGTATGTCGACAAGGGCGAGTATGCCGCCGTTTCGGATCGGGGTACGGTGCGGCTTACGCAGGGGGACCTTTTCTTTTATCCTCCCGGCGAACGGCAGGAAGGGACGGCGAACGTGCAAACCCCTCCCAATTTGTTAATCGTCGGCTTTGATTGTGCTTCGGATGCGATGTGCGATTTGCAGCAGGGACCGTTTCGTCTCGGAGACTCCGAACGGCGATTGCTGACCGATATCGTTCGGGAAGGCGCTTTCTCCCTCGATCCGGTCGTACCGTTTCGGCGGGAGGAGCGGGCCGCCCGGAGCAGCCTCTCGTCGATCGGACGGGAGCAGGTCGTCAAAAATCAGCTGGAGATTTTGTGCATTCAGCTGCTGCGCCAAACAACGTCACTGAAAGAAGGCGGCAAGCTTTCTTCTTTGCAGAAGGAGCATCAGGAAACCGGCATCGCTCAAAACATTATCGATTTTATTGAGCGATCGGACATATCCGAGCTTTGTCTGGACCGGATCTGCCGCAAGTTTGCGCTAAGCCGGACCCATCTGGGCGACATATTCAAACGTTCGACCGGCTGCAGCGTCATGGAATACGTCCGCAAACTGAAAATCGTCAAGGCGAAAGCGCTTATTCGTGAAGAAGCGTACAATTATACGGAAATCGCCGAGCTGCTTGGCTACGGCAGCATCCATTACTTTTCGAAGGACTTCAAAAAATGGACCGGAACGGCGCCGTCGGAATACGCCAAATCGGTAAAGGCGCGCATTTGAGACCGCGTTCGTACAGCCGGATGCCGCAAACTTGACACGAGGGATGCCGTTTTCGTATGATGGGGGTAACTTGATCGACTTCCATTGAACGGATGAGTACGAAGTGACGTCTATCGCAGAGAGCCGGGGCAGGTGGGAGCCGGCATAGACAGCTTCCGAACATGGTCCGGGAGGAATCGCAGTCGAGCCGGACGTACGCTCTGCCGGTAAGATTGAGACGCATGCCAGCGTTACGGGCAAGGTCCGGAAGAGGACCTGACTTAAGCCCCGCGTAAGAAGGCCAGCGGGGGAATTTGGGTGGTACCGCGTGAGCTTCGGCTCTCGTCCCATGTGGACGGGAGTCTTTTTGTTGTAAATCCATAATTCCACGGAGGATGTTAACCCATGAGCGACAGCAGAAAAACGTATTATTTAACGACGCCGATTTATTACCCGAGCGACAAGCTGCATATCGGACACGCCTATACGACGGTGGCCGGGGACGCGATGGCCCGCTACAAAAGGTTGCGGGGCTACGATGTGGTGTACTTGACAGGAACGGACGAGCACGGGCAAAAGATCGAACGCAAAGCCGAGGAGAAAGGGGTGTCCCCGCTAACGTTCGTCGACGGGATCGTCACGGGCATCAAGGCGCTGTGGAACAAGCTGGACATCTCCTACGACGATTTCATCCGCACGACGGAGGACCGCCATAAGACGGTCGTCCAGAAGATTTTCCAGCAGCTGCTCGAACAGGGGGACATTTACCTCGGCGAATACGAAGGCTGGTATTGTACGCCGTGCGAGTCGTACGTGCTGGAGCGCCAGCTGGTCGACGGCAATTGCCCGGACTGCGGACGCCCGGTCGAGAAGGTGAAGGAGCAAAACTACTTCTTGCGGTTAAGCAAATACGCGGACCGGCTCCTGGCCTATTATGAGGAGCATCCGGAATTTATCCAGCCGGAGACGCGCCGCAACGAAATGATCAATTTCGTGAAGATGGGGCTTGAAGATTTGGCCGTCTCGCGGAATACGTTCAAGTGGGGCATTCAAGTTCCGGGAACGCCGGAGCATGTCATCTACGTATGGATCGATGCGCTTTCCAACTATATTACCGCTCTTGGCTATAAATCGGATAACGGGAAATTCGAACGTTTCTGGCCGGCCGACGTGCATCTCGTAGGCAAAGATATCGTCCGTTTCCATACGATTTATTGGCCGATTATGCTGATGGCGCTTGATCTGCCGCTTCCGAAGCAAGTGTTTGCTCACGGCTGGTTTTTGACGAAAGAAGGCAAGATGTCCAAATCCAAAGGGAATGTCATCGATCCGGTCGTACTGATCGAGCGATACGGCCTCGATTCGCTGCGTTACTTCCTGCTTCGCGACGTGCCGTTCGGCCAGGACGGCGTATTCACTCCGGAAGGCTTTGTAGAACGGATCAATTTCGATCTCGCGAACGATCTTGGCAATCTGCTGAACCGTACGGTCGTGATGATCGATAAATACTTCGATGGAGAGATTCAGCCGTTGCTTGCGGATGCGACCGAGTTCGACGCGTCCCTGCAGGAGACAGTACGCCAGTCGGTGACGAAGACCGAGGAAGCGATGGAGAAGCTGGAGTTCTCGATCGCGCTCACGGCGATCTGGCAGCTGATCGGACGCACGAACAAATATATCGACGAGACGCAGCCGTGGGCGCTGGTCAAAAATGAAGCGGCCCGGCCGAAGCTGGGCTCGGTGCTGTACCATCTGGCGGAATCGCTGCGGATCGTCTCGGTGCTGCTGCAGCCGTTCATGACCCGCACTCCGCTCAAAATATGGGAGCAGCTCGGCATTGCCGGTGACGGCCAGTTGACCGGGTGGGACAGCGTCCATACGTTCGGGCTGCTGCCTGCCGGCACGAAGGTGAATAAAGGCGATACGTTGTTCCCGAGACTGGAAGTCGCACCGGAAATCGCTTATTTGATCGAATCGATGGGCGGAACGGTTCCGACCGCGGACGAGGCAAAAGCCGGTTCCGCCGAGAGCGCGAAGTCGAAGCCGGAAGCCGCGGCAGCTCCAACGTCAGCGCCTGCGCCGTCCGAAGCGGAAGAGATCGGCATCGACGACTTCCTTAAAGTGGAGCTGCGCGTAGCGCAAGTGCTCAGCGCTGAGCCGGTCAAGGGCGCCGACAAGCTGCTCAAGCTGCAGCTGGACCTCGGCTACGAGAAACGCCAGGTCGTATCAGGGATTGCCAAACATTACACGCCCGACGCCCTGATCGGACGTAAGGTCATCGTTGTAGCGAACCTGAAGCCGGTTAAGCTGCGGGGCGAGCTGTCCCAAGGGATGATCCTCGCCGCCTCCGAAGGCGACAAGCTGACACTTGCCACCGTAGCGGAAGATATTCCGGTCGGAGCTTTGGTGAAATAACACGATACGATGGAAAGCGAACGCCTCCGCGCCCTTTGACAAGGGAACGGAGGCGTTTTGTATGGATACGAAGCACAAGCGATGCTTAATCGGTAAAATTACGGTTGACACAGTCTGGGTCGGGAGCCTATAATCCTATTTGTAAATAGAAACATTTACGATTTACACCCAATCCATTTTTCCCGCAAGCGGAAGGAGCATGTATCGAATGAAAGTCCCTAAACGTATCCTCACAGCTCTAATAAGTATGCTTATTGTGGCAGCCGTCATGACAGGCTGCGGCACATCGAATGTAACTTTATCCGCGGATAAAGTCAATGTAGTGACAACTTTTTATACGCTGTATGATTTTGCCGGCCGGATCGGCGGCGATAAGGTGAACGTGATTAACCTCGTGCCGGCTGGGGTCGAACCTCACGACTGGTCGCCGAAGAGCCGCGATTTGAACCATATGAGCAAGTCGCAGCTGTTTATTTATAACGGCGCCGGTTTTGAAGGCTGGGTCGGCGATTTTCTCGGCAGTCTGAAGAAAGATTCCGGCCTGGCTGTCATCGAGGCGAGCAAAGGAATCGAGCTGCTGCAGGCAGGGCATGAAGACGATCATGGTCACGATGAAGGCAAGTCTAACGAAAAGGACGATCACGGTCATGAACACGATTCGGACGTCGATCCTCACGTATGGGTCAGCCCGAAGTCGGCGCTGAAGATGGCCGAGAACATTAAGGACGGCATCGTGCAGGCCGATCCGGCCAACAAAGCTTATTACGAATCCAACTACGAGACGCTGAAAAAGCAATTGACCGAACTGGATGACAAGTTCTCCCGCACGCTCTCCAAGACGGCGAAAAAGGAGATTGTCGTCTCTCACCAGGCTTTCGGGTATTTGGCCCGCGATTACGGGCTGACGCTGAAGCCGATCATGGGACTCTCGCCCGGCGCGGAGCCTACGGCGCAAGATTTGAAGGAAATTAACAAGTTCGTCCGGGATCATCAGGTGAAGTACATTTTCTTCGAGGAGCTCGTATCCGATAAGCTGGCGAAGACGCTGGCCAAGGACGCGGGAATCGAGACGCTGGTGCTGAATCCGCTGGAGGGGCTTACCCCAGAGCAGGTTAACGCCGGTGAACATTATGTGTCGGTGATGGAGAACAATTTGCAAAATTTATTGAAAGCATTACAATGAGAGTAAACGGCCAGTTCGCGAATGGGGAGCCATACATGCAGCAATCGACCCGACCGGCGGGAGAACGTTGTCACCTGCCGGTCGTTTCTATGGAGAACGTCTCGTTCCAATACGAGCAGCGCAATGTAATCGAAGGGCTGAATTTTCAAATTTTGCAGCGCGATTTCGTCGGCCTCATCGGCTCGAACGGAGCCGGCAAAACGACGCTGCTGCGGATGATCGTCGGGCTGCTGAAGCCGGACCAGGGCGAGGTGCGC
Organism: Paenibacillus sp. MAH-35; assembly: GCF_058135425.1. Taxonomy (NCBI): domain Bacteria; kingdom Bacillati; phylum Bacillota; class Bacilli; order Caryophanales; family Paenibacillaceae; genus Paenibacillus; species Paenibacillus sp. MAH-35. The sequence goes on from NZ_JBYUPU010000004.1 coordinate 311,027, forward strand.
CTGTTCGGAACGCCGCTCGGCCAATTCCGCGACTGGGAGCGGATCGGCTATGTACCGCAGAAAAATGCGTTTAATCCGCTGTTCCCCGCTACCGTCAGAGAGGTCGTGCTGTCCGGGCTGTACGGCCGCAAGAAGCTGTTCAAGCGGATGAACCGCGACGACTACAAGAAGTGCGAAGACGCGATGCATGCGCTGCGCATCGAAGAGCTGGCCGACCGCCGAATCGGGCGTCTGTCCGGCGGGCAGCAGCAGCGGGTATTTCTGGCCCGGGCGCTCGTGAACAATCCGGAGCTGCTCATTCTGGACGAACCGACGGTGGGCATCGATTCGGAGTCGCAGGAAAATTTTTTTCATATGATCCGACATATGCACCAGCGGCATAACATCACTTTTTTGATGGTATCTCACGATATCGAGATGATGCACGCTTACCTCGGGTATGAGCCGGCCCATACGAGCGGAAAGATCAAGTTTTTCGTCAAGCACACGCATGAGCTGGATAATTGTGCGGAAACGAATCTGGCCCACAGTCTTCGCGGCATTCGGCTGGCGGAAGAGTCGCTCGAAGCCGTGAATAGGGGAGAGTAACACGTGGATATTTTTGCCGAATACTTTTTTCAACGGGCTTTGATCGGAGGCGTTCTGATCGGGCTGATGGCGCCTCTGCTCGGCGTTTTTCTCGTTCTAAGACGTCTGTCGATGATCGGGGATACGCTGGCTCACGTCTCGATCGCCGGGGTGGCGCTCGGATTTCTGCTCGGGATATACCCGCTTGCCGTCGGACTCGTTTTTTCGATTCTTGCTTCTTTCGCCATCGAACGGCTGCGCAGAGCGTACAAGACGTACGCGGAGCTGTCCATCGCGATCATCATGTCGGGCGGAGTAGCGCTCGCGACTTTTCTGTTTACATTGGGCAAAGGCTTTAATATGGACGTAACGAGCTATTTGTTCGGAAGCATCTATACGCTCAGTTGGACCGATCTGTGGCTCGTGTTTGGCGTTACGCTTGTCGTGCTCGTCATGCTGTTCGTGTTCTTCAAAGAAATGTTTCTGATCATGTTCGATGAGGATGCGGCGGCCGTAAGCGGAATCCCGCTTCGTTTCCTGAACCTGCTGACCACGGTGCTGACGGCGCTCGTCATCGGAGTCGCGATCAAAATCGTCGGGGCGCTGCTCGTATCGGCTCTGCTGACGGTGCCGGTCGCTTGCAGCCTGGCCGTAGCCAAAAGTTTTCGTCATTCGGTCTGGATCGGCGTGCTTTATTCCGAAGTGGCGGTCGTAGGCGGCCTCGTCGCAGCGGGAGTATGGAACTGGGCGCCGGGAGCGACGGTTGTTCTTATGCTGATCACGCTGCTGATCGTCACCCTGCTTGCTCGGGGGCGCAGAGCGAGCGTATAGGTTTTGCCCCGGAAAGGAAGGTATCGCTTTGGATCAAGTGAATATTTGGATCGCGCTGTTCGCCGGTTTCGCCTCTTTTATTTCTCCGTGCTGCTTGCCCTTGTACCCTTCTTATTTGTCGTACATAACCGGTATTTCGGTGCAGCGACTGAAGGAGGAACGGACGAAAAAAGAAATCCGGCTTGCCACAACGATGCATACGCTGTTTTTCATTCTCGGGTTTTCGATTATTTTTTATTCGCTCGGCTTTGGCGTTGGTATGGTGGCCGATTGGTTTAACGAATACCGCAACCTGATCCGCCAATTGTCCGCCATCTTAATTTTTGTGATGGGACTGTTTCTGATCGGCGTGTTCCAGCCGCAATGGCTGATGCGCGAGCGGAAGCTGCAGATTAATTCGAAGCCGGCCGGTTATTTGGGCTCGGTCGTGGTCGGGATGGGCTTCGCGGCCGGATGGTCGCCTTGCGTCGGACCGATTCTGTCTTCGATTTTGCTGCTGGCCGCAACGGAGCCGGGCACCTGGTTCCAACTGACGACCGCTTATTCGGTCGGTTTCGCCGTTCCGTTTTTCATCCTCGCCTTTTTTATCGGCTCGACCAAGTGGATTGTCCGTTATTCCGGCATCCTGATGAAGGTGGGCGGCGGGCTGATGATCGTGATGGCGCTGCTGCTGTACTTCGACAAGATGATTCTGATTACGATCTGGCTGCAGGAGCGTACGCCCAGCTGGCTGATCTTCTAATCCCGGCGGCTGCCGGACGACCCAAAAACCTCCATTGCCGCTAACGGTAATGGAGGTTTCGTATGTTTGGAGCCGATTGTACGATTCGTTTATTCTACCCGCTTCGGCCGATTAGCCAGAACAAACCGGTAGAACAGCCATAATGCCAACGCCGCCAAAGGAATAAAAATCAGCAGCTTCACGCCGTAAGCGTAAATCATCGAGCCGACGAACTGGGCCTGATCCCCGACAAACCCTCCGAGTGCAAAAAAAGCGAGCGTCCATACGAAGCCGATCGAGTAGGAGATGAGACTGTAACGCCAGAACGGCATCTTGTTCATTCCGACCAGGTAAGGGACGACATGCCTGACGACCGGAAAAAAATAGCTGATCACCAGCGACATGCTGCCGTATTTGTTAATCAGCCTCTCGGAGACACCTATATAATAACCCATCTTTTTTTTGCGACGCAGCTTGCTTAACGCGGGAGTTCCCACATATCGCCCGATCACGTATCCGAGCGACAGTCCCGAGATCACGCCCAGATAGGTCAGGATAAAGGCGGGGACCGTTTGGAGAATGCCGCTGGCTGCGACGGCCCCACCGGTCATGACGATCACCTCGTCCGGAATCGGCATGCCGACGATCCCGAGCCAGAGGGCAAAGAATAAAGCGGCATAGCCGAAATGCTCGATCATGCCCATCAACGATTCGTAGTTCATCCCGCTCCGCCTTCCCCTTTACGGCATACATAGACGAATGCCGGCGGAATATTCAACGGTACGAAATCGATCCGTTCGATCACAAAGCGGCTCTCCAGCAATTTTTTCATTTGCAGCGAATATTGGAAGGCGATGAACAATCCGCCCGGCTTCAGCGTCTCGTAAGCCTGGTCGATAATCTCGTTCCTTAGCGACTGCGGAAAGTTGGCGAACGGGAGTCCGCTCAGAATGTAATCGAACTTCCGGCCGTCGCGGACCGCGTCGATCATATTCCGGGCTTCGGCGTAGTACGAAGCTTGCGCTTCGTATTTGAGCTGCAGCGATTCCCGGAGAGAATCGTCCTTTTCGAACAGGAACAGCTCGGAACTTTCGGGCATTGTTTTAAGAATATATTTTGTAATTGCCCCGGTCCCCGCACCCAGCTCGGCAATTTTCAAAGCCGGGCCGCCGGGTTTGGGGGGGAACATTTTTCGGGCGAGAAAAGAGGAGCTGGGAGCGATGCTGCCCACTTGCTGCGGAAATCGGATGAACTTGTTTATAAATACGAAGTGCTCGGCAATTGCTGAAAATAGTTTCATTTTCTCCACCCAAACGATTTATTTGAACTTACTCCGAGGACGCACCGAACGCTTTCCCCGGATTGCGGCTGCGGCTTCTGGCCCATGCCGGTACGAGGCCGATTACGAAATAAGTGATTTCGGCTACGGCAATTCCGCCTGCTATATCGAGCAGCACGTGCTGTTTGACGAATACGGTGGATAAGATGATCGACCAGGCCAACAGATGGATCGTCCATCGAAGTCCGACATGCGGGAACGCTTGCTTGGACGACTTGATCATAAGATACGTGGTCAGCACATGAATGCTCGGGAAGCAGTTGTAGGGCGCGTCGTTATGGTAGACGAACTGGACGAGACTGTACAGGAAGCCTTCCCCGAGCTGCGGCCGCGTAATGCCCGACTGATAAAAGTAAAAGAAAATATAGCTGATGACCAGGCCGAGACATAGCGCGAATAAAGTACGGTAGTACGTCGCCCGGTTGCGGTAAAACAACGTTACCAAACATGCGGCGATAAAAGGATACCAGATCAAGTAGGGGATGACAAATACGGGCAGAAAGGGCAGCATCTCGTCAACCCGGGTCGACAAATCGTAGGTTCTCATCCCGGGACGATTCAAAATCCCGTAAAAAATATTCAAAATCGGTATTGCCAGCATCCATAGCAATGGATAATATTGCCGCAGCTTGCCTTGGCTCATGTCAGTATATAACCCCTTTCATCCGGGTACGTCGTATGCCAAAGCGCGAATCCGATTGCCGAGTTTCCGGCTTGGCCGATCGTAGGTAATATTAGTATTATATTCATGTTGAAGTTGGGCGCACCCTCCCAAAAGTGGCGATGTTCTGATCATAACAGAAAAGTAAAAAGATCAAAGTATCTAAATTCTAAAGTTTTTCTGAAGTTGCATCAATATTTTTTTTACAATTGACGTTATTTTGTATGTAAGGGCTTTACATAACCTTCACATTTGCTGAACAAAGAAAGGGCTGCTTAACGCAGTCTGCACCACGGTTAAGCCCATAGGCATAGGTAACGACGATCGTCTGGAAGTCCGGAAGTCGAAGTCCGGAATTGAATCTCGGAAACTGAAATCTAGAAAATTGAATACCAGAAATTGAGTTCCATACAGCCCATTTGATGGCACATTTCGGCTGTTGGCTCGCAAAAAAAGGAGTATCGCACCGATTCCCGAAGATTAGGTTACCCAACCCGGAAACGAGAACGGAGTACTCCTAAGTGACATATTCGACAAGAGGAGCTGTTTTCCTTCGAGCCCATTACCTTAATTTGGCGGCGGGGATACTTAGGGGTTATCTTCTTGTCGTTAGAGCAAATGTCTCGAGTCGCCATCCTCGTGGGTGGCCGTTTGGACCCTTTGCCCTGCTTCAAGGGGTGAAGCACCGCACCGAATACGAAGGGATACGAGCGGTTTGTACACTTTATTTTCCCAAAAATCCGCTTGGAGGGTGAAATAGAAGCGGTTTGAGACTGCTAAAATCCGCGAATAGGGCGCATCCCCCACCAGTGGGTTGAAACAAGGGGTGCAAACCGCCTCTATTCGTTTCCGTTTTGGGAAAAGACCGAAAATAGGAGATACCAAAGAGGCTGTCGATTCATTGTGGACAACCAAGTGGAAAGGGAAAAGATTACCTTCTGGCGAGTTTTGTCTGGAATCCCCTACCTTACAATCTTTATTCAATCAAGGGATTCCGGACAACCTGTCTGAGCAGAAGAAGGTAACTTTTCACTTGGAACGGTCTGCTAACACTTCTACACAATGAATCGACAGTCTCACCAAAGGCTCCTATTTTGTTCAGAGCCCACGTGAATCATTGCATCAGCGAAGCTAAACATGACTCGCCCACTTTTAAGAGGAAGGGCGACGGGCTTCATTTATAGTAGGGCGGTTCCCAGCTCATCAATGAGCGGCAAAGCCAACCTGCTACTTATTCCCTTCCAAGCACAAACGTACGGGTTTGCACGCAAAAGGACCGTCCGGACGCCATTCCCGAACGGTTTCTTTAATAATATTCCACCTCATAAAACACTTCTACACGATACTAAGTAAAATATTCGATCTTGGCCGACGGGAACCGGAGGAAGATCTGTTCAGTAATAAACTCCCGGAGCGCGTTCGCCTGCTCGTCGGGGTATACGTATTTCCCTTGACCCCAGCGCCCCCACTTGTATTTGCGCTTCGCTTCATCCATCTCCAGCTTCGTTTTCGGATACCGCTGCCCGATTACGGTTTTGGCCGTCTTCGTAAACCGGTGCTGGATCAGCTCGAACGTAAGATCCGCAGCGGCTTCCGCCGGCACCGTCTCGCCCAGCTTGCGAAGCAATTCGGCGTAGCCGTCCTCCCATCCATCGTGCCAGATGATTGGGGCGATAATAAAGCCGAGCGGGTAGCCCGCCTTGGCAACCTTGCCGGCCGCTTCGATTCGTTCCGCAAATGTGGAGGTCGCCGGTTCGAAATTACGAATGACGTAGTCGGCGTTCACGCTGAACCGGAAGCGGGTATGGCCGTTATGCTGAGCATCGAGCAGCGAATCGACGTGATGGAATTTGGTAACGAATCGAAGCCGTCCGAGCGGTTGTCTGCCCATAAATTCGATGACTTCCTTCAGGGAGCCGGTAATCGGCTCGAGGCCAACCGGATCGGACGTACAGGCCGCTTCAAAACGGGTAATGTCGGGAGCTCTCTCGGCGATATAACCGGAGGCTGCCTCCAGGATGTCGTCCATATTGACATAAACGCGAATGTACGGCTTGGCGCCAAGCGTCGTCTGCAAGTAACAATAATGGCAGTGGCCCATACAGCCGGTTGCGATCGGAAGCGCATATTCGGCGGACGGTTTCGATGTATCGAACTTCAGCGTCTTGCGCACTCCGACGACAAGGGTGCGCTTGGCGATCTTGTACTTCTCCAGTTCAGTCTCCCCGGGAAACCCGGTTATCCGGTTATGCGAGCTCGTCATCCGGATCGGAAGCTGCTGCGATTCGGCCCATTCCATCAGACGCCGGCCTTTCGGATATTCCAGTGCGCCGGGTTCGAAATAGACGAGCTCCGGAACGAATTGCAGCGTATTTTTCCCTTTAGATTGACGCTCTAGCGTCGTTGTCGCCACTTGTACATCGGCTCCTTTCCGTCAGCGTTCCCCTAATATAGGTTCCCCGGATCGGGATGGTTTCAGCTTCGTTTGGAACCGACAGTTTTTGCCGTGCCGAGGGGGCAAACTTGCTTTGTGTCCGCGTACGGTGTATCATTAGTTAGGTTTGGGAATAACGAGAGCAGGGAGGGGTCTTATGGCGGCGACACCAAGCATGGAGGACTATCTGGAGAAAATTTATAAGCTGATCGACGAGAAAGGCTATGCCAGAGTGTCCGATATCGCCGAAGGGCTAGAAGTGCATCCCTCGTCCGTGACGAAAATGATTCAGAAGCTGGACAAGGACAATTATTTGATCTATGAGCGTTACCGCGGCCTCGTTTTGACCTCCAAAGGCAAAAAGATGGGGAAACGGCTTGTTGAACGGCACCACCTGCTGGAGAGCTTCTTGAAGCTGATCGGCGTGCAGGAAGAAAACATTTATAAGGATGTCGAAGGAATCGAGCACCATTTGAGTTGGGATTCGATTACGTGCATCGAAGTGCTGGTCCAATTTTTCGAGCGGCACCCGGAGCGCGTTACGGAATTAATGAACATCCGCGGCGAATTGGAATCGTAATGATCGATTGACCATAATAGACGCTTCGTAAGCCTTGCCGGAGGCTTGCGGGGCGTTTTCGCTATTTTCAGGGTGCTTCCCGGCGTGCATACGTACAAACTGCCGTCGCATACGTATTAACGGATACCGATGTGAGATCGAATACGGCCTATCGCCCGTAGTAGCGATAACGCGTGTCACTAGCCGCGGGAAGGTGTGACGGCAGCATGGAAGTGAACGGGGTATTTGAAGGAGGAGGAGTCAAGGCGATTGCGCTGGTAGGGGCGATCAAAGCCGCCGAGGAGCAAAATGTCCGGTTTCATCAAGTGGCCGGCACCTCCTCGGGAGCGATCGTAGCTTCGTTACTGGCAGCAGGGTATACCGCGGACGAGTTGAAGAAAATGATGCTGGAGACACCTTTTACCGACTTCCTGGTCAAATCGTGGTTTCATCAAATTCGTCTGGTCGGCCCCGCGATCCGTCTGTTCGTTAAAAAAGGGCTGTATTCCGGTCAAAAGCTGGAGCAATGGGTGTCGCAAAAGCTTGCCGCGAAAGGTATCAAAACGTTCGCGGACCTGCCGCGCGACAAACTGAGAATTATCGCTTCCGATATATCAAGGGGCAGACTGCTCGTGCTGCCGCATGATATCGGGCAGTACGGAATCGAGCCCGACCGGCTTCCGGTCTCCTACGCGATTCGGATGAGCACGAGCATCCCGTATTTTTTCGATCCCGTCGTCATTCGCAAGTCGGCGAAAGTGCGTCCCAAGAGCGAGACATTTTCCGATCAATTCATTTATATCGTCGACGGCGGGTTGCTCAGCAATTTTCCGCTCTGGATCTACGACCAGCAGAACAGTAAAATTCCGGAAAACGAGCAAATTCCGACGGTGGGCTTCCATCTCGTCGGCCGGCAGGCGAACACGGCGCGTTCCATCATAGGGCCGCTATCGATGTTTCAGGCATTGTTCGCCACGATGATGGAAGCGCACGACGAGCGGTACATCGAGGAATGGAACCGGTTCAGGACGATCAAAATCCCGACGCTGGGCGTGCGGGTAACGGACTTTGATATCAAACCGGACAAAAGCATGGAGCTGTATTATTCCGGCTATAGCGCCGCAAGCCAATATTTTCAAAAATGGTCGCATGAGCATTATGTCACTTGCTTCAAGCAATTTATCCGAGACCGGACCGACAACGGGCTGCTCGCGTAAGCCGAAGATGCAGCCATCGCCGGATTGGCCTGCGTGCGTAAAATGTACCAAAAAGCCCCCGCCTATTCTGGCAAGGGGCTTTTTTTGGCAGTTGTACCGTTAATGGTACGTATGCGGCTTGTCGGTATCGTCGTCATCCCGCTTATTGCCTTGAATAACGCGGAACGGGACATGTTTCCTTTTGGGTTTCGGTTTCGAGCGGGAAGAGGAGGGCGGCACAGGTTTCCGGGATTGTGATTTTCTCCAGCGGGCCGGCGGAAATTTATAGAGAAGAAATACGCCTCCGAAGATGACTGCCGCCACCACCAAATTAAACGGATTGTCCTTCAACGAATAGATGATGCCGACGCCCATCAAGACGATCAGGACGATGAAGAGCGGATCCATGCGCCTTTTCAAGGAAACTCCCCCTTTTCGGATAATGCTGCCCTTATACCGCTTTGCCGGAATCGCGTCCCGCGCTTGCCAGCAAAGCCTGATCCAGTTCCAGCATACGGTTGAACGAAGCGATCGATACTTCGACCTGCGAATCGTCGGGTTCCTTGGTAGTCAGCTTCTGAAGCCACAACCCCGGATACCCGAGCACGCGCAGCACCGGTATATCCCGCATCGAATTCGTAATGCGAAGCACTTCATAAGACAGCCCGATGACGAGCGGTAGCAGAGCGATCCGCAGCCACAGCCGTTCCCATAAGCTATCGTATTCGAAAAACGAATAAACGATCACACCGACAATAACGGTAAATACGATAAAACTGCTGCCGCACCGGTAATGAAGCGTGTTGAACTTCTGAACGTTGGCTACAGTCAATTCCTTGCCGGCTTCGTAAGCGCTGATTACTTTATGTTCGGCGCCGTGATACTGGAACAACCGTTTGATGAGCGGGGTAAGCGAAATGAAATAAATGTAACCGATCAGCAACATAATTTTGATGACGCCTTCCAGCAAGTTGTGCAAAATTTGGTTCTCAAACAAGTTCTGAAACAGCAGCTGCTCGATAAAGGCCGGCACTAGCGTAAAGACGAATTTGCCGAATAAGAACGAAAGTACGCCCACAACAGCTACGCCAAGGATCAACGTAAGATTGCCCATACCGCCGGACTTCTTCTCTTCCGTCGCTTCTTCCCCTGTTTCATCCTCCGCGTATTTCTCGGCCGAGAAGTTCAGGTGCTGCGCTCCTTTGGCGCTGGACTCGATAATGCCGACGATGCCGCGCAGCAGCGGGATTTTTTTGAGTTTGTTGACCCATGCGATTTCTTGACGGGGCACCTCATAAAAATCGATTTGCTTGTCTTTTCTTCGGACGGCCGTAACGTTAACCGTTTTGCCGGCGAACATGACGCCTTCCATGACCGCTTGGCCGCCGTAGATAGCTCTCTGATTTTGTGACAATGAAGCCGCCCTCCTTTCTGGGAATACCTGATCGGTTCATAGGATCGCCAATCCGCCGTTCGATGGAAGAATAGGAACGGCGGACCGGCCGCTTTTTCCCTCTGCGTTTGTTGTGAATCCTTTCTCTATATTGTAACGAATTCCGGCGTCGAACGCCACCCGGTTACTTTGCTTCCTCCTGTGCATAATAAGGATAGATTGTGCCGGAAAGGAACGGGATGACATGTTGCATCGTCCGCATATCGAGGAACAGACGAATGTATGGTCGTTCGCTCTGCAGATCGGCTTCTTCGCCGGACTGATCTGGGGCGGCGTTAAAGCTGTCGAATATTATTTCAAATTTACGAAAATACCTCCCTGGTTTCTGGCCAAGCCGTTTTTTGCCGCTTCCTTCATGAATACGACGGCGGGCTTCTGGATGGGATGGCTGACGTTTATCGTATTCTCCTTGCTGGCCTCGCTGCTGTATGCCGCGCTGCTGCGCAAAGTCAGAGGGCCGTGGGCGGGGATCGGATACGGGGCGGCATGGTGGGCGCTTCTCTATTTATTGGTCGGACCTTCTACGGGGATGATGAGATGGATATACCGGTACGACTGGAATACGATCTTGACGGACATTAGCCTATTTCTGGTATGGGGGCTGTTCATCGGGTTTTCGATCGCCTTCGAATTTACGGACGAGAGGGAGAGAGAGCCGACGCTGCCGGGCAAATCAAGCGGCTGACAGGCGAATCGCGGCCAAAAAAAAGTTCTCAAAGCGGGGAAACTTATGGTAAAATGGCTTCGGTTCGATTCTTCCGATCGGGTGGTGAATAGCTTGTACAACATATTGGTTCTGCACGGCCCGAACTTGAATATGCTGGGCATACGCGAGCCGGGCGTATACGGGACGTCGACACTGGCCTCGATCGAGGAGAGATTGTCCAATCTGGCGCAGACGCTCGGCATCCGGCTCGAATTCCTTCAGTCCAACCATGAAGGGGTGCTGATTGACCGGATCCACGAGGCGTTCGGGTCGAAGGACGGCATATTGATGAATCCGGGTGCCTTTACCCACTACAGCTATGCGCTGCGCGACGCCATTTCTTCGGTTCAACTGCCGGTCGTGGAAGTTCACTTATCGAATATTCATAAACGGGAGCCGTTTCGGCATACGTCGGTAATCGCGCCCGTCGCGGTTGGCCAGATCGCCGGATTCGGCACACAGAGTTATGAGCTCGGGCTGCTGGCGCTTCATCGTTTTCTTGAGGAAAGGGGCGAATCTTGATGGATCGTCTGGCCCGTCTGCGAGCGTTGATGCAGGAGCGCAGGCTGGAAGCGCTGTTCGTGACCGGATCGCATAACCGTCACTATTTATCGGGATTTACCGGATCGTCCGGTTATTTGCTTATTACGGCCGACAAAGCCTACTTGCTTACCGACTTCCGCTATATGACACAGGCGGCCGATCAGTCCAAAGGGTTTGAAATCGTCGAGCATGCGCCGAAGGTGGGAGAGACGGTCCGTCAACTGCTCGACAGCCTGCGCATTCAGGAGGTCGGGTTCGAGCAGCAGCATGTGACTTTTGCTTCCTATACCGTGTATGCGACGGATCTCGGGCCGATCAAGCTGGTGCCCGCCGAGCCGCTCGTCGAACTGCTGCGGATGGTGAAGGATGAGTCGGAGCTGGCGGTGATGCAGGAAGCCGCCGAACTTGCGGACAAGACGTTCGAGCACGTGCTGACGACTTTGAAGCCGGACATTACGGAAAACGACGTTGCACTGACGATCGAGTTTTATATGCGCCAGCACGGTGCGGCATCCGTTTCGTTCGAGACGATCGTCGCTTCGGGCGAACGCTCCGCCCTGCCTCACGGCAAAGCAAGCGGCCGGGTTCTTCGTTCCGGCGAATTCGTGAAGCTGGACTTCGGCGCTTATTATAAAGGGTACTGCTCCGATATTACGCGTACCGTGATGCTTGGCAAACCGTCCGACAAGCACCGGGAGCTGTACGATATCGTGCTGGAAGCCCAGATGCATACGCTGGAGCACATCCGTCCCGGGATGACCGGGAAAGCGGCGGACGCTCTGGCACGCGACGTCATCCGTAGGTACGGGTACGGCGACCATTTCGGACACGGCACCGGGCATGGCCTCGGGATGGAAGTCCACGAAGCGCCCCGCCTGTCCATGCTAAGCGATACCGTACTTAGACCGGGAATGACCGTCACCGTCGAGCCCGGCATCTACTTGCCCGGATTCGGCGGAGTACGCATCGAGGATGACGTTGTCGTCACCGATAGCGGGGTGCGCAGATTGACACAGTCGACAAAAGACTTTATTATCATCGATTAGTGAACCTTTTTTTGCAGATGGACACGCAGAAGACACGACTATCCACATTTTAGGAGGAACCGATTTTGATTTCTGTTAACGATTTTCGCACAGGCTTGACGATCGAAGTAGACGGCGACATTTTTACCGTACTTGATTTCCAGCACGTTAAACCGGGTAAAGGCGCAGCCTTCGTTCGCTCGAAGCTGAAAAACTTGCGCAACGGCAACACGGTGGAGCGGACGTTCCGCGCCGGCGAAGACGTAGGCCGCGCGCACGTCGAAAACCGTGCGATGCAATATTTGTATGCGAGCGGTCAGGAACATACGTTCATGGATAACGAGACCTACGACCAGATTACGCTTCCTGCTTCGCAGCTCGAATGGGAGTTGAACTTCCTCAAAGAAAATATGACGATCAGCATCGTCAGCTACCACGGCGAGATTCTCGGCATTAACCTGCCGAACAGCGTCGAGCTGAAGGTGGTGGAGTCGGAGCCTGGAATCAAAGGCAATACCGCTCAAGGCGCCACCAAAAATGCGAAGATGGAAACCGGCCTGAACGTTCAAGTGCCGCTGTTCATTAACGAAGGCGACGTTCTTCTGATCGGCACGGGCGACGGCAAATATATTTCCCGTGCTTAGCAGTATACTCTCAACGTGTCCCAAAGCAGCATCCTGTCACGAATTATCGTGGGGATGCTTTTTTGGTTAGGAGAGCAAAAGAAAAAGAGGGGCTTGATGGCCCCTCCGGAATAAGTTCAATATCAGGAATTAAAAAATGCGCCGTGCAAAGCGACAATCGCCTTGTTCATATCGCTGTTCTGAATGCCGAACATAATGCTGCTTTCGGATGCGCCTTGGTTGATCATCTCCAGGTTTACCCGGGCGTCGGCCAGTGCTCCGGTAGCGCGCTTGGCCACGCCGATCTGCTTGCTCATCCCGTCGCCGACGATCATAATCAGCGCAATCCCGCGCTGGACGATCAGCTTGTCCGGCTGCAGCTCCGCACGAATTCTCTCCAGTACTTGCTGTTCGACTTCGTTCGTAAACGTAGATTCCTTAATAATGACCGAGATGTGATCGATGCCCGACGGCGTATGCTCGTAGGACAGGTCGGCATCCTCGATAATTTGCAGCAGGCGCCGGCCGAATCCTTTCTCGCGGTTCATCAAATATTTGCTTAAGAAGATGGAGCAGAAGTCCGACGATCCGGCTACGCCGACAACCGGCAGCTCGTGATTGTGACGCTCCAGCGAAATAAGCGTGCCGCGCGACTCGGGATTGTTCGTGTTCCGGATATGAACCGGTATTTTGGCGTTGAAGGCCGGCTGCAGCGCTTCGTCGTGAAGGACCGAGAACCCGGCGTAGGACAATTCCCGCATCTCCGCATACGTCATCTCGTGGATGGCCGCCGGATTGTCCACGATCCGCGGGTCTGCAGCAAAAACGTTGTCGACGTCGGTGAAGTTCTCATAAACATCCGCCTGAACGGCCGCTGCGAGAATCGCACCCGTAATGTCCGAGCCTCCGCGGGGGAAGGCGACGAGGTTGCCGTTCTTGGCGTATCCGTAAAATCCGGGGAAAATGATGCGGTGCGCGTTGTCCCGCAGCGAACGAAGCAGCTCGTACGATTCCGGCAGCACTTGAGCGTTACCCGGCTCGTCGCTGAGTACAAGACCGGCTTCCTTCGGATCTACATATATAAAATCATGCCCCTCCTTGCGCAGGAAAGCGGCAAGCAATCTGGCACTGAATTCTTCACCCAATGCTTTGATCGAATCGGTATAGCGCGCACGATGGCTGCGGTCGCCTTCACCTCTGGACTTCAGCAGCCCGGCGATCTGCTCGAACTCTTCCCGGGGCAGCTCCAATCCTTCGATAATGCCGGCGAACCGGTCGAGAATCGTCTGCTCTACCTGTTCCGCTCCCGTACCACTCAGCTTGGCTTCGGCATAGGCGATCAGCAAATCGGTCACCTTCGTGTCCGGTTTATCTCTCTTTCCGGGTGCGGATACTACTACAATTTTTCTGTCAGCGTCGGCCAGCGCAATAGCGGCCACTTTGCGGAACTGATCGGCGGAAGCTAGCGATGTGCCGCCGAACTTGCACACTTTTAAAGCCATGACGTCTCCTCCTATACGGACTCTTCTGATACACTACCACAAAGAGTGCAGTGGATTCAACGGCAATTCACGCCGGCTTACTGAATTTTTCCGAACAGAAAGCTGGCAATTTTAAGCAGCAGAGCGGTAATTCCTGCCGCCATCAGCGGCCCGACCGGTATCCCTCTCATAAAGATGATCCCGAAGATCGAACCGATGACAAGCCCGACGATCAACTGCGGGTCCACCTTGAGCAGATCGAGTCCTTTGCCGTTCATATAAGTGGCGATGGCGCCGCCGAGCAGCGCGATTACACCCGGCCAGGACGTGAAGACGGCCATAATGTCCTTGGTCGAGATCCGATCGCTGGCAAACGGCACCAGCACCCCCATGGTCAAAAACAAGAGGCCCAATTCCAGGCCTCTTCGTTCGATCGACGGCAGAAAACGTTCCAGATGAATCAGCTTCACGATAAGCAGGATGCAGGCAGCGGTCGTAATGATCGGCGAGCGGCCGATCATTCCTACGATAATTAACAGCAATAGCAGCAATTCGCCGTTCATAGAATGGCCCCTTGTCCTTCTGGATTCTCGTACTAGTGTATGAGAGGAAGGAGGGATTAGAACACAATCATCTTCTGATCCTGGAAGACGGGGACCAGATCGAACCGGTTCATTTGCGCGCAATACAACACATCGTCCTTTTGCCCGAGCTTGATCAGTTTTTTGCCGCTGGCGCAGCCAAGCAGAATCTGCTCGATTTGCCCGCTTGCCGATTCGAAAGCCAGCTTCATCGCCAGGCCCAGATCGTTCATCCCGGTGCGGTCGCCGAGCCGCTCCAGATGATGAAGGAGCAGGCCGGCGCACAAGCCGTCCTCCAGACAGAAGTCGTCCTGCGTTCCGGCGCAAAGAATCGCGATATCGCGGTTTAGAGCGAATGCGGTTTTGGCGCAGGCTTCGGCGTTCAGCATACTTCCCGCCAGCACCCGGCTTGCTTTCTGTGATTTCTGGATCGCCCTGGTGCCGTTCGTCGTCGTCAGGATGACGCGCCTCCCCGAACATTCGGAGCCCGTATATTCAAATGGAGAATTGCCGTAATCGAAGCCTGCGATTTTTTTGCAGTACCGTTCGCCGCCGAGCAGATCGCCGGGCTCCTGCAGCTGCTTCGCCTGATGGACCGTCTCGACGGGAACGACGGCGGAACAGCCATGGGCCAGCGCGGTTACGATCGTGCTGGTTGCCCGCAGCACGTCGACGACGATAACCGTCTTATGAATGAAGTCATCCGAACGGGCTTCGTTCACACTCGCGATGACGTCCACAAACATGTTCGATCCCTCGCTTCTTCCATTAATCTTATCTTTCCGGCTGTGGATGCAGAAACGTATCGGAACGCAGCCCTCTGCGCAGCGATTCCAGCGAATAGACGTCTTGCGGCGCGATATTGCCGAGATTGACCGAGCATCCCGCGATTTTCAGCAGGTGAATCTGCTGCTGCTTCTGCGGAGCTTCCCATAAAATCCGTCCGGGGTCCGGCAACTGCCCCAGGATGCTTCGCAATTCCTCGTCCCGGCACTCTCCGTCCGCGTCGAAGATGCCGACCCCCTCGCCGGATTCCCTTGCTTCAATCGTAACGAGCTCCGCTCCGTGCTGAAGGTCGAGCAGAACGGTTTCCAGCAGCTGTTCGGTGTTGATGACGGAGCCCCACAGCTTTTTTCCGTACTCCGTATATACAGTAAGCCCCGCCTCGCGGGCGCGCCGAATGAGCGAGTTGCGGACCGAACGATCCATCTCGATGGTGCCGTCGGACACTTCCACGGCGGTAAAGCCGAGGCGGCCGATCGTATCGAAAAAGTCGGTTAATGTATGTTGGGCGACGGCTACTTCGAGGAACGTGCCTCCGGGCATCGTGGCAACCTGATATTCCCGGGCGAGCTCGATTTTCCGCTTCAACAGGCCGACCGGATATAGAGGCGTCGTGCCGAACCCGATTTTCAGCAGGTCGATGTAAGGCGCCGACGTTTCGAGCAAATCTTCGAAAGCATGGAGGCCGAGACCTTTGTCGATGACCATCGTTATGCCGCAAGACCGCGGCTTGAACGTTCGACATCCGGTCGGGTCCCGCAATTGCGGATGCCACTCCAGCTGTGAAGTTACGTCCATAAAACAAGTCTCCTCGCTGTAAAAGGATTGGTTAATTGTCTGCAAGCAATATATGCAGCCGCCCGGAGCGTGGTGCCCGGTATGCCTAAACTGGGACGCGCCTGCATAGGATGGGGAGAGGGGCGTCTCGGACGAGTTGGCACAGCACAATCGGAGTGCGGCGGAAATGAAAGGCATCCGCATCGGAGCTTCCGCGGGGCGTACGGCATCGCCAAGGAAGGAGGGAGAAGGATGATCAATAAAATCGTCATGAGTATGGCCGGTCTTAGGCTGTTTTCCGGTAGTTTGGAAATAGTGGCCGCGCTTATCATGCTCCGGCTGAACCAGGTGGACAAGGCGCTGCTGGTCAATTCGGGGCTGGCGATCGTCGGACCGCTGACTCTTCTAGCGACCACCACGATCGGATTGGTAGGATTGGCCGATAAACTGTCGTTTACGAAGATGCTGTGGGTCGGCGTCGGCGTTACTTTCATTTTCATAGGCATTTTAAAAAAATAGGGAATAAACGCCTTGTCCGGGCATATAGATGAGAGTAAACGACTGGACAACCCGGGGAGGAACCGCGATGCAATCGATTCTACTGTTTTTGCCGGCAACGATCCGCAAAATGATAGACAAGCTGCCTGCGATAATGCGAGACAGCCTCGAGGAGATCCGAATCCGCGAAGCAAGGCCGCTGGAGCTCGTCGTGGACGGCGAATCCCGGTTCGTGGCTCCGGACGGAAGCTGGGCGGAAGGACCGGAGCAAAGCTATAAGCCTACGAAGGAAGACGGGTTGAAGCTGCTCGATCTGCTGACCAATCATTCGTTGTATACGTTCGAAGAAGAGCTGCGGCGGGGATATATCACGATAGCGGGAGGGCATCGGGTCGGCCTGGCCGGCAAGACGGTGCTCGAACGCGGCGAGGTCAAACATATCCGCGACGTGGGAAGCTTCAACATCCGGGTGGCCAAGGCGATCCCCGGCATAGGACGCACCTTGCTGTCCGCGATCTGGGACGATTCGGCACGCACCGTGCACCAGACGCTGATCATCTCCCCTCCGCGCCAAGGTAAGACGACGCTGATCCGGGATTTGGCGAGAATGATCAGCAGCGGCGAAGGCTTCGGCGATCCCCGGACGCAGGCAGGACTCCGGGTAGGCATTGTCGACGAGCGATCGGAGATTGCGGCCTGCGTCAAAGGGGTGCCGGCTTTCGACGTCGGCCCGCGTACAGACGTGCTGGATGGATGTCCGAAAGCGGAAGGCATGATGATGATGATCCGGTCGATGTCGCCCGAGGTGCTGATCGTCGACGAGATCGGACGCTCCGAAGATGCCGCGGCTCTGCAGGAAGCGCTGCATGCCGGGGTGCGGGTCATCGCCACGGCGCACGGACGCCACGCCGCAGATGTCCGCGACCGGCCGGTTATGAAGCGGATGCTGGAGGACCGGATGTTCGCCCGCCTCGTCGAGCTGTCGAGGTGCCGCCGTACGGGAGCGAGGTTCACCGTCTGGGACGCCGCCGGCCGCAAGCTGGCCGAGCTGTCCGCCGGCCGCGCGGAAGCCTCCGGAGGCAGGTCATGGTGAAGCTGCTGGGCGCGGTGCTGATTTTGGCGGCGGCTACGCTGTACGGCTTCGCCAGAGCTTCGGTGTACGCACGCCGGCCGCGGCAGATCCGTCAACTGATCCACGCGCTGCAGCGGCTTGAGACGGAGATGACGTACGGCTTCACGCCGCTGCCGGAGGCGCTGCTGCGAATCGCCGACCAGCTCGAGCCGCAGATCGCCGCCCTGTTCCGGTCGGCTGCCGAGCCGCTCTCCACCCAATCCGGCATAACCGCCGGAGAAAGCTTCCGCGATGCGCTGAACGTCTGCTGGAAGCAAACGGCCCTGTCATCGAATGAACGGGAAATCTTGAGCCAGATGAGCTATACACTTGGCATCAGCGACCGCACCGATCAGGCGAAACATTTGCGGCTGGCCGTAACTTTGCTGCAGGCCGAAGAGCAGAACGCCTGGGACGAACAGCGGCGCTACGAGAAGATGTGGAAAAGCCTCGGAGTGCTGGCCGGAGCATTTGTCGTCATTTTGATGTACTAGAAGGGGTGCCGCAAATGAACGTGGATGTGAATGCGATCTTCCAAATCGCCGGCATCGGCATCATCATCGCGATGATCCATACCGTCCTGAAACAGATGGGCAAGGAAGATATGGCGCATTGGGTAACGGTGATCGGCTTCGTCGTCGTCCTGTTCATGGTGGTGAGCCTGCTGGACGATTTGTTCAAGGAAATCAAAACGATCTTTTTGTTCCAGTAGGTGATCGAGTGGAGATTATCCAAATCGTCGGACTCGGGTTCATCGTAGCCATTCTCACGCTTGTGCTGAAGGAACAAAAGCCGCTGTTCGCCTTTTTGCTGGCCGCGATTACGGGAATCTACATTTTCCTGTTTCTGCTCGGCAAAATCTCGTCGGTCATCCGGGTGCTGGAAGATTTGGCGGCGCAAACGAACATCAACATCATGTTTCTGAAAACGATTCTGAAAATTATCGGCATCGCTTATATCGCCGAATTCGGCGCTCAAATCGTGCGGGATTCCGGCCTCGAGTCGGTCGCCTCCAAAATCGAGCTTGCGGGCAAAGTGCTCATTATGGTGATGGCGATCCCGATCATCAGCGTCATTATCGAAACGGTGGTCAAGTTGCTGCCCGCCTGACCGGAAGCGAATCGCCCGACGGGGGAGGAAGCCATTGATCAAGCTAAGCGTTTACCGGGCGGCCGCCGTCTTGCTCCTGGTCTTGATGATGTTCGCAGGAGAGAGCGCCCATGCATCCACCCCGGCCGAGACGATCGTGAAGGAACAGGCGGAGCGTCTGCCGACGGATAAGGTGGAGAGCTACTGGAACCGGCTGATCAGCGAGTATGGCGGCTATTTTCCGGACAACCGGGCCCCGAGCTTTATGGAGCTGCTGACGGGCGGGGATGAGAAGTTCAGTCTGAAGGCGATCTTCGCCGCCATCGGAAAGTACATGCTTCACGAAGTGCTGGTTAACGGCAAGCTGCTCGCCTCGATCGTCATCCTGACCGTATTCAGCATGATTCTGGAGTCACTGCAGAGCGCATTCGAGAAAAACAACGTCAGCAAGGTCGCTTACGCGATCTCTTACATGGTTCTGCTCCTGATCGCGATAAACAGCTTCAGCGTGGCGATCCAGTATGCGAAGTCGGCGATTACGAGCATGATTCAGTTCATGATAGCAGTAATCCCGCTCATGCTTACGCTGCTCGGTTCGATGGGCAACGTAGCATCGGTGACGGTGCTTCATCCGATTATCGTTTTTATGATTCACGCGGTCGGCACACTCATCTATACGATTGTGTTTCCGCTCATGTTTTTCTCCGCCGTGCTGCACATTGTCAGCTCGATCAGCGACAAATACAAGGTAACCCAGCTTGCCAATCTGCTTCGCAACATCAGCGTTGCCGCGCTCGGTATTACGGTTACCGTATTTCTGGGCGTCATCTCCGTCAAGGGAGGAACTGGCGCTATAACGGACGGCGTCACGATCCGGACGGCCAAATACATAACCGGCAACTTCGTTCCGGTCGTCGGCCGGTTGTTCACGGACGCTTCGGACACCGTGATCGGCGCCTCGCTGCTCGTGAAAAACGCAGTCGGTCTCGCGGGTGTTATCATCATCGTATTTCTGTGCGCATTCCCGGCGATCAAGATTATGGCGCTCGCCCTGATCTACAACGTATCGGCGGCGGTCATGCAGCCGCTCGGCTCGAATCCGATCATCAGCTGCCTGCAGACGATCGGCAAAAGCCTGATCTACGTATTCGCGGCGCTTGCCGCAGTCGGACTGATGTTTTTCCTGGCGATCACGATCATTATTACGGCAGGCAACGTATCCGTAATGATGAGATAACGTCCGCATCAAAGCGATTCAGGAGGGTATGGCGCCATGATAGCCTGGCTGCACGGCTGGTTGAAAGAGATCATTCTAATCGTTCTGCTCGCCGCATTTGTCGACCTGCTGCTGCCGAACAACGCGTTTCAGCGGTATGTGAAAACCGTGCTTGGCCTGTTCATCCTCTTGACGCTGCTGTCTCCGCTGCTGGCCTTGTTCCGGGAAAACTGGGATTCGCAAAAGCTGCTCGCTTCCATCGAGCAGATCGGAACGGAGAAAACCGGAGCCGGCACGTTCGATACGATGAAATCGCTGCAGGCGATTATGGACGACGCGGAGCGCTGGCGTCAGGACGACCGGGCGGAGGCGCAGCGGCTGATGGAGAGGCAGCTGGCCGCCGAGCTTCAGCAAAGCGTGGCCCTTCCGGCGCAGGTGGCGGTCAAGCAGGTGCAGCTTCAGATGAATTACGACAATAACGGAACGCCAAGCATCAAACATATGCAGGTGGTCCTTGATCTTATAGATGAAGTTCCGGCTGCGGGAAATCCGCCGGGCGAAACCGGAGACCGCAAGCCGATCGGCGCCGTCCGGCCCGTTCATATCGAAGTTCAAATCGGCAAGACGGAGCCGAAACGGACGGACGCCGGGCTGACCCCGGAGCAGTTGAACGCGAAGAAAATCATCTATGAGCAGTTGAACAGGCAATGGCGATTGAACCGGGATGAAGTGACGCTGCTGTTCGAGACGGAACTTGGGGAAGAGAGGTGAGCTCATGGCCAAATGGCTGCAATGGCTGGAAAACCGGGTCGGCGGGGGTCCGGGAGGACCGAAGCGGATTCATACGTTCCGGTGGCTTTTACTGCTCGGTCTGCTGGGCTTCGCCCTGATGATCCTGAGCTCGTTTCTGAACATCAAGCCGCTCGGACAACCGGAGGAACAGGGAGGAATCCCGTCTGATCCGGAAACCCGCCAAACATTTATCGGGAAGGAAGCGAACGACAAAGCCGGTTTTCGGGACTACGAAGAATCTTATCAAGCCGCAATCCGGGACGTTTTGCAAAAAGTGGTGGGCGTCGGTGAAGTGGAGGTGCTCGTCACGATCGAATCGACCGAGGAGACCATGGTTCATTCCAATACGAAGGAAACGCAGCAAATTACGAACGAAAAAGACGTGAACGGATCGACCCGTCACATAACCGAAATAACACGAAGCGGAGAAGTCGTCTTATACGAAGCATCCGGCAGCGAGACTCCGATCGTGATTAAAAAAATAAAGCCGCGTATAAGGGGGGTCGTCGTCGTTGCCAAGGGCGCTGAAAATTTGACGATTAAACAAATGATCGCAGAAGCGGTCGGCCGGGGGCTGGACGTACCCGCGCACCGAATCTCCGTCCTGCCCCGCAAGCAGTAAGAGGGTTGCCGGCAGGCAAACATCCATTTTCGATCGATAAGGAGGAAACGAAACGATGAATACGAAAAGACAAACGGTATGGCTCGTCTCGATGCTCAGCTTGATGGTGGTATTGTCCGCTTATTACCTGTTCACCGAAGATGTGAATGAGCTGGATCTGACGGCCCAGCAGGCGGCAGGCAGCGAAATTAAAGTGGACGCGGTCACGACGGGCACGGCTCCGAAGACGGACACCGTAGACGGCAAGGCGGCAGCCGACAAAGCAGCTGCGGATCAAGCAAATGCTTCCGCAACCCCTCCTGCCGACAAAGCGACAACCGCTCCGGTAGCGGCCGGCGCCAAAAAAACGGATGAAGAAGTGATCAAGCAGGTGTCGACGGTCGCGACTTCGGGCAACGATTATTTCGCGGGTCTTCATATGAAACGTACGGAGGAGTTCTCCAAGCAGATGGAAAAGTGGCTGACGATTCAAACCGACTCGAAGAAAACGAACGACGAAGTGACGCTGGCGATGAATGAAATTCAAAAGCTCCAGGATATCGACGAGAAAGTGACGAGCATTGAGGACTACCTCGCGAAAGACTTCAAAAATGCGATCGTTCTCCAAGAAAGCGGCAAATGGAAGGTCGTCGTGCAAACGGCTAAGCTGGAGAAAAGCCAAGGTGTGAGCATCGTCGATTACGTAATGAACGAACTGGACGTCACTCCGGACAAAGTAACGATTCAATATGTGCAGTAACTGGACGCTTCTGTCGGGATGCCCGGCGGACGCGGACGGGAAGGCGGCTGCCGGGTGAACCCCGGGGCCGCTTTTCCTGTCCGCAGGCAGCGGAAAAGGAGCTCCCGCGATAAACTTGTTTATGTGCGAATGACGGTTGTGATATAATACTAACGTTGCTCGTCCAAGCAAGCGCTTCACAACCGTTGAAGGAGTGGAAACGATGTTTAAATTAAGCGAAATCAAAGAGTTGATCAAGCTGGTTGACTCGACTACCGTGCAGGAGCTGGAAATCGAAAACGAAGGCTCGCGCCTTTTAATCCGTAAACCGAATAAAACCGAATCCGTCGTAGTTGCGCATCCTGCCCCGCCTACATATAATCCTTATGTCCAGCAGGTCGCTCCTCCGGCAGTCGTTCCCGCCGCGCCGGGCGCTGCGGCAGCAGAGCCGGAACAGCCGAAGGCCGAGCCGGAAGCCAACTTGCACAAGATTACGTCTCCGATGGTCGGGACGTTCTACAGCGCATCCTCGCCGGGGGCCGCTCCGTATGTCAATATCGGCGACAGGGTTAACGAGAAGACGACGGTTTGCATTTTGGAAGCGATGAAGCTGATGAATCCGATCGAAGCCGAAGTGAAAGGCGAGATCGTCGAGATTCTCGTGGAGAACGGTCAGCTGGTCGAATACGGACAAACCTTGTTCCTCGTTAAACCGGAATAACGAGCCGATTTCATAGCATGGATGAAATGGACTCGAATTGGAGGAAAATGCCGACATGAAGTTTCATAAAGTATTGGTGGCCAACCGCGGCGAGATCGCGGTACGTATTATCCGCGCCTGCCGGGAGCTGGGCATCTATACGGTGGCCGTCTATTCGGAGGCGGACCGGGACTCGCTTCACGTCCGGCTCGCCGACGAAGCCTACTGCATAGGGCCTACCCTGTCAAAGGACAGCTACTTGAATTTCACCAACCTGATGAGCGTGGCGACGTTGACCGAATCGGACGCCATCCATCCGGGTTACGGATTTTTGGCGGAGAATGCCGACTTCGCCGAGCTGTGCGAGCAGTGCAACATTACGTTTATCGGCCCGTCTCCGCTCGCCATCAGCAAGATGGGCGACAAGGCGGTCGCGAAGCAAACGATGAAGGATGCAAACGTGCCGGTCATCCCCGGTTCGGACGGCCTGATCGAAGATCTCGGGGAAGCGGTACGGATCGCCCGGGAGATCGGCTATCCGGTTATTATCAAAGCGACGGCCGGCGGCGGCGGCAAAGGAATCCGCATCGCCGACGACGAAGAAATGCTCATCCAGCAAATTACGACCGCCCAGCAGGAAGCCCAGAAAGCTTTCGGCAACTCGGGCGTATACCTCGAAAAATATTTGACGGGCATGAAGCACGTCGAAATTCAAATATTGGCCGACAAACACGGCAACGCCGTCCATCTGGGCGAGCGCGATTGTTCGGTACAGCGGCGCAGGCAGAAGCTGGTGGAAGAGGCCCCTTGTCCGGTGCTCACGCCGGAAGTTCGGGAAGCGATGGGCCAGGCTGCGGTCCGGGCCGCGCTCGCGGTTAACTATTCGGGCGCCGGGACGCTGGAGTTTCTGCTTGGTCCGGACGGACAATTTTATTTCATGGAAATGAATACGCGGATTCAGGTCGAGCATCCGGTAACCGAGATGATTACGAATATCGACATCATCAAGGAAATGATTCAGGTTGCGCAGGGCGATCCGCTGTCGTTTCAGCAGGAAGACGTGCAAATCAACGGCTGGTCGATCGAATGCCGGATTAATGCGGAAGATCCGGAGCGCAATTTTATGCCTTCGCCGGGACAGATTCATTTTTATCTCCCTCCGGGCGGCCCTGGAGTCCGCGTAGACAGCGGAGCGTATCCGGGGTACACGATCTCGCCGCACTACGACTCGATGATCGCCAAGCTGATCGTCTGGGCCCCCACCCGCGACGAAGCGATTGCCCGCATGCGCAGGGCGCTGGGCGAATTCGCCGTAGAAGGCATTCATACGACGATCGGTTTCCACCTCAAGCTGATGGATCACAAAATGTTCCAGGCCGGGACGTTCGACATCAAGTTTCTCGAGGAACATGATGTAAACGATCCGAACTCTTGACGGCTTTGCCGCATCCGTATCGTTTGTCATAAAAATGGCAAAATGGTATAGTAATAGTATAGACAAGTCGTCTGGGAGGTGTTACCCATTAGCACTCTAACTACGGAATTTGAGAAAACGGATATCGGAACGATTCAGATTGCTCCGGAAGTGATCGAAGTGATTGCGGGACTGGCCACTGTGGAAGTTCCCGG
Source organism: Paenibacillus sp. MAH-35 (assembly GCF_058135425.1). Classification (NCBI taxonomy): domain Bacteria; kingdom Bacillati; phylum Bacillota; class Bacilli; order Caryophanales; family Paenibacillaceae; genus Paenibacillus; species Paenibacillus sp. MAH-35. Next base: position 335,682 of record NZ_JBYUPU010000004.1, read on the forward strand.
CGTTGCCGGAATGAGCGGCGGATTTGCCGGAGGCATCGCTGAACTGCTCGGACGCAAAAATTTATCCAAAGGCGTGAAGGTCGAGGTCGGACAACGCGAGGCGGCGATCGACGTATCGATCGTCATCGAGTTCGGTCATCGTATTCCGGAGGTGGCGGGCGCCATCCAACGGAACGTGAAGCAGACGATCGAATCGATGACCGGTCTGACGGTCGTTGAAGTGAACGTACACATTCACGACGTCCAGTTCAAGCCGGCGGACAAAAACCCGCAGGAAGAGGAAGAAACGACGGCGCACCGCGTTAAGTAACGGGCGTGCCCGTCGACCGGGGAAGAAGGTTGCCGGGAGAAACGAAACGGGCAACCTTCCGAACCTTGCCAATCGCGGAAGGGGACGGACCAGCGTGATCAAAGTAATGGACCGGTTGCTGCTATTCCTGTATACGCTGATTATTGGAATCAGCGTCATCTTTTTTTTGGTCGTTTCGTTCGGCTGGGTGCCGTTCGCCACGTCGGAAAACTTTTTGAACAACCTGTATTATGAAGGGACGGTCGCTTATCCGGCCATCGCGGTCGGGGTATTCGTGCTGCTGGTCACTTTCCGGTTTTTCTACGTATCCGTCCGCCGCGGACGCGGACAAGTTCCTTCGATCGATCAGCGTACCGATTTCGGAGATATCCGCATCTCGCTGGAGACCGTCGAAAATTTATCTTTGAAGTCGGCAGGGCGCGTACGGGGAGTTAAAGATTTGCGGGCCCGGGTATCGGTAACCGATGCGGGGCTGGATGTGGTCATCCGCGCCGTCGTAGACGGGGAGAACTCGATTCCCGATTTGTCGGAGGAGATCCAGCGTTCCGTCAAGACGCATGTCGAGGACGTTACAGGCATTCCGGTTGCGAAAGTGTCCGTCTTTATCGCTAATGTCGTGCAGTCCCAGACATTTAAAAGCAGAGTCGAATAGAGGTGGCTGGCGCCATGTGGAACGAGCTGTGGGAACGGCATAAAGGCCGCCTGATCGGCGTCGCCTCGGGATTGTTTCTGGGAATCATCTATTTAATAAGCGGATTTTGGGATATGCTCATTGTCGCTTTTCTCATCGCGGTGTGTACATATGCCGGCAACAGGTACGACGCGGGAAAGCTGAAGCTGAACCCGGAAGAATGGACGGATAGGCTGAGCAGGCTTGCGGATCGTTGGAAATGGTTTCGGTAACGACGGAAGGCGGTTCCCCCTTGGAAACGGCCTTCTTCTGTTTTGTTTGCAGGTTTTTGTGGTATATTGAACGCATGGACGTTTGGACATCAGGCAGGAGGATGATTCGCGGGTGAAGCGAAGACTGGCCAGGGAAATCGCAATGCAAAGCTTGTATCAAATCGATATGAACGAGGTGACTCCTCAGGCGGCTATCGAGATAGCGCTGGAGGAAGCGCGGAGCGACAATGAAGCGGAACTAGCAATCGGGGAAGACGTTATTGCCAATACCCCGTATTTGACCGATCTGGTGGAAGGGACTATCCGGCAAAAGCAGCGGATCGACGAGACGCTGGCGGTATATTTGACCGGCTGGAAAGTGGACCGGCTGTCCAAAGTGGACCGGCAAATACTGCGTCTTGCCGCTTATGAGATGCTGCACGGAAGCGACGCTCCGCCGAAAGTCGTCGTCAACGAGGCGATCGAGCTGGCGAAGCGGTTCGGCTCGGACGAATCCGGCAAGTTCGTCAACGGCGTGCTTGGCAAAATGATCAAGGAGCTTGACGCGATCAAGAGCAACTATGAAGCTACGAGCGGTAACCAGTAAAACGGTCAACCGGAAGGGGAGGACGAACCATGTCGGAGAACGTAATTAACGGTAAACAAATTGTCGCCGATATTCGCGGCAAACTGAAAGAAGAAATCGACTTGCTGGCGGCGGAAGGATTCCGTCCGGGGCTTGCTGTCGTACTTGTAGGGGAAGATCCGGCGTCAGCGGTTTATGTCCGGAACAAAGCGAAGGCGTGCGAGCAGGTAGGGATTTATTCCGAGGTTCATCGGTTGCCAGCCGAGACGTCGCAGACCGAGCTGCTCGAGCTGGTGGACAAGCTGAACCGGGATACCAAGATTCACGGCATTCTCGTACAGCTTCCGCTCCCTAACCATATATCGGAAGATGCGGTGATCGATGCGATCGCGGTTGAAAAAGACGTGGACGGGTTCCATCCGATCAATGTGGGCAATCTGTCGATCGGCAAGCCGAGCCTGCTTCCATGTACGCCGGCAGGCGTTATCGAGATTATTAAGCGTACTGGTATAACGATATCCGGCAAGCGGGCCGTCGTCATCGGCCGCAGCAATATCGTCGGCAAGCCGGTATCGATGCTGCTGCTGCGCGAAAACGCAACCGTAACGGTATGTCATTCGCGTACCGAGAATATGAAAGAGCTGTGCCGCGAGGCCGACATTCTCGTCGTGGCGATCGGCAAGCCGAAGTTCGTCACGAAGGAGTTCGTCAAACCTGGCGCGGTCGTCATCGATGTGGGCATCAACCGGCTGGAGGACGGAACGCTTGCGGGTGACGTCGATTTTGGCGATGTCGTGGATACGGCGGGACCGATCACCCCTGTGCCGGGCGTCGTAGGTCCGATGACGATCACGATGCTGCTGCACAATACACTGCAAGCGGCTAAGGCGCTGCGCGCGTAAGCGCGCGAGTGCGGTGATACCGATGCATAACCGGGATAAAGTGCTGTCCGTCAAAGATTTGACGCGATATATCAAGATGAAGCTCGAAGGCGACTCCGTGCTTAAGGACGTCTGGGTAAGAGGGGAATTGTCCAACTTCACCCACCATTCGAGCGGACATATGTATTTTACGCTGAAGGATGCGGACAGCCGGATCAAAAGCATTATGTTCGCATCGAACAATCAGCGGCTCGGCTTTATTCCGCGGGACGGCGCGAAAGTAATTGCCCGCGGCAATATTTCCGTGTTCGAGCGGGACGGGCAATACCAGATGTACGTCACGCATATGCAGCCGGACGGGATCGGAAGTTTGTATCTGGCGTTCGAGCAGCTCAAAAAGAAGCTCGGCGACGAAGGTTTGTTCGCCGCTCCGCGCAAAAGACCGATACCGAAGTTTCCGCGTACGGTCGGCGTTATTACGTCGCCTACGGGAGCGGCGGTGCGCGATATTATGACTACGCTTCAGCGGCGTTATCCGGCGGCGCAAATATTGTTGTATCCGGTTCTCGTGCAGGGCGCCCAGGCGGCTCCTTCGATCGTTCGCGCGATTGAAGTGATGAACCGGCACGGCGAAGCGGATGTGCTTATCGTCGGACGCGGAGGCGGATCGCTGGAGGAGCTGTGGGCATTTAATGAAGAGATCGTAGCCCGCAGCATATACGCCTCGGCGATTCCGGTCATATCGGCTGTAGGACACGAGACCGACTTTACGATCGCCGACTTTGTGGCCGATCTTCGTGCTGCCACGCCAACGGCGGCGGCCGAGCTGGCGGTTCCGCATATCATGGAGCTGAAGCAGCATATCGCCCATTTGTCGCAGCGGCTGGTGAAAGGAGTATCTTCGCAGTTGTCGGTTAGACGCGAACGGTTACATCGTCTGCAAAAGTCTCCGGCCCTTACCCAACCGCAAAGACAGCTTCAGGAGCCGGCTCAGCGGCTCGACCGGATGAAGGAGCAACTCGTATTTCGGCTGCAGCAGCGTCTGTCTGCGGCGAGGGAAAGCTCGATGCGGCTCGACCGGAAGCTGGCATCGCACAATCCGAAGCAGCAGCTCGTATATGCCAGGAAGCGCGTCGAAGTAACCCGCCATCAGCTGCTTCAATCGATGCAGGCCGTCTTCAAGGAAACGCGTCACCGGTACGTCTCACAGCTTCGCCAATTGGATGCGCTGAGCCCGCTGAAGGTGATGCAGCGCGGTTACAGTCTCGTCTACGACGATCAGGAGAAGCGGATTATCAAATCAGTCAGCCAGATTCAGCCGGGAGATATGGTGAAGATCCGGTTAACCGACGGCAAGCTGAATTGCCACGTATGGGGAATGGAGGAGAACCTGGATGAGCAGCGTGAAGGATGAACCGGTCAGCTTCGAGCAGGCGATGGACAAGCTGGAGCAGATCGTAGCCAAGCTGGAAAGCGGGGACGTTCCGCTTGAGAAAGCGATTGAGCTTTTTCAGGAAGGCATGTCGCTGTCCCACTTGTGCGGACAAAAGCTGGAGCAGGTGGAACGCAAGATCGAAACACTGCTGGAGGATAACGGGAACTTCGTAAAGAAGCCGTTCCAGCCGGTGTCCGATGAAAGGGAGAACTGATTCATGTCTCATCCGTCCATAATGGACTACATCAAAGAACGCGCATCATTAATCGAACGCGAGCTGGCCGCTTACGCACCCGAGGATTGGCATATTCCTGCGGTTCTGAAGGAGGCCATGACGTATTCGCTGATGGCAGGCGGCAAGCGGCTCCGGCCGGTAATGGTGCTCGCCGCCGCCGAAGCGTGCGGCGGCTCCGTCGAAGCGGCACTGCCCGTCGCGGCCGCCGTCGAGATGGTACATACGTACTCGCTCGTCCATGACGATTTGCCCGCGCTGGATAACGACGATTATCGCCGGGGACGGCTGACGAACCATAAAGTGTACGGCGAGGCGATCGCGATCCTCGCCGGCGACGCGCTGCTTACCCATGCTTTTTATTCGGCATCCCGCGCCTCCCGGCTGTACGGCGTTCCGGCGGAACGCGTGCTCGATATCATCGAGGAGCTGGCGATTCTGGCCGGTCCGCGCGGCATGGTCGGAGGCCAGGTCGCCGATATGCAGGGCGAACAGGGACTGACCCAGCTTGCGGAGCTGGAATATATTCATCTGCACAAAACGAGTGACTTGATCGTATTCTCGCTCAAAGCGGGCGGCCGGATCGGGGGAGCGACCGAGCGACAGCTGAATGCGCTGGAGACGTACGGAAGGAATATCGGTCTGGCTTTCCAGATCCAGGACGATATTCTCGATGTGGTCGGCGACGAGCAGAAGCTCGGCAAGGCGGTTCGTAGCGACGAGAAAATGCAAAAGGTGACGTATCCGTATTTTATCGGACTGGAAGCTTCCCGGCGTAAGGTGACGGAACTGACCGATCTCGGCAAGCAAGCGGTACGGGATGCGGGGTTCCAGTCGCCGGAGCGGCTGCTGGAGCTGGCCGATTTCCTGACGGAGCGGGATCATTAACGAATCGAATGGACGGGTTGTTTCCTAGGCTGCCCGTCTTTTTCGCGTTCGCGCAGCGTTATTAGGCAATCATTGAGTGAGATTTCGCGAATATGGTATAATGGTGTCGGATGCAGGCTGTGATTCGTTAAAATACGGGCAATACTACTCCTATACAATGGTTAAGTCGAACGGAAAGCGAGGGCATAACGTGCTCCTTAATCAAATTGACAGCCCGGCCGACCTCAAAAAGCTGAGCGTTTTCCAACTGGAGACGCTGGCTGAGGAAATCCGCGGCTTTCTGATCGAAAAGTTATCCAAAACCGGCGGACATCTGGCTCCCAATCTGGGTGTCGTCGAGTTGACGATCGCGCTTCATTATTTGTTCGACAGTCCGAACGATAAATTTATTTTCGATGTCGGCCATCAGTCGTATGTGCACAAAATTTTAACCGGACGTAAAGACCGCTTCGATACGCTGCGCAAGTACAAAGGCTTGTGCGGATTCGTCAAAATGTCCGAAAGCGAGCACGACGTCTGGGAAGCCGGTCATAGCAGCACGTCGTTGTCCGCCGCGATGGGGATGGCGATCGCCCGCGATCTGAAGGGTGAGCAGAATAAGATTGTCGCCGTAATCGGCGATGGCGCTTTAACCGGCGGTATGGCGCTTGAGGCGATGAACCATATCGGCCACGAACGCAAAAACTTGATGGTCGTCCTGAACGACAATGAGATGTCCATAGCGCCGAATGTCGGTGCGCTGCACAATTACTTAAGCAAGATTCGTACCGACAAGCATTATGCGAAAGCGAAAGAAGAAGTCGAGCATCTGCTCAAAAAAATTCCCGCGATCGGCGGGACGCTTGCGAAGACGGCGGAACGTCTCAAGGACAGCCTGAAATATCTGGTCGTCTCCGGCGTATGGTTCGAGGAGCTGGGCTTCAAATATTTCGGTCCGGTCGACGGGCACAATCTGCCACAGCTGTTCGAGACGTTCAAGCAAGCGGAGAAAGTGAACGGTCCTGTCCTCATCCACGTTATTACCGTAAAAGGTAAAGGCTACTCTCCGGCCGAGGAAGATTCGCATACGTGGCATGGCGGAGGGCCTTACAAAATCGAATCCGGCCAATTTATTAAAGCGGTCGGGCCTCCGATGTACACGGAAGTGTTCAGCAATTCCCTGATCGAGCTGGCGGAGCAGGATGAGCGGATCGTTGCGGTTACGCCCGCGATGCCCGGCGGATCGGGACTTCTGAAATTTGCCGAGCTGTATCCGGACCGGATGATCGATGTCGGGATCGCCGAGCAGCATGCCGCTACGCTGTGCGCAGCGCTTGCCCTGGAAGGAATGAAGCCGGTGTATGCCGTCTATTCAACCTTTATGCAGCGGGCGTACGATCAGATCGTTCACGATATTTGCCGGCAAAATACGAACGTTATTTTTGCCATCGACCGGGCAGGGTTTGTCGGCGCTGACGGTGAGACGCATCAGGGTGTGTATGACATTGCCTTTATGCGCAGCATTCCGAATATGGTCATGATGATGCCTAAGGACGAAAACGAGCTGAGGCATATGATGAAGACAGCCGTCGATTACAATGAAGGGCCGATTGCGGTCCGTTACCCGCGGATGAACGGCGTAGGCGTGAAGATGGACGAGGAAGCGAAGCCGATTCCGATCGGATCGTGGGAAACGGTGCGCGACGGCGAAGGTTTCGCCATTTTGGCCGCGGGGCCGCAAATGCTGGAGCTTGCGTTCGGCGCAGCCGAGCTGCTCAAGAGCGAGGGCATCCAGCCGCGGATCGTGAACGCGAGATTTTTGAAGCCGCTTGACGAGCAGATGCTGATGAATCTGTACGAGGACGGCTACAATATTTTAACTCTCGAGGAAGGGACCGTGAAGGGCGGCTTCGGCAGCGCGGTTCTGGAGTTTTATGCGGAGCGGGATATTTACGGCGTTCGCGTGAAGCCGGTCGGCATTCCCGACTATTTCGTCGAGCATGGCAGTCCGAAGGAGCAGCGTCAGGAAGTCGGGCTGACGCCGGAGAGAGTCGTCACGGAACTGAAAACGATGCTGCCCAGGAAAAGGCAGCGCGCTTAAAGTGCGAGTTCAAAAAGTCCGGTTTTCAGCACCGATCAAAAGTGGATTTTTTGAACAACCTCTTAAACAACGGTAGGAGCGTTGGCATGTCTTCTAATAAAGAAAGGCTCGACGTGCTTCTGGTCGAACAAGGATTTTACGACAGCAGGGAAAAAGCGAAATCGGCGATTATGGCCGGTCTCGTATTGGTAGATAACGACAAGATTGACAAAGCCGGGACGAAAATCCCCCGGGAGGCGTCCATTACAGTCAAAGGCGCGGTGCACCCGTATGTGAGCCGCGGCGGCCTGAAGCTGGAGAAAGCGATCCGTTCGTTCGGACTCGATCTGAACGGAGCGATTATGATCGATATCGGGGCTTCGACCGGCGGATTTACCGACTGCGCCCTCCAGCACGGAGCTTCCTATGTGCATGCGGTTGACGTAGGTTATAACCAGCTGGACTGGAGTTTGCGCAACGATCCCCGCGTTCATGTAATGGAGCGGACGAATTTCCGGCATATGCAGCCCGGCGACTTGCCGGGAGAGCCGCCTGTATTTGCGTCGATTGACGTATCGTTCATTTCTCTGAAGCTCATCTTGCCTCCTCTGCGGCAGCTGCTGGCTCCGGAAGGGCTGGTAGCCGCATTGATTAAGCCCCAGTTCGAGGCGGGGCGGGAGAAAGTAGGGAAGTCGGGCGTCGTTCGCGATCCGCATGTTCACCGGGAAGTGCTGGAAGGCGTGCTGCAGTTTGCGCAGGAGATCGGGTTCGGTGTGAAAGGATTGACTTATTCCCCGATAACCGGCGGAGAAGGTAACATCGAATTTCTCGTCTTGTTGACGATGAACGCCGGTACGCCCGGCGTCATGTCCAAGGCGGCGCTGGAGTCGTCCATTCAGGAGACGGTGGAGACGGCGAACCGGTCGTTTTAAGCACATGCAAAAAACTCATCCGCGAGATGAGTTTTTTGTATATGAGAGAGGATTTTCCCGGTACGTGCTAGAATGTGTTCTCCATGGCCGGAAATCCGGACGAATGCGGAAGCTGGAGCTGCTCCAGGATGGAGGGGACGCTAGATGCGAACCGGTGACTCTTTCGTAATTCTGTTACTTATCGCCGTTCTTGTCATCTGGTTTTACGCGCGGGGACGCAAATGGTACGATAAGCCGAGAGCGGCGCTTGCGATTCCCCGGCAGGACGAGCTGTATTTGCCTTCCGAAGAAGCAGTGATGCTGCTGAATGCGAGGGGATATGAGATTGTGGCGGGCAAGCACAAACTTCCCGTTACGATGACGATGGACGATCAGCTGCTGGAGAGCCGTATATTTGTCGATGCGTATGTAATGGACGACGAAGACCGGTTTTATGTCGTGAAGCTGGCCCGGGAGCGGATGCCTCTGGAGATGACAGGCAGCGCGATCCGGGAGAGGCTGCTGGTGTATAGCTTGCTGTACCCAGAAGCGGCCGGGGTGCTTTATGTCGATCCGGCTATCGGCTCGATCCGGAAAATTACGTTCGAAGTTGAACGGGACTAAATAGGAGGATTACATTTGCATGAAAGCCCAACGGCATTTCAAAATTAGGGAAATTATTACCGGCAAAGAAATTGAAACCCAGGACGACCTGGTGAAGGAAATGGGACTCGCCGGCTACCAAGTGACGCAAGCCACAGTTTCCCGGGATATTAAAGAAATGCAGCTGATCAAAGTACCGCTGGAGGACGGCCGCTACAAATATTCGATGCCTGCGGAGCAAAAAATCAATCCGCTGCCCAGGCTGAAGCGCGCCTTGCACGATCATTTCGTACATATCGACTACGCGGAAAATTTGGTCGTTATGAAATGTATGCCGGGTACGGCGAATACGCTCGGGGCGTTAATTGACAGTTTGGAATGGAGTGAAATCATGGGGACGATATGCGGTGACGATACGATATTGATCATATGCCGCACCAAAAGTCAGAGCGGGAAAGTGGTAAACCAGTTTAAAGGAATGCTCGGATAACCGATTTTTTCCGGCGGGAGGAAAGCGTATGCTTACAGTATTGACCATTCGCAACTTGGCTGTTATCGAACAAGTCACCGTTTCGTTCCGGAACGGTTTTTCGGTGTTGACCGGAGAGACGGGCGCGGGGAAATCGATCATCATCGATGCGCTCGGACTTATTGCGGGAGGGCGCGGCTCCGCGGAACTCGTCCGTTACGGATGCGAGAAGGCGGAGATTGAAGCGGGGTTCGAGTTGGCGCACGGACACCCGGTCTGGGACGTGCTGGCGCGGATCGGCATCGACGCCAACAGGGACGAACCGCTGATTATCCGCAGGGAAATATCGGCGCAAGGGAAAAGTTCGAGCCGGATCAACGGCCAGCTCGTCAATTTAACGATGCTGCGCGAAGCGGGCGAATGTCTCGTCAATATTCACGGGCAGCACGAGCATCAGTCGCTGATGAAGGCGGAGGCGCATATTCACTGGCTCGATATGTTCGATGCCGAAACGATCGTACCGGCTCGCACCCATTATGAGGAAGTGTATGACCGGTATACGGAACTTCGCAAAGAGCTTCGGCAGCTGGAGGAATCGACGAAGCAGGCGTTGCAGATGGCCGATCTGTACCGGTTCCAAATCGAGGAAATCTCGGCGGCATCGTTAAAAATCGGCGAGGATGCATCGTTATCGGAAGAAAAGCGCAAACTAGCGAATGCGGAGAAGCTGTTTCAGAACGTGGCGGACTCATACGACGCTTTATACGGCTCCAAAGGGTTATCGGCGATTTCGAAAGCGATTCAACGCATATCCGATGTGTCGGCGGTGGACACGGCCAAGCTGAATCCGCTGCTGGAGCAGATGCAGTCGGCTTTTTATCAACTCGAAGATGCGGCCTTTCAGTTAAGGGATTACCGTGACGGGATTGAATTCAACCCGGCCCGGCTGGAGCATGTCGAGCAGCGGCTCGATATGATCGGAATGCTCCGCCGCAAGTACGGGGACAATGTAGCCGAGATTATCGAGCACGGCAAACGGATCTCGCAGCAGCTGGAGCTGATCGAAAACAAGGACGAAGCGGTGAAACGGATAACGAGACAAACCGAGCAAGTCCAAGATCAGCTGCTCACGGCCGGCGACAAATTGTCCAAGCTTCGGCAGCATGCGGCCAAGCGGTTAAGCCACAGCATCGAAGCCGAGTTGAAGGCGCTTCATATGGAACGGACCCGGTTCGAAGTACAGTTTCTGCGGAGCGGACATTCGGAGGATCTGGAATCGCCGAGCTTCACGCGAAACGGCCTGGATCAGGTCGAATTTCTAATTTCGGCCAATCCCGGAGAACCGCTGCGCCCTCTCGCGAAGATCGCATCCGGTGGGGAGATGTCGCGAATTATGCTGGCGATGAAATCGATTTTTGCGCGGGTAGACCGTATTCCTGTGCTTGTTTTCGATGAGGTCGATACCGGAGTCAGCGGACGGGCCGCTCAGGCGATCGCCGAGAAAATGTCTGAGCTGTCGCAATATTGCCAGGTGTTCTCGATTACACACTTGCCGCAAGTGGCCTGCATGGCGGATTCGCACTATTTAATACTTAAGACAATTCAGGCGGACCGGACCTTCACCTCGGTGGACGACGTGCGCGATTCGGAACGGGTAAGGGAGCTGGCCCGTATGCTCGGCGGTGTGGAGGTAACGGAAAAAACGCTTGATCATGCCCGTGAAATGATTTCCCTGGCGAATGAAAAGAAAATGAACGCCAATGTGTGAAAATAGCCACAAAACGTGGCATCATTTGCAGTTATAAAACGATCGGGGCACGGTTACCTTATAGGTACGCAATCGGCGAATCGCCTAGTCAGGCAGCATGGAAAAGGGAGCGTGATCGATTTGGGTACCGGCAGAAAAAGACTGATGGGACTTATTCTCGTCTTCTTCGTTTGTTTGGGTTGCATTTCCACTCCTTTTCAAAGCTTCGCTTCGTTCCCCGACGAATTAAGGATGTTTACCGGTCAGGGCAGACAGCTACACCTGTCGATGCCTGTCCACGCGCAGGTTACGGTTAATCCGGAAATTGTAAAAGTAAACGGAGTAGCCGAGCATTCGTTTCAAGTGGATTTAAACCGTCCGATTTCGCTTGAATCAGCCGGCAGCGGTCAAACCGATCTGCAGCTTCGCTTATTCGGGAAAATTCCGCTAAAAACCGTCAAAGTGAATGTGATGCCGGATCTGAAAGTCATTCCCGGCGGTCAAACGATTGGTGTGAAGATGAAGTCGGACGGCATCATGGTCGTCGGTCATCACCTTATCCAGGTGGCGGAGAATAAAAAAGTGTCCCCTGGCGAGGAAGCGAAAATTATGGTGGGCGATCTGATTCGGGAAATCGACGGGACGTACATCAACGATGTCTCCAAAGTGGCCGATATCGTCAAAAAGGCGGGTGAGCAAAAAAAGCCGCTCGCGCTGAAAATCCGCCGCAACAATCAAGAAATTACCACGAGCATTACACCGGCTTACGATATGTTTGATAAAACGTACCGCCTCGGGTTGTATATCCGGGATTCGGCGGCCGGCGTCGGCACATTGACCTTTTACGCACCGGATCAAGGCGTGTATGGCGCGCTGGGCCACGTCATTACCGATATGGACACGCAAACTCCGATTCCCGTCGGGGACGGTCATATCGTCCATTCCAACGTAACGTCCATCTCCAAAAGCCAAAACGGCGAACCCGGCGAGAAACGGGCCAATTTCTTCAACGAAAGCAAAGAGCTGGGCAATATCGAAAAAAATACGGCATTCGGCATTTTCGGTAAAATGTATAACGCTCCGGATCATGCTTTAGCGAAAGAAGCGATTCCAGTCGCCTTCGCGGAGGAAGTCAAGGAAGGGCCGGCTCATATCTACACCGTCATCTCCGGTCAGAAAGTGGAGAAGTTCGATATCGAGATCGTTCATGTGTCCAAGCAGGAGTTCCCGGCGACGAAAGGCATGGTTATTAAAATAACCGACCCGCGTCTGCTGGAGAAAACCGGCGGGATTGTCCAGGGCATGAGCGGAAGTCCGATTATTCAGAACGGAAAAATGATCGGAGCCGTCACACACGTATTCGTGAACGACCCGACGTCGGGATACGGCTGCTTTATCGAGTGGATGCTGCAGGATGCAGGGGTTGTGATCGGTTCGAACGAACAAAAAAATCTTAAGGCTGGGTAAAATCCGCCTTAAGATTTTTCGCTTTTTGTCGAACGATCGCGTATCGGGAAGAAAAATATTATTATAGATGATTTGTTGAAAAAAAGAAAGAAAAAAATTTTTCGACAGAAGGAAAAACGATCGCCGTGTCGAAAATCTTTAGTAGTGGAGCAATCTACCAACACTTTCTGCGTTACAATCGAAGGAGGATATGAAGTTGCAAAAGATCGAATTGCTATTGGCCGACGACAACCGAGAATTCACAAATTTATTATCGGAATTCATCTCCGAGCAAGACGATATGGTGGTGGCGGGCGTCGCCTATAACGGCAACGAGGTGCTGTCTTACATCGAACAAAACAAGAAAGTGCCCGACGTCCTCATTTTGGATATTATTATGCCGCATCTGGACGGTCTCGGCGTGTTGGAGAAGCTTCGCGAGATGAACCTCAACCCGCAGCCGAAAATTATAATGCTTACTGCGTTCGGTCAAGAGAATATTACTCAAAAAGCGGTTCAATTGGGAGCTTCTTATTATATATTGAAGCCTTTCGATATGGAAATATTGACGAACCGGATTCGTCAGCTCGTCTCCAATTCGAGCTCGATGACGTCTTCCGTCGCATCCAAGCCCAATGTCGTGCCGATTACAAAAGGAAAAAACCTGGATGCCAATATTACGAGCATCATCCATGAAATCGGCGTACCCGCACATATTAAAGGGTATCAATATTTGCGCGAAGCGATCACGATGGTGTACAACAACATCGAAATTCTCGGTGCCATTACGAAAACGCTCTATCCGGCCATTGCCGAAAAATACAAAACGACCCCGAGCCGTGTTGAACGGGCGATCCGCCATGCGATCGAAGTCGCTTGGACGCGCGGCAATATCGACAGCATCAGCCACTTGTTCGGTTACACCATCAACATCAGCAAGTCGAAGCCGACGAATTCCGAGTTCATCGCGATGGTGGCGGACAAGCTGCGGATCGAGCATAAAGTTTCTTAATAAGTTCTGCTGCTGTACTGTTCATGCGCTGCCGGGAAATTAAGCCAGAATGCCAGTATAAATAAAGTCAGGGTCTTACCGGTGAACCAGCGCGAAATTATCGGCTTCCGACGGCCATCGTTCCGATAAGCTTCAGCGCGGCTCTCCACGAAATCAACTAAATACGCGAATTCACCCCCGGTTCTCTTCGATGGAATTGGCAGCTGGTGCATACTTTAAGTGTATACGAAATGGGGGAAAATTACAAACGTTTGTTCGCATATAAAACAATAAACATTCATTTTTGGATTAAACGCTCTTTGTCCTATGGGAAAGGGCGTTTTATTTTTTTATTTTAACTTCAACGAAGGTTTGACCTTGCTAAAGGCTAGAGCGTGGATAGCGAGAAGTCAAAAGCCCAAAAGCGAAAGGCCAAAAGCGAAAGGCCAAAAGTGAAAACCCCAACCCCAACCCCAACCCCAACCCCAACCCCAACCCCAACCCCCAAAACCAATAGCTCATAGTTAAACACCGAAAACGATACCAAAACCCAAAACCTAAAGGTGAAAATACATTTCCTTATCGATCAGTTGTTGCCGCAAGTCGTTTTTCGCTGACCTTTCAGCTTTCTCCTCAACCTATAGACAGGGGAAAAATGGAATAAGAGCGGTTTGTACCTTCTATTTTGTCCAAAACCCGCTTGAATGGGAAGGGCGTCGAAAGACAATACCCCACTTTGTTCACGGAAATCGAGGAGGTACGAGCAAGTGAATGCCGATCAAAGGCTAACTACACCCAAAAACAAAGTTCAAGAACTCCAGCGAGTCCTCTAC
>NZ_JBYUPU010000005.1:0-101730 GCF_058135425.1 Paenibacillus sp. MAH-35
TTTTTTTAACAAAATATTTGGGTTCAGAAAGAAATAAACGAGGATAAATGTTGGTAATACAAAACTCTCTTACTGCCACAAGGGATTTCGGCGTTTTGGAACACTAACTAGGAAAGTCCCGCAAACCACCGTTATTGCTTTTATCCCTGCACGACTCCCGGAGCTCCGTGCCCGGTCCCACGTCCGCAGTCCGATCATTTTTAGGCCAAACCTTGTAGCGTCAAGTTACTTCCTCCTCCGAGCTTATTCGCGGTCCGGCAGATCCCCGTGCTCCGCTTGCGCTCGTGCAGGAATGGTGAAGGCAATCCGCGTGCCTTTCCCTTCCTCGCTTTGCATAGCCGGACATATCGGGCATCGTAATGTCCAGAATGACGAGAAAGAAGTCCGGCGACTTGGCCAGCTCATACAACGCCATTTGCCCGCGATTAACGACGACGGCGGGATAGCCTTCCAGCCTGAGCTGATTGATCATCGACTGGAGATTCGCAAAATCGTCGTTCACGACGAGAAGACGCTCTTCTTTGCTCCCCTTGACGTAAACTGGATAGTCCGTACCTGCGGGAAACGCGCCGATCGGGACCGGCTCGGCCTGTCGTGCCGCCCGCTTCGCTTTCTCCGCTGTCCCGGAAGGTAGCGGAATCGTAAATGTAAACGCCGAGCCTTGGCCAATGACGGAGTTCATTTCAATCTCCCCGCCGTTCAGCTCGACCAGCTTTTTCGTAATGCTTAACCCGAGGCCCGTACCGTCATGAACCGGCGTCTCCGAAGAGGCCGCCTGCGCGTATGCATGAAAGATTCGGCTGCGCAGCTCTTCCGGCACTCTGATCCCCGTATCCGTTAGAAGCAGGCACCTTCTTTTCCCGTACCGGACCGCCTATTCCTTAAATATTTAAACAAATTGTGAACACTCCAAAATTCATGTTGCATTCCCCAGGGCAGCTGTTGTATACTAAAAAAGTCGCTTACGAGGGGCCTTAGCTCAGCTGGGAGAGCGCGTTTGTTTATTATACTGCCCGTGAACGGACTTAATCAAGTCCGTAATTTTGAGTTTCACATTTACCTCAACTGAATCCCTGTACACAATGATGCTATCAATGACGTTGGTAAGCATCATTTTTTGTTTCTCATGAGACGCGCCACGGAAAACTTCTTTCCAGACAGGGATGATATTAATAAAGCTCTCCATCTCATTTTTTTCGATCATCTTCGAAGTGTGCTTCTTCTCAACCTCTGTAAACCGTTTTTTCACCTCTTCCAATTCGAGTTCCTTCTGTTCTATTAAACTGTTCAGTAGCTCCGGTTTAAATGAACTCTTCCCAAGAAGGCTCTTTGTCACTTCATCTGTCAAAGCCTTTAGTTCCTTCTTGAGCGTATTTCCTTGTTTAGTAAGCTTGTTTAACTCTAATTTTTCTACGGACACCGAGTTTTTCTTCAACTGGTCGACCTGTTTGGTTAGGTCAACTTCACGCAATTGATCGAGATACTTATCCAACTCCTCAAGTACAACGCTCTCTATCTTGATTTGAGAGTATATTGTTTGCCCAGTACAATCTGTTTTGCTCATGGCCTTTCCGCTACATCGGTACTTTGCCTGTCTCCACTTTTGAACCGTGCCATCTACGAGCAAATATTTTTTCGAATTGTACGTCGTTGTTAGTGGAGAACCGCAGTGCCCACATCGTGCCAATCCAACAAAAAGCAGCGGACTCTTTGTTATATTTATCTTTTCTATATCTGGATTGTCGGTATTCTCCTGTGATCGGGAACTCCTGATTTCTTGAACTCTATCCCACATATGTTCTGGAACTGTAACTAGCTCAGGGATCTGTACTTTAGAAACCGTCCATTCGTCTTTTGGGGCAGTTTTATGTTTGCCATCCTCATCAAGTATCCTTTTACTATGGGCCGGGTACCCTTTGTAGAGTGGATTACTCAAAATAAAGTTAACCGTTCCAGATGTCCACTTTTTCCCTGTCGCTGAAGGTATGTTCGACTCGTTTAGGTGTCTTGCAATGCGATTCGCTCCGAAGCCGCTGGAATAAACCAAATCGTACATATGGAAAGCAATCTCATTCGTTTCTTCGTCCTTCACGCGTCTGAAAAGCTCTTTCCCCTTTTTATTAAACACACCAGATGGCACAAGTTTATATCCATATGCTGCTTTTCCACCAGTAAATAGACCATCTTCGGCCATTTGAGTATGGTTTTCGGTAACTCTCATCGAGGTCTTTCTACTTTCCCCGCCCGCTTGCCAAAAACGGATATAGTTTGTCAAATTGTCTGTATGGTTTTCGAATTTTTGTTGTCCCTCCATTACAGACCAAACTTCAACTCTTTTCGCAAACCATTCTACAACAAAGGGCGTTTCATCTTCTTTGCGACCCAAGCGATCAAACATGAAGCAAAGCAGCACATCGAAAACTCCACTTTCTGCATCTCGCTTTGCCTCTTGAATTTTATCGCGATCATTTGCTGATACCTTAAATCCAGATACGTCTTTTTCGACATACTCTTTTACAAATTCCCAACCCTTTGATTCAAGAAATTCCAAGCAAGACCTGCGTTGAGATGGGATATCGTCTCCATCAAGTTGCTTTTTCGTCGAAACTCTATAGAAACATGCCACTCTTTTTTTTCGATCTTCGATTGTTGCAAACTTCTTTTTCATTTTCATTCCTGCCATTGATTCGACCTCCAATTTTGTCGATTACACTACCAATAAATTATATGAAATTTCCATAATAATCAAACATAAAATAAATTGTTGCGTTGAGGTAAAGCTTGTGTTATTATACTTTAAGTCAAGTACGACGAGGGTTTATCCCATTTGTCACTTCGGGGAATTAGCTCAGTCTGGGAGAGCGCTTCGCTGGCAGCGAAGAGGTCAGGGGTTCGAGCCCCCTATTCTCCATTATGTAAAACCCAACGTTGAGTTGGGCTTTTTTTATGTTATCTGCTTTCTTAAGAATTCGTCTGTGAGGAGCCTTATTACTTCCTCAGATGGATCGACATCTTTGCTACCCAAAAACCTTAACTTGACCCACATTTTGTGATTATTATTAAATCTAGTGACTGTGTTTTCTTTAGGATCGTACATATAACGATCGTTCCCTATCATCAATTCCTGGTATCCTCCCACATTACTCCCCCTTCTTCGCCAAATCCGCCAGTTGCAGCAGCTTCAGATCATCGAATTTCAGAACCAGCCGCAGGAACGCTTTTCCCCGAATCTTTGTATATTTGTTCTCGCTGATCGGCGGGTTGAACTTGTGGTTATAAACATTCTGATCGGTGATATACTCTGTCTCTTCTGTCGTGTACCGCTCGATTATCAGAAACCGCTCCATCCGCGGGAGGCCCTTAACAGCCAGTTCTACACGCTCACAGTACGAGCGGCGATATTCCTTCTGGTCCACATTTTGAATCGCCACGCTGGCCGTCTGGTCACTTGTAACGTTCGTATTCCCTCCTTGGCGATCCTCGTATGATGCCGTTGTCGATGCTTCCCGTTCCTCGAATCCCAAGTATTTGTAGGTCCGGTAGATGAAGAACACCTTCTCGACTTCTTTCCGCACCTTCTTGGGGTCGAGATCGGGGATAAAGTCATTTCCCATTCTCATCTGCACGCGCTCCGATCACCCCTTTGTTGATTGGGTGGGATAAGCCCCGTAGAACCGGGGCGGCTGTTCAATAACCGTTCGCCTGACGCTCGTGATTCGTTTTGTTTTTATCGAGGTATGCTGCTGCGATCTGATCCCACTTGAAGCCGAACTTATGTCCCAAGTCAATGAAGCTATAAAAAGCCATCTCCCATTTTTCCTCCGGGGTCATGTCACTCTCCCATCCCCGAATCTCACCAATCATCATAATCAGGTCTAGGATTTGTTCCGATGTCGACTCCTCAACGATCCGAGGTCGGTACGCCGGAAGGTACGTCACGCTTAATTGCCGGGCTATCGAAAGGAAGAAATGCAAGCAGTCGACGTATTCTTCGAGCAGTGGATTAACGCTTGCGTCAACACCTTCACCCATGCATTCATCACAGGGTTCCCCACGCTCCACCAAGTCACCTAATTCAAAACTTCCTTCAAACCAGCTCCTATACCCTTTACCACTGCATTTTTTGCACTTATAAGTGGTTCGAGGCTCCCGATCATTGCTCCAATGCTTAAACCCGCGCCACTCATTCGCCAGCTCGCCGATCTCCACTTGCAGCGCCAGTACCGTGTTCGGCAGCAGATCGACTCCCTCGAGCCCCTTTTCCCGAATGATCCGTGCGTCCAGCTCCTTCTGCTTTTCATACAGCTGTTCCAATGTTACGCTCATGCCGGCTTACCCCCAAGGTTCTGATTTAATTGATTCACGAACCTATTTACTTCCAGTTGGTTCCGCGAGCAGGGTGCAAGCTGCAGCACGGCGTTTCCGTCATAATCGATCGATACCGCCAAGCCAGCTTCTCGGCGTACCGTGTATTTGGGCTGGTTGTCCGCACCGATAAGCCGAATCGTACGAGACGCTCCCGTATCCCAGTCGACCAGACCCTTATCCTGCAGCCGAAGCAGGCGCTCATAAACGACGGATCGAGATCTTAGCCCGATGCCTCGAGCGATCTCGTCGAACGTCGGGGAATAGTTATTCTTGTAGATAAAATCTCGGATAAAATCAAGCGTCTTTTGTTGGTTGGCCGTTAACGCCGGCATAGTAGACCTCCAATCCGGGGCGCGCGGCCCCGGGTATTTTGATTTATTCGATCAAAACGGCAAGCCGTCGTCAGGGTGGGTCATTTCCGGAATCTGTCCGTCATCGTCCACGCCATGCATCGGATCGGCATCATCGCTAGTTCCCGGGAGCTCTTCCTCGTAGCGCTCCTCTGGTTCGACAGAGTCCGGATCTACATCATCGATCGTAAGCTGTTCTTGGGGGACGATTACCGTCCCGTCCCCATCCACGCTGTATTCGATGCCCTCGTGTTCGTCCTCATCTTCCCCGTAAAACTCGTCCATGGTCATTTGGGAAGGTTGAACCGAGAGCGAGACATTCCGGCCGGCGTATCGGTAGAGCTGCTGCGCTTTTTCCTCGCTGTCACCTTTAATCGCGAATTTCATGACGGTCTTTTTGCTATCCCGCTGAATGTTCATGAACTCGGCCGTAACATCCCCAGCAGCGCACCCGGCAATGCTAAACACCACGATGCTGCCCGAAAGGCTGAACAGATCGCCTTCAGCGTCACCGTCCTCGTTGCCCTTGATTTCGAATTTGAGGACTTCCTTTTTGTCGTCCTTCTGCATCATTTTGAAAAATACGCTCAGTTCTGTTTTCATAGTTCGTTCGCTCCTCGTAATATGAGTTATGATATATTCAGTTCGATTTCCCAAGCAGGTTTACCGCGCTTCCCTGCGGCTGGTCAAACACGACTCTCAATGGAGATAATGTACTGACTAGCATTTCGAAGAGCCGCTGATGCTCCTCCGTCAGCGCTACCGGGTACAAGACCCCATCTTTGCAATAGAACAAGACCGGTTGGTCCTTCATTTGGCATCCTCCTCCAGTTCTTTCTCAATCCGTTCAAGCTCTGCCTTTACCCTACGGCGTTTACGCCGAAGCCAACCTTCAAAACGCCACATCCAGCGGCCGATCCAGTCAATCATGTTGCCTCCGGAAACTCGTTCCACTCACGGTCGTCTAGCTGTCGGCCGGCGAGCAGCTTGCCAATCCGAAAAAATCTTGTGCCGTCGATTTCAGCGCATTTATGCCCGGGAGATGAGTACTCATACGATTTTCTATCTGGGTGAACTGGTAGCCACTCTCCCCATTGTTTGAAAAAGAATGACACACCCGCCGCCTGACACTGATCGCGCAAGCTCCGAGTCCAGTCTGGATGCATCGGGCGAGCGCCGGGGCCACTCTCCCCGCCCGCGATAACCCAATCTAACTTACAAACGCTGCCCTCTTCTGGGTATTCTTCGTCGAATTCATATGCGCTCTTTGGTAGCTTTACCGGTCCCAGCAGCGGCTCGCAGCTCAGGAACCGGACCGCCGCCGGCGTCTGGAGCAGCAGCGGAATGCGATCGTCGGCTGCCTTCTGATTCTCAACGCTCACGCCGAGCCAGACGTTCGGGAGAGGCCAATCGGGAAGGTATTCGAATTTAGATCGGTCGAGCCCGTATTCACGGATTGCTTGGGAAGCGAACCATCCCGTATGCATCTGGAAATCCTCGCTATTCAGCAATCGAGCCATTCTCTCCGGCCGCTTCGTGAGGACTTGAAAAGTGTGTTGTTGGGATAGACACATAATCCCGAACACTTTAGCGATGTATTTTTCATCGACTGATTCATGAAATAAGTCGCTCATGCTGTTGACGAATACCCGTTGCTGCTTGCGCCAGCGGAGCGGCGACTCGAGCGCATCCGGAACGAGTGTCACTTTCCCGGTCCAGTTCGGTCCACCGGGGCCGGGTTGCGTCAATCCCTCGTACGGCATTCCTTCACCGCCGAACCGATGCGCCACGCGGATCGCGTAACAATTGCGACATCCCTCGCTCACCTTGCTGCAGCCGCGTAACGGGTTCCATGTGCGGTCAGTCCATTCGATCGATGTTTCGCCCATACCTACACCCCCCCTCTCTTTCCCCTCTTGCCCTTTGTGGCTTCCTTAGCTGCCTTGTACCCCGCCGGATCAAGAATCGCATGCAGCACGTCCCGCTGATAATCCGGGTAATCGCCGAGCTCCCGTTGCCCCTGTCTGAGCCTCCATAGCGCCTCCGAGATGCGGGCCAGCACATAAGCGTCAGCGATGTTAGAGGTCGGTGGTTTATGACCCCAGTGCGCCTCAACGGCAGCCTGCACCCGACGTTTGACCTCCTTGCCCTCCAACTTACGCTTTCTGCCGGGGCGCTCCGGGTCTGGCTCCCACTCGGCAACTGAGACAAAATTCTTAAGCTGGTTCGGGGTTGCGGAATCGAACTGCCCTACTTTTCGATCAATCGCCAGGCGCGCTGCCCAGTTGAATCCGCTGGACACCTTGCCTGTATCAAACTTGGCCTCCAGCGCGAAACCCTCGATGCATACTTTGCTGTCCCGTTTTAGCAGCCGGTATATGTTGTTCAGATTGTCGTTGAGCCGGGCCGCCGGCGTCTTGCCTATGGCCTTAAGCTCGATCCATCCGATCAACTTACCGTCTTCCCCGATCTCAACAAGCCCGGTTTCGGTCGCCGGGTCAATCCCCACAAAGAACAAATCTATCATCCTCCCGACGAAATTAGGAACTGACGTTCCCCTCAATGGGTGCAACGGCCCCTCAGACCGCCGCATTTGGCGTCTGCTGCGTTTATTCTTATGTCCGAATCACTTTCTACCCCAAGGCGTTAAATGCTCAATCTTGCTGTAATGCACGCGCTCAGATTGAACTATACGTTTCTCGTAATAGCGGACTGTTTCCCACCAAATATTTGCTTGATGAGCGCCGCATACCGGCACGAGTGCCCACGTCTTTGTCGCACGAGACCGGCAGTCTGGATAGTTGCATCTTTCTTTCATCGTCCTACTCCTTTCCTACGTCGTTCCTTCGTTCGTCGCAAAATTATCAACGTGTCGAGCGGGATGTTTCGCTCTCTTGGAACGGGCGCCCGCTTCTTTGGCATCTCAGCCTGCGGCATTCGCCTTTGCTGCAATTGTCTGGCCGCTGCATAACGGATATCTAAATCAAGCGCCACGTCCGTTGCAAGCAGGTAAAGCTCGTCGGAAATGCCCAATGTTCCACCCCCAACATGTTTGGAAAATATTAAATATTGATGTAACTTTTCCGATAATGAATCGTATGGTATATTCCAACATTTTTGTAAAGGAGTAATTAGATGATAAAAGGTGTATTTAGAATACTAGTGGGCATTACTAAATTACTTTTGCCATTTTTAATTTTTGCAGCAATCTGGTCAGGTATCATGCAGCTTTTAACTTTACCTTATCCTAAAATCAATCATGAGCAATTCAGTAAGATTCAAATAGGGATGACGGTAGATGAAATGATTGATATAGCAGGTAAGAAAGGTTTTTTAGAATTCGAATCATCAAATCAACTGTTCACTCAACAGGACTACGCATACATTCGAAAATTCGACTTTTCCGCTAGATCATTCTTTTACCCTCTTACGTATAGCCTTGACTTTATAAACGGGAGACTTGCTCAGAAGTCGTTTAAATAAGCTGCTCCCTTTTTCAAAACTGCAATTTCGGCTGAATCGTTGCCGTCCGGCGCTCGGCCAGTTCTACATAATCCGGTTTCATTTCAATAAGCGTGCATTCCCGCCCATTTTCGAGCGCTACCTTCAACGTTGTACCGCTGCCGCCGAATGGATCTAGGACACGCCCGCCTACCGGGGCGCCGGCGAGTATACAAGGTTCAATTAGTTTTTCTGGGAATGTCGCAAAGTGTGCTTCCGGGAATGGCTGGGTGGCCACCGGCCAAACGCTCCGTTTATTCCTCATCCCTGTATACTCAACTGGCTTCCGATCCGGCCGGTGCTGTGCCACTTCACCGGGTTTCGGTGATTCCTTTACCTTCCGAGCAAAGACATGTGACAGTTTGAAGTCGCCACGGTTCGTACGTTTTCCGCCGAATCCATTATCGAATGTTTTGGCTTCCGTATACGCGCCACCCCGAAATCCGTTCGCCCATTCATCCTGCGCACCTGGTTCCTTAATTGCCTCCGCATCGAAGTAATACCGGTCGGATTTCGACAGTTGAAACAAATATTCGTGGGCCTTCGTTGTCCTGTCAGTAACGATCTCCGGCATGGGATTTGTCTTGCTCCAGATATTGTCCATCCGGAGGTACCATCCATCTGCCTGAAGCGCGAAAGCTACTCGCCACGGAATGCCGATCAGGTCCTTGACCTTGATGCCGGACACGGCCGTCCTCGCCACACTCTGTCCTCTCCGATCCGAATCCCAGCCAGCAACGTCCGAATCAGAGCTGTGCGATTTGTAACCAGTTGTTGCATAGGCGTCGCCGAAATTGAGCCATAGTGTCGCATCATCCCGCAGCACCCGCCAAACCTCTCGAAAAACGAGCACCATATGAGCCGCGAACATCTCCGGCGTCGGTTCCAGCCCGAGGCAGCCGGTCCATACCGGCACCGTAAGCGGTGGAAGTCCGGGCATTGGCGTATACGTCACTTCCGGCCAATCCGAAGGCGGTATGCCGTAATCACGCAACCCCCAGTATGGGGGACTGGTCACGCATGTATGGAAGTGACCAGCGAGCAGTGTCGGGAGGACGTGCATACAGTCGCCTTGCAGAATCATGTCGTCCCTCCTCGGTCAATGCAGCGCCACCGGCGCCCGCTGTTCGTCTTGCGGTGCTACCCAAACCTCGTCCCAGCTCATCATGAAATCGCCGACATAGCTTGCCATCATCGCCGTGAGAATCACGCTCCCCATAGCTGCGGCAGCCGCCCGGGGCACCGCATTTCCGATATACTCCCGCGCCTTAGCGTCGGCGCATTGCTCAAGCTGGAACGGTCTTCCGTCCGGAAGAGTCGCCGGGAAGTCTTGAAGCATCGCGAGCTCGTATGTCGTTAGTGGCCGGTGCCAGGTGCCATCCTCCGCAATGATCGTCCAGACGCCGCGGTCCGCATCCTCTGGTACCGGCCGGGGGTCGGCAATTGCTGCCGTTCCGGAATGAACATCCCCGCTAGCCGTGACCGTCTTCGCCGGCTCCTCCCAGCTTTGGACGCCGTATGTGCCGGAACGCGGTTCGCACCCTAGTCGAGCATCGGCGATCAACTGCGCCCCGCTCTGAACATCCGTGACTCCCGTTACCGTAGCTGCGGGGGCATCAGTCGATTGCATGCGGTATTGGTCCGTGTAGCGTCCGGGCCGATCGGCGATTCGTGGATCGCTGATTGACTGCCCTCCGCTACCGAGTGAATCTTCGCCAGTTATCGTATAAGCCTGGCCGTCCCATGACCGTACCGGGTATCCATTGCTACGCCGCTGGCCGTCCCGGTCGTTAAGCCTCGGGTCTGCAATACTACTCGCTGATTGCATGATTCGAGAGGCAGAGCGTACGGTCTTGGCTGAATTGTCCCAATCTTGGATGCCGTAGCTGTCTGGCATCAGTTCCGTATTTACCCGAGGATCAGCGATCGCTATCGCACCGCTGCCGAAACGCGTGCCCGTAATGCAAGAAGCTGGTTCATCTGTCCGGATGATCCGGTACACTCCCGGGTGTCGCCCCTCCCGCTCTTTCAAACGCGGATCATTAATGCATGCAGCTCCGTTGCTCGGCCCGACCGCTCCGGTAATGCATGCTGCAGGTTCGTCGTCCCGCTGGATGCGATAGAGATTCGTTTTGCCGTCACCGTTGATTTCTAGCCTTGGATCGGATACCGCCGTCACACCATTCGACCGCCCCGGCCCCGCCGTGCTCGTAACTGCCCGGGTCGGTTCTTCCCAAGGAGCGACTTCGAAGGCGCCGCGCCGCGGCTCGTGCACAATGCGGTAATTCTCCCAATCGACCTTATTCAGATCCCGCCAGTCCCCTCCGGCTGGAATGAGCGCGAGACGTACCCACGTTTTCCATTCCAGTTTCGGCAGCCGGTGCAGCGGACCGCCGTTCACCGTGTCACCCGGCATCGGTAGGCGTCCCAGCACTTGACCGATTGTCTTTAGCGGCTTGATGGCCGGACGGTATACGAAGCTGTTCATTTTCCGTTCGTTCCGCGCAATCAATAGATACCGTTTCCGGTGCTGCCCGAGCCCGCCGAGCTCCCCGCAGTCGTGATCGGCATCGTGAACTGCGAAGCCGTATCCTTTCAGCAAGGATTTGATCTCGTCCAGAATCTTCTTGCCTCGCGACTTGATCCGGGGTACGTTCTCCATCAGGATCACCCGGGGAAGATCGTCACCGTACTCGAGGCAAGTGTCGAGCGCCAGCTTCAGTCCGCGGATGGTCAACCGGTTCAGAGCCTGGTATTTGCTCGTCTTGGCCGACTTTTCTGGTAGAAGCCCGCTGAACCCTTTGCACGGCGGCGAAGTGAAGAGCGTGTCAGGAACTTGTTCTTGAAACGCCTGCCACATATCTGCTGTCGTAGCCTCCTGCCAGCTTTCTGGCGGCTCTTTGCCGAAGAAGTCGATGTATTGTTTGCGATCAAATAGGTCCATCTGTACGGCCGTTTCCGAGCCTGTGACAAGGTCGTGGTTATGGCAGGCGACCGGGTCGACGTCTATCGAACAAAGAATCTTATATTGCCCAACATGGCCGGCATATTCGCCTCGAGCTCCTTCGAGTCCCGCTGTCGCCCCGCCGATCCCGCCGAACAGGATTGCTGCTGTCCATTCTGTTTTCATCGGTTCCTCCTTACTGCTTCTGTTTCCGAAAAAAGAGGGGGCGCTGCGAAAACGATCCTTCTGAAGCTCTCGCTCGCTTCAATGACTCTTCCATCGAAACTTTTGGAGTGCTGATGGATTTTTCAACGTCCCAACCAAGCTCTTTCACTCGTTTCCACGCCAATTGTCTTGTTATTCCGTTTTTTTCAGCAATCAGAGCCTGATCAGGACTTAAGAGTCTGTTTTTTCCGAATTCAGCTAGCTTCCGTATTTCCTTCTTCTCTAACGCTGGTGTAGAAGCGGCCTTTTCCGGTGTCCACCCCATACGGGATACTCGATCAAGATAGGTGCGATATTGGATTCCGTTGGAAATAGCGATGTCCTTGAACTCACTCCATCTCCATGCATTCCGTCTACCAACGGGAGTTTTTACGGCTCGAGTTATGCTCCAATTCAGCGAGTATACTCGTTGATATACGAGATATTCGGGAATCCCGTTGTTGCGAGCCGTATCGTAATCTTCTGGAGTAATGTAATAGACGTTCACGTAATCACCTCAATCGTCATCATCATCCAAAAACCCTGATACACGCTTTGCTGGCGGTTGCGACGGGGGAGGCTGCGTTTCCTGCTTTGGCAGTTCGGTCTCAGGCTGCTTCAGCTCGGCTGCCTCCGCGGGCTCGTCGAAGCTCCATCCCAATTGGGCGTAAACCCTCCGCAGCCCGGGAAACTCCTTGACCAGCTGCCCACGCCGGTACCGCTGCATCTCGCTGTCAACGTAATCGTAATGCCGGAGCAATTTGGCTTTTTCGTCTTCATCGATCAACGGGTCGCTAATCTGTTGCGCCTTATCAACGAGCCATTTTGCCGATCGGTCGTATGCTTCGTCGGTCTCAATTCGCTTGCTCATGACGCCTTACCACCACCTGAAGACTTCTTTTCTAGCTCTTCATATTTCTGGTGCCACCACTTGAAGAGATAGCGGAACCGGTTCATGCCGACGTTTCGACCCTTGGCAAAAATGGACTGGATCACCTTGAGGTTGTCTTTCATCTCCCCGTCCCACCAAAGAAACTCAACGACATCCGCGTCCTGCTCGATCGATCCCGATTCTTTCAGGTCCGACAGCTTCGGCTCCTTGCGCTCTTCGCTCTCCCGGGTCATCTGCGACAGCATGATGAAGCAGAATCCCATTTGCCGCGCCATTGTCTTTGCTGTCCGAGTCACCCGGCCGATCGCCTGCGAGCGGTTTTCGTTCTTATAAGTTGGAATATCCATGATCTGCAGGTAATCGACTATGACCGCGGCGACCTTCCCGTATTTCTTTTTAAACTTGCGGACGGTAGCCCTGATTTCAGTGATGTTGACGCCCGCGCTATCCTGGACGAAGATTTTTAGTCGCTCGAGCTCGTCGTAGGCGTCGTTAATTTTCTTCCACTCGAGGTCCGTGAACCCGGCCCCCTGACCGCCCTTATTGATAAGCCGGTTATAGTTAACCCCTGCCACCGCGCTTACCATCCGGTCTTTGACCTCGTTGGTATCCATTTCTTGCGACCAAATCAGTACAGGTCCGGCGTCTGGGTTATGCTTTGCAATCCCGTAGGCGAGCAGCAAAGCTTTGGCTGTCTTGCCGACACCAGGGCGCCCCGCGATGATGTACAGCCAGCCGATCCAAATCATGGCCCATTCGTCAAACTGCTTGAAAATGCCGGTCATCAATTTCGCGGCTTTGCTCTTAAGATGATCAAAGTAGGACTTCCGTGTCTCCTTAAAGCCCAGCATCTTCGACTCCGCTTGCGGCCGAAGATCGTCGACCATCTCGTCGATCGTGGCGAAAAACTCCTCATCTGACTCGTATTCCTCGTCAGCTGCTTGTTCCAGCTTCTTTGCGAGCTCCTTGGTACGGCGACGATGTGCCCGGGAACGGACGATATCGGCGTAATGCTGAACATTTGCTGCTGTAGGTACGGCGCTTGCGATTTGGTACAGATACCCGTTCTCGATGACATCGAGCCGGTTTCGCCGCTGGAAATGCTCCGTAATGGTTACGAGATCGATGGGCTTATCATTTTCATAGAACCAACGCATTACCTTGAAAATCAGCTCGTTACGCTTCTCCTCAAAATCTCTTGGCTCGAGATAATCAATTTGGTCCAAACAATCAGATTCGAGCAATACCGCTCCGATTACCGATTGCTCAGCGGATAGCAATAGATCGTGTTGGCTCATATACAAAGTCCTCCGGTTCGTTGCCTGCATCTACCCAGCGCTGATGCTCTATCAAGATGTTCCGAGCTTCGATTTCCCTGTCTTCTCCGCTCTCATCTCCGCCCGACCGTATGATATCGGCTATCGTTGGGGGAAAGTGACTTGACAGAATGTGCTCTCTCAGGGCTGGTAGAGCAGCGGCCAAAGGGACCCCTCGCAGCATTTCCGACCAAAGGGCAATGCGTTCATTCGTCAGCTCCACCGTCGGGTAGGCCGTAGTGACCAAAGAGAGAAGCTTCACTGTTTCCTCCTTGTTCATGCCGCGCCTCCTCCATATGTTTTTGTAAAAGGGCCTTGTTCCGATCATCTCGGCTCTGACCGCCGCGCTTTGCGGGGGAAGCGTTCATTTTCACCGCGAGCTGAACGTATTTCTCCCGGAGCTTCTTGGCGCTCAGAATATTGACCTGCCAGAACGTATCCGACGTACACCAATCGATAATGGACAATAGCTCTTTTGTATCGCGCTTGTCGATCTCGACGATTTTTCGAAACTCGTCAGCCCATTTTTGCAAGGGAGCATCTTTGACAAGGTGATCCACTTTATTGGCTGCTGCATGGACCATAATTTTTTTATGAAAATATACAGCTTGGCGGTACGGAATGCTGTCCTCGGAATAAGGGGTTTTCTTATTTCGAGGTAAAGAAGTATTTCTTTCTTTAGAGTTTTCTTTTCTTTCTTTGTTGGGGGGTGGATTAGTACCCTCGCGAGGGGGTGAATCCGTTCCCTCAGAGGGAGTGAATCCGTTCCCCCAAGAATCTGGTTGAGGGAGCGAATCCGTTCCCCCAAACCAAAGATCGTAGTTCTTTTGAAAGCCGATAACCCTTGATCGGTTCTTGGTTGCTTCGCGAACGACAGTTATGACGTTTTGGTCAATAAGCTTCTTGACCTCCCGCTTTACCTGCGTCGCATGAATGCCGGTCGCCTGAGCGATGTAGTCGATCGACATCTCATGATCCTTCCGGTGATAGCCGTACGTGTTGCGCCAGACGACGATGACGATTCGGAACTGTGTGCCGTTAAATGGCTTCTGAACGATTTGGTCGAGAATTTCGTTTGCCACGCCCGTATACCCGTTCTCCTTTTGGGGATTTGCCATTCCCTCACCCGTTTCGATGGTGCTATTGTGCTGCATAGAAGCCTTGGACAAATTCGGTGATGCGGTCTGTAAGGGGGACTTTATCCGGAAATACTCCACCAGCCGTATCCGCATCCCATTTGTCGAGTATTTCTTTAATTCCAGAACGCAGCCGATCATCCGGCGATTCCGCTACAAAACCATTAACCAAGGCGCAAACGAGCATGTACCCGTTCCCCCTTCCAAAGTCCGCAAGCACTTTGAGACGTTCTCTTGGTCTAAAGGGAACATCAATAAGATTTTTGATGACGTAGTCCACATCATGGCCGTCATCACGATAAGATTGGAGGGCTGTCGCTACATTGCGCGGCACTACCATCGGTTGCGGAGCTTCGGATACAGCACGTTCAACCGAATCCAGCAACAATTGCTTTTCGTACTCCAGCGTTCTGACTTTGCCTTCGAGTACGCCGATTTTGCTTATCAATTCCGTCAAGCTCATCGCTCAACCACCTCGATTTCGTAATGTTGGCCCGCCCGCAGACCTTTCGCCGTAAGTGCCTGCTTAACGGTCATTTCTGCGAGTGCCGGAAGGTTGTTGTTATCGGACAAGTGCGTGAGATAAATCCGCTCGCCCCGGCCCTTCGCGAGCTTTGCCAGCGCCTCTGCCGTCTGGTCGTTACTCAGATGTCCACGGTACTTGTCGCTGATCCGGTCCTTGAGATAGTCGTCGTACGGGCCTTCCCGCAGCATGTCAACGTCATGGTTTGCTTCGACGATGTAAATGTTGCCTTCCATCATCTCGAGCATGTCATCGTCAACGTGACCGGTATCGAAGACGACGCAAGCACGGTTCCCGTCACCATCCTCCACCGAGTAGCCGACCGGCTCCAGCGCGTCATGATGGACCTTGAACGGATGTACTCTGAGCTGCCCGACTTCAACCGGATCGTATTTACTGAAAGTCGTTTCGAGCGTCCGGCAGAGCTCGTCGTCCACGCCGGATATCTTTTTCCATTCGCCGTCTGTCGCGTATACGGGCAGCCGGTATTTGTTCGCGATCGTCAATCCGCGGATATGGTCGTTATGGCTGTGCGTGATGAAAATGGCTTGGATGTCGGTTGAGGCATTAACGCCTTTAGCCAGCAGGCGCTTTTCCAAGTCCCGCTTCCATTTGCCGGCATCGATCAGGACCCCAGCGTCCCCGCTCTGCAGGTGGATGCAGTTGCCATCCGATCCGGAGGCGATGATTGTAACTTGCATGCTAACCTCCTTGTAAATGAGAAAGTCTTTATTGCACTCGAAACTATGCCGATACTATCCCGTATAAGTGTTAAAAATTAGAACTGGGGGTTGGAAACTATTAGAAGATTGCTTGGCGTTATATTAAAGGTGGTACTTGCTATGCTCCTATTCGTAGCTGTCATCTTCGCAGTTGCACCTCTTAAATTTTGGGTATACCCTAAAATCACTGAAAATCAATATAATTCTCTTGTAGTCGGCATGACTCTTGAGGAGGTAGATGAAATAGTTGGTGAAAGAGGCCACCATGTCTATACTGAAGATAACAGCATGCTAGTAAACGGCCAGCCTACCAACACATTTAAAAGAGAATCGTATTTCTACTACGGTGCTTTTAAAGAAAACTTCAATATTAAGAAAGATTTTGAGTACTTATCAGAGCGTCCTGAAATTAATTTGCTTTTCGTAAATGGGAAACTTGTTGAAAAAAGACACGAAGGTATAAAATTTTAAAATCGAACAGAGCTTAGTTAAATCGAACGCTCCTCCTTCATCCGCTGCTGCCACTCTTTCGGCAGCTTACAGCCCTTGGCTGGCTCCTCGTAGTACCGCTCCCCCATGTAGAACGAAACGAATTTGTCCGTGGCTCGTTCGTAATAGAAACCTCTGAGAATGGGAGCCTGGGGAGGAGCCGCGGGCGCGGCCACCTCTTCCACGGTGCTTGCGAACATATCGAGCTGCTCCGGCCTCATTAGATCGGGTCACCGAGGATGTCGTCGTCGGCCTGTTGTCTCGCTGCCAAATCCTTATCCATGATTTTGAGAAGGCCCGTCATCTCGGCAAATGTTGGCTTTTCTCCCTTGAATCTTGCGTGTTTATTGATATAGGCATCCATTCCATCCGGATCGGTTATGCCGAGCTGCAGGAATTTCGCCTTCATCTGCTGTCGAGCTTCTTTCATCTTTGCGGCTTCGCCGTCCTGACTTGATACCTGCTCCGGCGGCGGTGTTTGGTTCTGTGCTGAACTATTAACCTCATCCGTGATATCGCGGCGCTCGTACGGGGCCGGGGGGCTGTCTGCTACCGGCGCATCGTCTTCGGCGATCTCAATGCCGTACTGACGCTTTGCCGCCCGCTTGACCACCGTCTTTTTGAAGAAGTCGTTGAAATACTTTTTCCAGTTTGCCGCATTATTTCCCGTCAGATGGTGCTGAACCTCCGCCGCCTTCATGTACTCGTAGACCGCCGGGAATCCGTCCCGGTAAGCAAAGGCATAGCAGCCGATGACCTTGCCATCTTGCGGTCCCATCTCGTGCTCGACGTCCCAATAATACTTGCCGTCATCCCCCCGGATGCGCTTGGCCCGGAACTCGTCGCCATCATAGACCAGTTGGACGTCGATCCCCGCGTATCCCTCAACCCGCTTGGCGAGGAACATGATCCCCTCGACGCTGATCTGGATGCTCAGCTTGCCCCCATAGACGATACAATAGATGTGGTTGAGCATCGGATTGAGGCCGGCTGCGACCGCCGTACTCATGAAAAGGTTGAATTGTTCGGGCGTGGCGTCCTTCGCCAGCGTGTGCCGGATCGTGTCGACCTGCTGCTGTTCGAACCCGGAAAATACGATTTGTGTGCTGTTTGCCATGGATTATTTGTCCTCCTTAAGTTTGAGAATGCCTATGACCCGCTGAATTGCTTGCCGGGCTCCGGCGTCGTAATCGCTCTGGAGTTGGTAATCGTCCAGCAGCCCCCTGATCCGCGCCGCATCCGGAATATTGATGTTGCTGGGCGCCCAGTCGGACGCTACACAGTAACGGGGCTCAGGCTCTCCAAGCATCTTCACCGCTACAAGATCGTCGATCGCGTTCCGCAGCGTCAGAGCCTCGGGGACCGTCAGCGTGAAATTCGGCGTATCCTCGTGGAAAGGAAAGGAGACATCGACAAAAGTTTCGTTAAATTCCCTGCGCCGGAGAACGATACAATCGTTCTTCTCGATTCTCGGATGGCCGCGGAAATCGTTGAACTGGACTGTTATAATCATGGACGCCCTCCTTCCTGAAACTTGGCTACGCCCTTGATGACCTGGGCCTTCGCAGCTGTCCAGGCTTTGTTGAAGGCCGCTTCTGGATCATCGCCTTCGCCGATCGCGATTACGAACCCGGCGTCAATCTTGATCGATTCGTAGTTCCCGAGGTTTTTGGTGTAGGTGAAGCCGACAGAAATCTCCTTAACGCCCATCTTTATCGCCCTCCTGCATCGTCGTCTCAATCAAAAGATCCTGATCCAGAACCGCCCGGCCGGTGATCAGCTGGCCGTAAACCGAAACCTTGCCGGTGTACTCGCCGATGCAATCGAGGAACGTCGGCGTTACAAGCTCCGACTGCTTATAGAGCACGTCGATCAACTCCAGCTGCGCCGTAACCCGCTCTCCCGTGGACAATTTCACATAATCCTTCCCATTCATCTGGATCGAGAAGTCTGGCTCATATTCTCCTGTCGTCTTCACAAATTTAAATAGCCGGATTGACAAGGTCGTAAAGAGCGACTGGATTTGTACAGCTTGCAGTTCTGCCTCTTTGGCCCGGTAAGACTTGATTGCGTCGAGGATGAATGTCGATTCCCGCAGGTCAGCGAGCGTTTTCTCCTCTGCTGCCTTGGCTGCCGCAACCTGCTGATTCAGATCATCCCGCTGTTTATGGGCTTGCAGTTGCTCCTTGAGCGCGTCCCGCTCGGCGTACAGTGCGGACAGGTCCGGCTTTCCGGACTCCTCGGCCTCCGCTGCCGTAAGCCCCAACTGCGCCTCCTTGACTTGCGCGCGCAGCTTTTTGGCCTTTTGCAGTGCCTCATTACCCTTTGCCGCGATAGTCTTAAGCTCGGCAGCATGTGCGGCCTGTGCAGCCTCCCTCGTTACGTCTTTCAGCGCCTGGCCGCAGGCTGTACAAGTATCATCCGGCTTTTTCGCGGATACCGCAGTATGCTGCTCCTTCGCGTCTTGGTACTGCGTCGCATAGCGGACATATTCGCTTTGCAACTGGTCTATTTTGGATCGAAGCGCGGGCAGCGGGCTGACGCCGTTGCCTTTGATCGCAGCCTCGATGTCGACGAGCCGCTTTTCTGCAAGTACTACATTTGTCGGAGCTGGTGGTACCCGGAGCAATTGCTCTTGCAAGGTGCGCGTCTTGGACTGCGCCGCGATATACTGCTTGTCGAGCTTGCTTTTGCGGCCGTTGGTTCCGCCGTGGATTTGCTGCAGGTCGACCAGCGTATGCTTTTTGACCAATTCAGCGAGTTTGGCGGCCGCCGAATTGAGCGGAATGTCCTTTGCTTTCTGCCCCGGATCGGTCCGGCTCATCTCGGAGAAAACCGTTCCCTGTAGCGGCTCCGGTGCGTACCGCATCACCTGTTCCCGCTGTTTGGTCCAGTGAAGCCCGAAAAAGTAGGCTGGATGGTACAAGGACAAAAACTCATCTTTGGGCAGCAACGCCTCGACAGCGGACTCGAACTCCTTGGCTTTGGTCGGCACCTCGTTGACGTAGTAGACCGCCGTCTTGCCCTTGGGAAGCTCTCTGGCGAACCGGTACTCGCTGCCATCAATCGAGAGCGTCAGGGAGGCGTACACCCGGTCAAACTCGTATGTTGTGGGAGACGGGTCAAACTTACTGCCAAACAAATCCGTGCCGTAAAACACCCAAGCCGGAGCCGCGCCGATCGATGATTTGCCCTCGCCGTTTTTACCGGACAGTCGGGTAATATCGCCGTAATTGACCGTGCGGCTGCGGAGTGATGTGAAATTGACGAGCTCGAGCGATATAAATCGGATAACCTTGGGCATTCCCCAACCTCGCTATCTGTGGTAGAATAATTGCAATCGAATTTTTCTTAGCGGTCGTCCTCTTGGGCGACTCTTTTTTTTGGCCCTACATGCCGTTTTGGGCAAAAAAATAATAGGACTTCTCAATTTACTAGCGCCGCTATCGCCACGAATCCAGCTAGAACGATGATGATTGCGCTGATATCCCGGGCGGCTTCCTCCGCCTTTGTTTCGATTCGGACGCGGTATCCCGACCCGGTACGCTCCACCACGATGTTACGATCCCCTGTCTCCACCGGCCGGCTCCCTCCCCTCTGCGTACTCCGATTGATCCGGCATAATCCGGTAATAAAGCGGATTGTACGAATCGGTTCGATCGCCACTGCGGACAATGATCTTCCCCGGCTCGATCCGTGCAACGGTGCCGATAATGGGCAGCTTTGCGGTCAGCATTTCGCGTGTTCACCTCCCTTCAATGCCAAGGCTCAGTCTTATCGCCCGGTCCACTTCATTCATAATTTCGCCAGCTGATCCCGCCCACTTCCGCAATTTCGTTCTCTCGAGTGTTCGGATCTGCTCAAGCATGGCAACGGAATCCTTCCCGATCCCGCGCTCCCACGAGACCTTGACGTGTGTAGGCATGTAGCGCTTATTCCCATCTGTGATCGGAGCGACAATAACAGTCGGGCTGTAGAAGTTGCCCACATCGTTTTGAATGATCAGTACCGGACGAACTCCCCGTTGCTCCGATCCGCAATTGCGGGTCTGTACGCCTAGGTCCGCAATCCAGATATCTCCGCGGCGTATCATCACTTGGAATCCGCCGCCTTTGACCGGATAAAAGCAGCCATTGCCCGGACTTCATGGCCTTTCATAAGGCCGCTCACATAGACCGTGCCGGAAGTAAGGCCGACGGATTGAAGCATCTTCGCAAAAACGTTCATATCATCTTCGCCTCCAATTCTTCGATTTGTTTGCAAATCTCATGCTGCCAATCTCGATCATCGACCGTGTATGCTATAAATGAGAGTTGTTTCAACTCATCCAGCCGGCGGACCAGCTGTCCGTTTACAATCAGGCAATGCCGCAGCTCGACTTGATCTTCTTGTGTGAGTTGGTCGTATCCGACCACTTCTGCTTTGAATTGAATTTGAGCCAGGCGGCGATGTATCGGGTGAATACCGATCATTCGTTCCACCAGCCTTTTCTATATGGAGTATTTAGTTTTCAAAGGGCAGTTATTTAGCTATTTCGCTCGATTACTGGAAGAAGTTGATTCTTCGACTTGAGAAGGTTATAGATGAATAGACGGCCTTTCTGCGTCCAGTAGGTGTGCATCTTGCTGCGCTCCTCATCAATCACTTGCGTTTTACTTTGCGTGTAGCCTTTGTCAGCATATTTTTGATATAACAGCCAGCAGTCACCCTGCTTGAACTGGACTCCAAGTTCGTGAAGCAATGCGTTCATCGCTTGTCCTGACATTCCGTAGTCCTTGGCGATCCGAGTTATCGGGACCAGGGATTTGTTTAGTAGCACAAGATCGTAGTAAGTTGCTTTCGGCTGCAATTCGTTAATTATCTGTTCCTTTTGGGCATTCTGGAGCTGTAGAGCTTCGTTTTTTTCCGCAAGGTCTGCAGCGAGTCGAAGGGCCTCGGGCAACGTTCTCGGAACAACAGGCCCCTGAATTTGTTCGCGCATCCGGTTAAATTCCGTGATGTACATTTCTTTGAATCGCGCTGCTTCTTTTCCCGTGTAGCCCATTACAAGGAAGGTGAATCCGTCTTGGGAAATAAGATATTTCTCGTAAGTCTGACCGTTTTGTGGATGAACATAGGGGGTCTGTCCAAAATTGGACACCCTGAATTCTTCACTACATTCAAGGGATCTAATATCGCGTAACACATGCTGATGGTTTTTACCAAACGTTTCAGCGACAGTAATGCTATCCGTAACCGGACGTTTGTTTTCGATGAATACGAGGTGCTTCAGTGCGATCATTTTACAACCTCGCTTTCTTCAAGCAATTTCGATACAGTAGTACCAAGTCCGCTTGCGATTTTCTCAATCATCTCCAGTGAGGGGCTGTGCTTGTTCTCCTCAAGAGCTACTAAGTATGAATATGAAACACCACTTGAAACCGCAAGTCGGTATCGTGTTATTTTTTTGGCTTCACGCAACCCGGATATCCGAGTTCCGATGTCTTTCACCATGCTCATCACCTCCTGAATCCAATATATAACGACGTATCGTTATATTCAAATTTCGTTGTATCTACATAACATCATATTCTCTTCAATTTACTCGCGCAAACTCTTTTTATCTTGACATTTCGCTATATTTAAATTAATATATATCGATGTATCGCCATATATAGGTGAAGGAGCGTTACAATATGGGCATTATAGGAAAAATTGAGGAGTTAATGGAATCGAAAGGGTGGACTAAGTACAAGCTCGCTAAAAACTCGGGGTTACCTCAGTCGACAATAACATCGTTGTTAAGCGGAAGAGTGAAGAGTCCGTCTGCCGAAACACTTACAAAACTATCTACCGCTTTAGGCGTTTCAGCCGCTGTATTACTGGGAGAAGAAAACGAAATTGAGTCCGAAGATTCCATTGACAAGAAGATATTCGATCTCTTATATGTCTTAACTGATAAGGAGGGTTACTTTTACGAGGAGCTCAGAGAAGATATTTTTTATGCTATTTTAGATTCTAATTTATACATGGCACATGCTTACCGTGGATCTTCTCAAGCACAAGAATATGAAAATTATTTTAAGGAGTACTATTCAGAAATCGATGAGCACAGTGATAGAAAGCACGAGGAAGCTGCCGAGGAATTCAATAAAGCCTATGACATAAGGTCAGTTAAAACCGTTCTTGAATTTAATCGTGATGAGATTAAAGAAAGATTCTTCGAGTCCCTCAAAAAAATTACTATTAAGCACAACATAAAAACACCCTCCAGAATTGAGGAGGATGCTTTTAGTGAAAGTGACATTGCATTACTCGATCGAATCAAACGTCTTTCCGATAAACATGGCATGTCACTCAACGACCCTAGAACCCTTGATCTTATTGATGAGGCCTTCGATTTCGTCAA
Source organism: Paenibacillus sp. MAH-35 (assembly GCF_058135425.1). Taxonomy (NCBI): domain Bacteria; kingdom Bacillati; phylum Bacillota; class Bacilli; order Caryophanales; family Paenibacillaceae; genus Paenibacillus; species Paenibacillus sp. MAH-35. Next base: position 22,834 of record NZ_JBYUPU010000005.1, read on the forward strand.
AAGAATGCAGTCTAAATAGTTCTGTCATCTCTTTAAGAAAATGCTTCTCTTTTTCAGTATAATTTGAGCTGTCACGTTCTAACTGTTTCGTATCTAAGTGCGTTATGAAGATCGCCACCTTATGTATTTTTCTGTTGGATGATACCTTACAGTATAGCAAAAACACGAACGACATGCGAACAAAATACGAACAAAATGTGAACCATTTTTGTTGTTGAAAGGAGAACTTGAGGCTTGCACTTCTCTCGTGGGAAGTGTCTGCTCCAATACTGGCTTGACAAAAAGGGCATGACCCAGGCCGAACTATCCAGAAAAACCGGATGGTCTTCACGAATGATTTCTTACTGGTGCAGCAGAAAACGCCTTATGACACCGGAAGCTATGTACACTGTTGCTAGACTTTTGGAAATCAATACAGACGATCTCTACCAATGGATTCTGGAGGTTGATTGAGCAGACTTGATGCGGATATTTTCCGCACTCCCCCGGGAAAAATATGAACTTTAAGTTCTCACCCCTTTTTTTGATCCCTATTGTAAACATTTACCTCTACTCTTTCCACTGGTAAATTCGACCAATCTCTCACCCCCTTTCAGAACGCAAAAAGTCCCGCATGGTCTGATTGCATTATTACAGTAGTTGAAATTGACTCACATCTGTTAGAGGATATACGTACCCCTAAATTGAGTTGTGAGAAAGCCAATTTCCACTATGTAATATTACCTTCAGACTGTGCGGGACTTACTAAGGTGCGCCCTCTAGCTTCCAACAGAGTCTTTTAATTATTAATTATCCTGAACACATATTATCAGCTTATAGATTTTGATGCAAGAAGTATTTTCCTGTTTTTTCACGTCCTTCTTCGAAGTAATTATATTACGAATTAATGTTCCACAACAAAATCCGTCATAAATGTAAACCGCTAACGTTTTAACCCGACCACTTGAATTAGCCTATTGAACCCACTTTCATGATATCGAGGAATGGGATCTTGACCAATATTCCCTGGCTCTCCACATGCACCAGTCGGGTCCGCGCATCCAGTACTGTGATACGCCCAACCACTTGATCGGATTCACCCCAAACGGTTAGAGACACTTCACTTTCTTCGTCCTTTGCTTCGACGAGCTGGTTCCCCAACTCCTCAAGTTCAAATTCATCCCGAGTCGGTCGCTTCTGCTTATGTTTTGCCATGAGTCTATCCATCTCGCTTTCGTGTTTGTATTGTACGATCCGCGCTTTATGCTCCGGAAGCATCATCCTGGACGCATCAAATAAACTGCGTAATTTAACACTCATTTGAAATGCCCTCCAATCATACCTGCCCTGCGCTGCGCCTGTCCAGCAGGACTCACCGACGACGCCCGCATGATCGATGAGTTACCGTACCGCCGTTTAATCTCGTCAGCCGTCCGCTCGAGAGTTATTTTCCGCTCGCGGTCGTCCGGGAACATGGACATCTGGTATACATCGTCCGAAGTCAGATCGGACAAGGTGACGCCTAGTTTGCGGACCGGCAAGCCATTCCAATGTTTCTCGAAGAGCTGGCATACAGCCTCGTACACTTCCCCCGTCAAGTTCGTCGTATAGGCCAGCTTCATCTGGCGGTAAAAGCCCGTCGGCTGGTCGAAATCCGCGCCCTGGCATCCCGCCGCGACGACCTGCCCCATCAGCCCCTTCGAACGGCACCGTTGACATACCATCTCCGACAGCTCCAGCAGCACGACCTTCACATCCTCCAGCTTCCGGTAATCGACCGGGAGAGTCATCATGTGGCCGATCCCCTTCTGCTGCGTATCGAACGTAAAGGGAGATACCAGCGAGTCGTCGTAGCCGTTGGCGATTCGCCAAAGCACTTCGGCATTAATGTCACTGTTTTTACCAAACTTTCGCCGGAGCATCTCCTTGACCTTGTGCAGCGGGGTGTTCGCCAGCTCTCCGATCGTCGTAATGCCAAGCAGGTTAAAATGCTGGGTCATGCGCGAGCCAACCATGAACATTTTGTTAATCGGCAGTTTCCAAAGGGTATTGGATAGCTCATCTTTCTTTAGCTCATAAATACCGGACTCGTTCTTTTTTGCAAAATTGTCACAAGCCATTTTAGCAAGGATTTTGTTTTCGCCGACGCCGACCCGCGTCCGCACTCGAGTATCGTTCCATACCTGATCTTGGATCGCCTTGGCAATTTGCTCCGGCTCGCCGTACAAAGCACGGGAGCCCGTCACATCAATAAACTGCTCGTCAATGGAGTAAGGCTCGACCATATCGGAGAACCGTCGATAAATCTCGGTAATCTGCAGCGAGACGTCGATGTACAGTTGCATGCGCGGCTTGATAATTTCAAGCTGCGGGCACTTGGCGAGCGATTCCCGGATCGACTCCGCCGTCGTCACCCCGTATGATTTGGCGATCGGGCAAGCGGCTAAAATAATGCCTGAGCGACGCTCCGGATCGCCTGCGACTACGACCGGCTTCCCTTCCAGTCCCGGGCGCATCGCTTTTTCTACAGAAGCGTAGAAGCTTTGGCAGTCCGCGAGAAATATGACCCGTTTTTCCTGCATAGCCGTGTTCGAACACCTCCGATTTAATGCGAACATTTGTTCTTATTATATTCAGGAGAATGCGAACAATCAATGTAAAAAAAAGGAGCAGCGAGGTTATCCCTCCTGCTCCTTCTTATGCTCTATGATGTCGTTCGGCTGCACACCGAAGTGTGTACAAATCTTATCAATGACCTCCAACGAGACATACTCTCCTTTTCCCATCTTAGCTATCGTATTCCGCCCAAAGCCCAGCGCAACGCGCATATCCTCTTTAGTCATGTCTTTGTCTAGCAGCAGTTTAAAAAGCGGTTTGTAAGAAAACGGCATAATAGTAGCACCTCGCTAAATATGTTCCGATACCTGAATATTTATTTCTATTTACAGAATACAATATTCAGAAAATAGTTGCAACACAATTCATCATATGGTATATTATATTCAGGAAGTGAGACATTAGCTTCCCGAAAGGGTGAGAAAATGCAAAATTGGGATTGGGACAGCATCTTGTCCTCGGTAATCCAACTGGTCGCCGCCATACTGATTTACCGGGCCGCCAGAGCCGAGACAAAGAAAAAAGGAACCAAACGCCAGCGCAGACCACGCAAACGTAAATAGGTTCCCTTGGAGGGGAGTTAGCGCCTCCCCTCCTCCCAATCTTAACACAATGGCAGTACAAAATAAACTTGGGAGCGTGATCGAATGGAGCTTAGAGTAGGAGACACCATGACGGAGGAGCAAGTCGAAGAATGGGTAAACGTCTTGCCGCCGGCCACATATAGAGCCGATCTCGTACAACTCGGCGAACCTTACAGCCACCGAGAAGATGAGAACGGAAAATGGCGGGCGACATACCCGACGGCTGCAAAGATCGCCGGACAGTGGCGGTATATGGGTAACTGCTTCCGGGGATCAACCGAAGCGAAATAAACTACGCGGGGCCATACGGCCCCCTATACATGGGGAGAAAATAGCGTATGCACTTTACAGCAATTTGGTTTCACATGCCTTATGTAGGTTGGCGGCAATGTAGGACGATACTCAGAGAGAAGGCACATGCAGAGCTTGAATTTCTCGAAAAAACTAATCCGCACATCAAGTATAAAATATCCGATACACAGCCTGAAACCAATGAACAGTACGAAGATAGCGCGGGAGCTTAACGGCTCCCCTCTAAGGAGGCTGATCCTATGTTCGAGACGATTATCAAAATTGCCGGGCCGGTGGCGCTGTTGATCGCGGCTGTCTTTTACTATCGGGGGCGTCGTAAATAAACGGGAGGTGCATGGAAGTTGAATACGGATAAGCAAATACGAGATTACGCAGCCATGTACGATTTCACAATCAGAAGGATTCCAAATCACGGTGTAAAGGTCATCGACTCTGCGGGTAATGAACGTATATGCACCGATATTTTTTCGGCACGGGATGTAGTAAGCCTTTATAAAAACGAACCCCTAACGTCACCGGTTTATGAAGTAGGCAAGCGAGACGATCGGATGCGCCTTCGATTGGCTGCGAAGAATGCCGCTGCGGCCAAGCGGAAGTTTTATGAGGGGCTGCGGTTGGCTGTTACCGATCCGGATGCGGTATTGGTTGCGAAGAAAATAAAGTAGACGTTGCAAGGGAGGGAACCGGGATTATTACGGGATGGATGTGGACGGCCGTTGCACCCGGACAGCAGCTATATGTGCTTGTTATTCTGCTGGTAATCGGGGTATTGGCTTTCGGGATACTCACGATCTTTGAGGTTCGTTACCGGAGAGCTAAAAAGCTAGAGGATGAAGAGGAACGGCAGAAGATAAAGAGGTATCCGCCGTTTGATTGAGGAAACAACCCCGCCAGCCTAAACCGGCGGGGCATACTTTTTTCTGAAACCATTAAACTTACGAGCAGTTTGATGTATTATAACCCCTCCCTCGGAAAACATTATTAACATAACTGGAGGGGATTGAATGAAAAACAAACTAGCAATTGCTTTATTAATCGTTACATTCTTTGTTACATGGCATTCTTCTTGCTTTACTAATGCAATGAGTAAGCCTAAACAAGACTCTAGGGAATTACAATTTCAAGATATGCTTGTACTGTTTTTATTACCTTACATGAATGAGAAACTTGCCGAGGCTTATTCCCGAGAATTAAAAGTTGCACCGGATCTATATCCCTATTTCGTCGATGTCACACACGTAGAACGTGTAAACGGGTTTCGTGGGTTTAATTTTCTCATTACACTTGTTGCAACTCCAACTGTAGGGCCGCACATACCTGTCGGAAAGGATCGATTTACCTTTGAAATATCTCCAAGGGTAAAGGTAAAACTCAAAAAATTTGACCACTTACAAGGGCCCAATAAAATAGACTTTCCACCCAATTATCAAGACCTTCTAAAATAACCTAACAGGCTCATTAATTAACGAATCCCTCCCCAGTTGAAGCCAGCGTGCACTAAGGTTGTCCAAGTTGACCCAATACTTACCGGTCTAATAATGCCGAAGACACTGATACAATTATTGTAGAGGTGTCTTCTTATGTTTATATTCCCAATGCTTTTAGAAACAGCACATTCCGCTTTCAACAGCCTGGATCATATCTATGAACCGAAGATCGACGGTCATCGGCTTGTTTTGTCGCGCCAAGACAGTCCGACTCGGCTCTATACGCGCCACAACAATGAGTGCACGCGACAGTACCCGGAACTGTACGACATAGCCCAGGACGACATTATCCTAGACGGAGAAGTTGCGTGTACCGACCGTGATACAGGCGCGATCGACTTTGAATCCGTTATGGAACGGTTTAGCGCTAAACGATCCGATAAGATATTACGGCTTGTTGCGTCTCAGCCGGCCAATTACGTTGTATTTGATATTTTGCGTTATAAAGGCGAGGATTTGCGAGGTTGGCCGCTCATGAAACGGAAGGAGCTACTTGCCGGATTGGACTTTGGTAATCCCCGGATCAGTGTCGTCCCCTACATAGAACGGGAAGGCGAAAGATTGTTTCAAGAGATCGTATCGAGGCAGATGGAGGGCATTGTCGCTAAACGTAAAGAATCCGTATATACGACTGGGCAGCGGAGCCCGAGCTGGCAGAAGATCATTAACTGGACGTACGTGGATGTTGTATTAACCGGTTGGAGGAAAGATGAATTCGGGTGGCTTGTTGGAGTGCCGGACGGTGAACGTATTCGGCCAGCAGGTGTGATCGAGTTGGGGGTAACGCCGACACAGCGGAAGGCGTTTTATGGGGCTGTGCAGCCGTATGTGACCGGGGAGGATCGGCATAACGTGTATATTCAGCCGCTAATCAAAGCAAAGGTAAAGATTCGGAATTGGACGAAAAAAGGGCTCTTACGGAGTCCGGTATTTGTAGAGTTTGATTTAGAATTCGCTAAGATTATTTAAATTATAGCTCGGATAATCAATCCAAGAAGGAAATAACCTCATTCCGTTGAATAATTTGTTGAATATTGTAAAAAAAATTGGGGTGTGGTTATACTTGGAAAAAATTAAACCTATTCCGAACGTTAACTTAGATCACCATGTGCCTTCGGATTCTTTACTTACAACTTCTGATTACCATGAAATAGAGAAATCAGAAGATGCACAATATCACAGGAAGGAATACCTAGAGTTTCGAGATTTTCAATTTGACCCCTCAGGGTTTTCAATTTGGGATAGACTTCGTAAACCTGAATTTCAACGCCAGACCAGTAGTTGGATAGATGAAAAATACATTAATCTTTTGAAGACATTGAAAAGTAATCAAGTTATCCCGGGTGTGATTTTTTGGTTAAATACTGCTACGGGTCACATCTTTGTACTTGATGGTGCTCATCGGCTATCAGCTATTAGGGCATGGGTTACAGACGATTGGGGCGATTCAGATGAAGCAAAAGAATATGGTTATCTGGAAGAAGATGAATTGCGGGCAGCTAAGAGACTCAGACAAAGGATAAAAGAGGAAATCGGAGACTATGAAGAATGTAGAAAAGCCCAAGCTAAATTTAAAAAAATCGTTGATGGACGAAAAAACCCAAAAGACGAACTTGATGACGAGACTGAGGCTAGAGGACGTTTCATGTATCACCTAAATACTTCACTAAAGATTCCAATTCAATGGGTTACTGGTGGATATCAGGATGCAGAACAATCATTCGTTAACATTAATACCGGAGGTACTCCACTAACTAGTGAAGAAGCACTTTACATTGAAAATAGAAGATCCCCAGTTGCCCGGGCGCTCACAGGTATTATAAGTAATGGATCTAAACCATCCCTCTGGATCAAACACGAAGAAAAATGTACAGAGTATAGCAAAGAAATTTACAAGATTTTATTGGCTCCTTCTGACAATATACCTACTAAAATGAAAATCACTGGTTATCCCTTAGTTCTTTTAAAGAAACAAAATAGTTTTGACCGCTATTTATTCCTACAACACCTATTCTCTGTGGTTAAGCACGGAATGACAGGTGAGGCCAACATCCAGGATACCTTAACATATTTAGCAAATGAAAAAGATGAAAACCTTGTAGCATCTGAAACTCTCAAAAATTTAGAACAATTAATTTCTCATCTTTCACACCTAAGAGGGAATAACCCAAATAGTCTAGGATTAGTACCTGCATTCTATTTCTATTCTACAAAAGGACAGTACAATCAGGTGCTTTTTCTGTCCTTTACTATGTGGCTTCTCAAGGGCAGTAAAGATGAAATACGGGAAAGAAAGTTACTATTTGCGCAAAATCGGGACGTTTTTGAATCTCTCTGGTTAACAATAAAGGATTCCATTATCAAATACTTGGGTCGCAAAGGAGGTCCAAGCAGACTTTCAAAAAATCAATCAGAATTTTTTGATAAATTGCTGGAAACAGTGTCATTAGGTAAAAAAGAATCGCATTCCACCAATGAAATTGCTACTACCTTTTTAAACGAATTGGGCATAAAACTTGATCAAGAGAAACCTGCGAAGGCATATGCTAGTTTTAGTGTTTCAACAAAAACACAACAAGAAATGCTAGCATTTTTTGATGGTACATATAAATGTGATCTTTGTGGTGGAGCTATAGACCTAGGTGTTTCTCAACAATTTGATCATATCGAAAAGCGAAGTGAAGGAGGGAATAACAGCGTAAAAAATGGAAGGGTCGTGCATCCTTGGTGTAATAATAATAGAGACAAACTTAATGGCGGGAAGGGTAGAGAGAAATCAGAATTACCAATAGTTGAAGATCCTCCACAGTTTGTACCGAAGCCCGAATTAATATATTTTGAACTTGATTTAGACTAAGTTATTAATAAGTCCTTTATGACTGTTGAGAGACAGGTTCACCCCGCCTGCATATGGCAGGCGGGGCTGCTTATTACATTAGCTTTTACACTTCAACACCCTTTTCCCGAGCGAACGCGACCGTATTAAGCCACACAAGCTCCGTTTGTGTCAGCTCGCCTTTATACGCCTTTTCCGCCCAACCATAGTCGCCGAGCAGCCCTTTGTGGTAAAGGCCGTCCAGCGCATCGCCGAGCATCTTCCATTGCCATTGTTCCAGGTTCATCGTATCGACGCTCTCCTTTGCTTCTTTCTCCGGCGCATCCGGCAATCCGAATGCCGCCGCCACGCCTGCCGCTGTAGCTCGTGCCAAGCGCTCCAACCATGCCGGATCGGTCAGCATGGCCGCTTCCTTGGGATGGTCAATAAATCCGTACTCAGCCAGTATGGCCGGGATGCCTGCCCGTTCGCTGCCGCGTAGCACCGCGAGGTTAGCTTGCTTGGTTCCTCTGTCCGGAAAGCCCTCCTGCTTGTACAAGAGAGCGATACGCTGATGGATGACGTTTTGATAGGCGACCGCCGCAACCGTAGCGCCGGTCTGGACGAAGGTTTCGAACCCCGTTCCGCCGCCAGCATTGACGTGGAGGGAAAGGAAATAGTCTGCCCCTTCTCTCGCCGCGACTTCCGGTCGTTCAACCAGTTCCAGATACTCGTCCGTCTGACGGGTATAAATGACTTTCACTCCACGCGCGGCGAGCAACTGCCCGATCCGCAGACCGAGCGTCAGTACAATATCTTTTTCCCGGAGGCCGTTGCCGATTGCTCCGGGATCTTTCCCGCCATGTCCGGCGTCAATAACGATTTTCATCCCTTATCACCCTCGCCCTTTTGCTTGAGCTGCTCCAAGAACTTAACCAGCCCCGGAGGCAACTGCACTCCAAGCGGGCCGAGATTCTCGACGACGCTCAGTCCTTCCCGGCCGGCATAAAAGTAAACGGCCAGTGTGCGGAAGATTGGAGCATTCGCCCCGACCCACTGGTCGCACATGGCCGCCAATGCGATAACCGCTAGCGTTATACCCTTCCGGACGCCGCCCCAAAACATAACTTCGCTGTTGACCGTTTTGGTCTTAAACGCGCCCAGGACGCCGGTTACGTAATCGGCAAGCATCAGGGCCACCAGAACCTTAAGCGCCGCATCCCAGCCGCCAAGCGACTGAGCAAGCAAGCCGGATACAGCGGTCAGCCCCCCAAAAACAAACTCCTTGCCGGTGCTGCCTGCTGCAGCTGTCCAAATCGTGGATACGATCAGCTTCGCGCTCATCCCGTTCCCCTCTCTGCCCGTTTGCGGGCAATAAAATGACAAAATAAAAAGCACCCGGTTATTGGGTGCCTACGGAGCTTTAGGAAAAACGGATACTTCCTTGATTTCCGCGATAAATATTTTCCCTTTCCAGTTAGGGTTTGTCTCTTTAATCTTTCGTGAAAATGCAGCATATGCTTCGTCCCATGTGTCGTACTCCATGGTACTGTTATCGTATTCTGCTGTATCGCAAATTACATATTTACTCAATTGGCTCACCTCATTTGATAGCCCCGATCGGCTCGGGGCAGTATCCTTTATTAAGTTGAGACATAGTTAAGCTTTTGCCAAGCGCTCCACGTCGTGCCGTTCGTTGCGACCCTACGCCATACCTCGTTTGTCGCGTAACGGTGATATTCTTGGTAGACGAAACCGAAGTCTGTCGGCGAGCTGTTTAGCAGTCCAGTTGTATCGATAATAAACAGCCCAGTAGCCGCAGCTGGCATTCCTGCGGAGTTTGCGGAATTGACGGCAGTCTGAATCCGGAACCCTACTGGGAGCTCATTAGGAAGCGTTGCCGCCGTGTACGAATTTATCCTCGCATTGATCGTTACAGACGGGTCCCAACGGGTCCACGGGTGCCACAGGTTTTCGCCATCTTTAGCCGATCGGATAAACCGTGTACTGCTGACCGTTCCGTACGGCTTAAACTCCTGCCAGTAGTATCCAATGTCCCATGTAGCACCAATGGGCTGTATGGCATAAGTGGTCAGTACGCCTGCCTTATACCCACCCGGCAACATCGGCCATCCGGTCTGCGTGGAATCGACGTTACATAACGTGATAGTTTGGTTTTCAAAGTCCATCGGCAACATTGTCGACTTGATTTCGTTCTTTTTGATTTTGGTAATAAGCTGATAGTTGCTGCGAATTTTGCCATCCATCGACATGACGAAATGGGGATCATATCCACGCTCGAAGTTATTCGAGAACAGACCGCTTTCAATAACGTTATCCATCCGGTCTAACCCTTCGTTAAACGTCACGATGTCAGCGACCGTCTTTGCGTAGTTGATGACGTCTGTCAAGAGTTGGGACGCTCCCCACTCGGCGATCTCCCATCCGTGCGTGAACAGGATGAGCCAGCCGCCTTCTGCCACTACCTTGTCGATCCACCACTTGTAACGTTCAAAACTGTTCAACGGGAAGCCCGCAGCCGCATCAATCGTCGTCAGGTTCGAGAACCATAGTGATTTAAGCTCAAACGTAGGGATCGGCGGCTTGTTGATCGTCAGCTTGGCGTCGGTATTAGACACGCGGACGGCTCGATGATACTTTTGCGCGATCAGCTTTTCGCGGTCGCCGTAGTGTCCGTAAGGGATGCAAAGCGTCCGGCCGTTGAAGCCGTTCACCTCGATCCACTCGGCCGCCTTGCGGATTTCCTCCTCAGATTCCGCGTCCGTCAGCGTGATCAGGTCCGCATGCGACCACGTATGCGACGTGATCTCCCAGCCCTCTGCCTGCATCGTCTGGAGGTCGGCCAGCGTCAAATGATTCCCGGCTTGGACCCGTGTAGGTATGACCGCGTTGACCATGCCGATACCAGTAGCGCGGGTAATCGGCAGCAAATGAGTCTTATCGGTAATAGCGCCGTCGTCTGTGCCAAACGTGACCATGGCGCGAGGTATTCGCGTTGTGCTACGCCCTCGAGCGTTCATTCCCCGATTCTTGAATTCGTTAAATTTCTTCCGAATTTCTTTATCATCGATATGAACAAAGGCGGGGTTCATCCTCTGAAAGCTCATGTCGGCTCCTCCTACTCATACGTAGTCAAAATATAAGATGTTGATCCACTAACCTGTACCGTTGTCCGAGGGGTTCCGCCCATCTTAGCCGCAAACAACGTGCCTTGACCTGTATTAGGACCCTTGGGTACATGGCAGTCAAAGCCGTTTACGTTAAATACGCCCGCGTTTATCTCGTCAAGATTAAGGATCTCAATGAGACTGACCGGCTTAGAAAAGGTAACCGTCCCGGATACCGCGTCGGCCTGCGTCTTTTGCTCAGATAATTGCCGTGTTCCCGTACCGACGCCGTTGGTCAAGGCTGTGAGTATCCCTTCTAGCAGGTCTGCCTCGTTAACTACGTTGCCGTCTTCTCTGATGATCCTGCCATTTCTCGCCGAGAAACTGTTTGGATTGAGCATCCTACCTGCCCTCCTTTTTAAATAAAATAGCTCCGATTAAAGCCCTGAAGCCCACTTCCGGAAAGCCAGTTCAACATGTACGAAATCATCGTTAACCAGCTCGCCGCGCTCGTACTTGCTCTGCATTTTGCTCCAAAACTCTGGACTGTCGATCCTTCCGGCCTCGTATAACCGTTGCAGAGCTTGGGCAAATGAAATGGTCTCGTACGGGATTGGTTTGACATATCCCGCCGTCACCATGCACATGCCCGCACCCTCCAGCCGCTTGTCGTGGCCGAGCGAAGATGTGCGCTTGATGAGCTGTGCGTATAACTCCGGCTCCGAAATGCTCCGGCCGTAATCCTGCTCCCATTGCCGGATAATCAGCGCCGCAGCTCCGGCAACGTGCGGGGCCGCCATGCTCGTCCCGGACAGATAAACGTACCTGCCATCAAGGTACGTACTGTATACGCCGACGCCTGGCGCTACGAGTTCAATCTCGTCGTTGCTGTTGCTGTAAAAGTACATTTCCCCGAGCCCGTTGCAGCCGCCCACCTGCACGACCTCCGGGTAGGTGCCGGGATAGTAACGCTCGTCCGTATCGGCTTTATCGTCTCCAGCATTTCCGGCAGCACAGATGACAAGGATTCCGGCCTTTACTGCATCCTGCACCGCGATCCGCAGGAAAATGTCATCTTCTGGACCGCCGAGAGACATCGAGATAACTCGAACCTGCTCCCCGTTCGGCCCGCGCCAGCTGACCGCATAATCGACCGCCGCAGCTACATCGCGGAAGTTTCCTTTGCCCTCGCGATTGAGCGCCTTACAAATCAAAAGCGAGCACTCCGGCGCTACGCCGACTATGCCCGCTTGATTTTTGTTTGCTGCGATTGTACCGGCGACGTGGGTGCCGTGTCCGTGATAATCCGTGTAATCGTCTGGACCGCCTTCCCTTGTAAAGTTACGGCCTCCGATGACCCGGCCCGCGAGATCCGGATGCGAAGCGCATCCTGTATCGATCACCGCGATCACGACGCCCTTGCCTCTCTCCGTCTCTTCCCATAACCAGTTCGCGCGGATCATCTGGACGCCGTCTGGAATTTCATCGGCAGCCGTACGGATTCCGTCTAGCACCTTGTGGTTAAGCAGTTGCACGTCCATTATTCGGTCACCACTACTTTCAATGTTTGCATTGTACCAATGATCGTAAAGGTAACCTCGCCCGGCTCCGTCGGTGTAAAATCCAGCGAAGCTTTGCCGTCTACCGGCGTGAGCGCATGAGCTGCCGTACCGTCGAATACGTTGATCACTTCCGCGCGGGCCGTGTCGGTTACATAGCCAGCCGTGGTTTGATCAAACTTTTGCCACTCTACCTCGATATCAACCGGGGTGCCGACAACCGCCGTAATCGGTCCGATAGACGTAAAGGCGACTTGCTTCTCGCCGCCAATTGCTGATTGAGCAAATACCTCCATTTTATAAACGACGCCGCTGTCAATGTAAAAGAATTTGTTTACTGTGGACATGAGAGTAGTCCTCCTTTAGTATGCTTGTCTGTAATCTAGAGCGTACGTTGTGTTGTATCCGCTTTTGCTGAAATGTACTTCGAGCAAAAAACGCTGGTTAAAGTAAATCGGTGCAGGCACGTGTACAGTGGTAGAAGCAGCTCCGTTGCTTAGATATGTGAAAATCAATCCAGGATGGTCCGTCACAAACTGAGCAGGCGTTGAGACAACTTTCCCGTCCATTGTAATGCGGTACGTTGCAGTGTAATGTGAGCTTGGATCATCATTGTTAGCGCCACCTGATACAAAGTTCAAATATTCGATACGCCCTCTCATGTTTAGGTCGATCAGCGTAGTCCACGCGTTTTGAGGAACCGCAGTACCCGATGACCCTAACCGACGCAACTCCGATAACGGACCTCCTCCTCCCACTGGTGTCCACCCCCCGTTGTAAAATAACTCAAGCACTCCGTTGTTAATGCGCAAGTCACGCTCGTCCCACACGCGATAATCAGTGTTTCCCAACGACCAACCTCCGACGCGTAAGCGGTGGTCGTTAGCACTCATGCCGAAATTTACCGCGAAATTTCCAGCTACATGGAACGTCATATATGCGTCATTTGCTGGGTTTCCTGCGTTTACCTCGAATCTGGAACCGGTGGTAACATCGCTAATGACTCCAGTAGACGATCCGGGTCGGAGATATCCATTAATAGTCGCGTTGGCAAACGTCGTCGTTCCATCGATCGTCTGGCCGCCGCCTGTGTGCAAGAGATCGCGGACAACGGAACCGTTCCACCATTTCGGCACAATGTTCGAATTCACTACCGCCTCGCCTATTGTATGTCCGATTACCGTCTGGTTTCCGTTATTTACTAAAAGTATCGGACGAGAAACGGAATCAGTGTAAGTGCCGTTTACTGCCGCCACATTATTCGGCAAGATCATGCCGATATTTGCGGTTATAGGCCCGGTGAACGTTCCGCCGTGTTGCGTCATCAAACGGGCCCACGCGCTATACCCCCCGGTGCTGCCCACTTGCGGAGGATTACCGCTGCGAATGTACGAATGCGTCACATCCATATACGCGAAGCACATTTGTGTAATCGTATCCGAACCGCCGCGAATGATGATCATCTGACCGTATTCGCAATCAACGTTCGGTATGTTCGGATGCGCTGTTTGTAATCGGTAGAATCCCGGTTGAACAATCGTGTTCAAGTCGGTTCCTATCGCCAAGATACTCGTAGCGACCCGGCTCGCTTGGTCGTATACTTCCGAGATCTCTTGCTTCCGCGCTACATCGTCCGCAGCCACTGGAGCCGCTGCTTTGAATCGACCGCTGGCATCACGCTGTACTAGGGTGGACGGGGTTGCGGTGGAAGTCCCCGGTAAATTCACAAGCGGAACCTTCGAGGAATTATCCAGCGGAGCAACACCGCCCGCGACACCCTTATCCGTCGTCGGAATGTAAGTGTCTGCCGGTATAGTGGCCGTCACATTCGATGCATTACCTATGGCCGTATTGATCTGGTACTGCTTCGAGAGTGGGCCTGACGCTCTCGGGGGGATCGTATCGCCTTGTGCGCTGGCATTCGCGTAAGCGTATAAAATCTCGCCGTCGTCCGGGTCCGTAGCGAATAGACCTAACTCGCACGTATAGGTCGGGACCGTGATGTTTGTGTTTTCGAAAATCCCTTTAACGTGAGCGGTGTTTCCACTGCTCGAAATCGAGTTAATGGCGAAAAAGGCAATCGGCGTTATTAATGCAGTCAGCGTAACGGGGTCCTGGCCGCTCAGTTCTCCGGACCCGATCTGCATTCTCGTAAAATTCAGCGGAATGCCGGACTGCGCCTTTGCGTATAGAGCCAATCCTTTGTTTGTAATCACCATCGTGCCGTAAACAGCCATACTGGGCATCCCTCCTTTAAGGGCTGACTGTAGTTATCGTAATGTAGTCCTCTCCCGTGACCAGGGCGCCAATATAGCTCTCCGACGGGACGTTTGTTACCTCAATAATCGTCAATCCAACACCCGCAGGCTTCGGGATGATGTATCCGCTGGCTACCAGTTCCGTTGCGACAGCATCCAGTTGACCCTCAACGAGGGCGGCCATGGTCATATCCTGATTGTCCACAACAAGCAGGCTGACGTTTGAAAAAAGGCTGTACCAGATCTCGTATATTTGAGGGATCGTCCCGTCCCACTGGTTCTGTGCGATTTTGGCTTTTAACGCGATCCGGTAGTTTTCGTCATCCAGAACTGGAGAGCTCCCGCCGGTCGGCTGGAAGTTTAAGAGGCGCCCTCTTCCTACGATCGTCCCAAGCATATCAAGTTGGACGCCGGCAGCTGCATCAATGTCAAATGCGGACGGCATCCCGGCGGTCATCTGCATGCCCCCGTCGACTTTTGAGAGGACAGCGGAAAGCCATGCGGTAAACTTGGGCTGAAGCTTGTGCTGTGAGGTGATCGGGTCTAGATATTTGTCAATCGCCACCGTACCCGCCCCCCTACGTTACGTTTACCGTTACATTCGCAATGTTCCCACACGTTACTTCGTTAAAAGCTGTTATGATATCCGCTGTTCCTTGGGGATCTCCTTGCTTCGCCGCCGTCAACCCGGTTATCGAAAAAAGCGGCTTGGTCGGCACACTGTTTGCCGTCAAGGCCGCTCCCCAAAGACTGGATATTGATAGATCATCGCCGATCGTTAGGCTGCCAATGTAAGCGGCCACGTTGCTTTTAATGCTGGCCGTAGTGTCCGTCGTATACCCTGCAAGCTGCTTCACGTTCAAAACCACATCGATATCGACGTAGATCGGGCGGTCAAACCGAATGGTCACAGCGACGCCGTACTGGTCCGTAATATCAACCGGAGTAGATCCGTTGGTGTAGCATCCGGGACCCTTTTTATTAAAAATGGCTCGAGCGATATCCCCGTCGACGCCACCCTCTACAACAGCCGTAACCGAGTGAGGGGGGAGTCCATTAGCGTCAACCACATTCGTATCATTCTCGTATACTTCAAAGCGCGCTACGCCCGGGACGGCGGCGATTGCTCCCTTGATCCCTTCCAGTACGGTCCTGCTCGGCTGAGCGGTGCTGATAGATTGCCGGGACCGCAGCACGGCATCCGTCTCGGCCAGCGCTCCTAGGGAGGCAGCAGCCGCGTTTGTAACCGAGGTCCAGCCGTAAGTAGGAGTTACGATTTTATTGAGCTCCCCGGGGTTTGCTACGATCGGACCTGGTTTCTGGCATGTCGCAAACGCCGTTGCCTGCCCGTTCGAAGAAATGGTTACCGGACTGCTCAAGCTCCAAAGGTTCCCCGCAGTATCGCCGATTACCCCGTTCGTGATCATCGTCCCCGCCGTTCCGGTTAACGTTACGTAACATGTCGAGTATACGGCCGGAAGCCGCTTGATTCCGTTTATCTTGACGATTACATCAAGGCCACTCCCGATCGCTGTAGACGGTCCCCTGCTGTTGTATACGGACTGGCTCGTTAGGAATGAATCGTAAATGATGCTCGCAACGGAGGAGATCCACTGATAATCCTGGCTGTCGATCCCCAGGTAAATATCAGCCCCGAATATCGTCTTGGCGTCTGCGACGAGTTGGTCCCTGATGTCCGTATAAGTCGGTATGTGGAGCCCGCTTGCATCGATGAACGGCGCAAAATATGCCATCGTTAGAAAGTCACCTCCACGCTTGCATCGCCATATTGCGTCTCGACTGTACATCGGCACGAATATGTTCGATCGGCATAATTGCTCGAATAGTTTTTGATCGACAGAACACCGGATGTGCTCAAAATTACTTCTCGAACCAAGAGATCGGCAGCCTGCACATTTTCCGGCAAACCGGGCTGTCCGAGTATGTTTTGGAAGAGCGGCAGGCCCTTGTCGACGTTCTCCCACCATTCTCCGTACAACAGTAGCAGATTCGTTTTAATCGCCTGACTCACAGCGAGGGTGCCAGTCAAGAAATCGTTAGGACCCTTACCGAAGCTGTAATCCCCGTTTACGAGTTTGCGATACTTCATGGCGATCCCCCTACCGTGTAACCGTTGATCTTGACGGAGGGCGCAACGATGTTGATTTCGCTTCCGCTAAGGCTGATAGATGCCGATCCATCGTCCGTCCGCAGTTGCACGGCCGTCATGGAGTAGTTGTCCAGTTTCCGCGGCTGGCTGCTGATGCCGACCAGAGCAAAAGCGTCTGACAGATCATGCCGGCGCCTCTCAATCTGGTTCTGGACACCGCTGCTGCCGAACCATGCATCGATACACATGTCGGCAAAGACGACCAAGCATTCATCACCCGGGGCGATCGGGAACGTAAGAGCAAATCCGCCGGACCGGGGGAGGACGACCGGAACGTCGAGCAACAACGGGAGTTCCGTCCACCTTTGACTAAAATCGCTGTTCTGAATCTTCTCCCGGATTGCAGGCTGGACGGTTGCCGTCTGCGTATCCGGGTCGAATTCTTGTATGATTCCGGGCATTGCCACCCTCAAGTTGTTCGCGAAATCTTCTAGCATCCTGCGGTAAAACTCTTCTTTGTTCCGGCCGCCCATTAGCAGTTGTTCCGCGATCGATACCGTCACCGTTCATCCCCCTCCTTTACCATGGATTACCTGTGGCCGTGCTCATCATTGACGGCATCAAGCCGGCTTGAGATACACACTGACACTCACATTCCCAGTCATCGCCGCGCGTATCTCCCTTGTACGTAATGCCGATCACCCGATACACCCCGTCATTGTCCAGCCCGCGGACAACTTGCCCCTGTTGGTAAACTTGCTCGCGGATCAGGGTGTTATCGATGTGAACGAGCGAATTGATTTTTATGCGAGGATTAAGCAAACACTTAAAGGTTACACCGTGCTCGCTCTGTGCCGGAACGCCGATCAGCCCTGACGCAGGTGATAGGTCGAATATTTCCCCTTCCGGTAAGTCGGTGGCCCGGACGATATTGACCTTCCCATCCTCAACATAAAAAGAGGCCTCCTGCGTCTGTGCAAGCTGCCTCAGATAATCTTTAGCCAAACCAAACACGACCTTGCCCCGGGTCAGTTCGGAGTTTGTGAAGCCGTCCGAAATGCTACCGAGTTGTGAAGGTATCTGCGCCTGGCTCACGATGTTTTCGACGACGCTTCGCGACGTCTGCCCCTTGACCATGGAGAATCCAACGAATCCCTGCGTTGAGAAGCGATCGCCGTCCAAAGCATACAGCGTAAGCCGGTAGGTCACTCCGTCCTCTTTGTCCCGGATCGGCTGGATCACATCGCCGTCAAAGATCAGCCCGTACTGCTCCCCTTCGTACCCAGCCTCGATTATGATCCGGTTTCCTTCCCGGATAAGGCTGTTCTCCGTATCCGGAGAAAGATTGTATATCGCAATCTCCGAATAATTCGGCTGCTGCAGGATCGTTTTTTGAATTTTGAATGTACAGCGGAGTTGCGACACATCAAGCGCGGCCCCGTTCGCGTTACTCACGATCACCCGGTACCGCCGGCCATACAGCACATTCCCAAACCTTTGGCTGTTCGCCACCACCCCGTAGTTGCTCGCTGGAATTGTGACGCCGCTGAACTGACTGCTGCTCGTTTGAGATGTGCCGCCGGCGAACGTGCTGCCGGGTTGGAAACTTGCTAGGGTATTGCCGCCTCCCTGATACTTCAACCAAATGTTGTATCGCCGGGTATAATCGCTGTCCGGAATGGCCGGGCCGACGTAGGAGAGCGAGAATTGCCGGAAGTCATGACCGGACCCGTTCCAGACTCGCTTAATGACGTAGACGGTAACGCAAACGGCAAACGCATCATCGCTCAGGGTGAGCTTCTGTAGCCCGGCCAATTCAGACGGCAACGTGTGCCTGTACTTATCCGCTGCATACCGGAAAGCGTCCATGTGCCACTTCGGCCAAACTTGACCAGGTCCGAGGGCGTTTCCGTTATCGCCGAGAATGTTCCGGAACCCGGTCTCAGCCTCGATTGTGGCTAGCACAATATTACGGTCAGCCCCCTGATAATCGGCTTCCGCAATTGCTAAATTCTTGATGTTGGACACCGGAGGTCACCTCACTGTATCGGACCAAATCAATACGTATTCGGTTCCCAAATTTGTGTCGTCGGGTATCTCGGTTGCGAGTGAACTGGTAGGGACAATCGCCGCACTACCGATCCCCAGATATTCGTATTGCCCGAGTATGTCAGCGGCCGGGTACTCTCCGGTTACGAGTGGCACGGCATCCAGCAGTACGGCATTCGTTTTCATGTCGGAGACAGACATAAACCAGTACTCCCCAACCGTGTTGTACCGGACCGTGAAGCCCAAAGTGATGTTTTTTCCGTCAACCGGCAGCGTACAAGTAAAGCTTTGATTGGCATTCGGCGTTAGAGGCACAATCTTGTAGGGCACGGCAATTCCTCCTTACTGCCCGAAGAACAATTTATCGACGCCCCACTGTTTAATAACACTTTGATTAACCGGTAGCGGCTCGGGTGATCCCCGGTTCGACATGTCCGTGACTTGCGGCCGGGCGCTGATTGATATCGTCGCCACCTGGGCAACCAGAATTTCGCGGAAGGTGACTGTACAGCGCAGCCCGTCAAACGTCGTGTAATCGTCTGGCGCGGACAATACCTCGACCAGCATGTTTTGGTAAAGTCCGAGCCTCGTATGCACTTGGATGGGGACACGGAGATCCTGCAGGTCTTTGAGGACTTTAAAGGCTTGGACGGAGCGCGAATATCCGCCGCTGAACTGGCCGGGCACAAAGCTGGTCGCCACGTTGGACATCCCGACCTCCATCGTCAGTTCGCGGGGCTGCCGAAACGCATGATCAGTGATCGCCGCACCGGTTTGCACGGGATGTTCGGTAATCTCAAGCCGGCTTGTATGAGTCATCTTCAAAAATGCGTCGAAAAACCAGCCCCCGATATTCGTTTTGGTATAAACCAAATCTTTTATCTCTGGGGCTGATAGGTCTAGAATCGGTGAGGTATCCATTACCGGATCACTCCTCTCATGCTCCGCATATACATGGACTCCATGTTGTCTTGGGCCGCATCAGCTGTCGCCTGAGGATCGGAGCCGTAGATATTATTTGTTTGCTGTAAGGATACACTCGAGGTGCTGTTATTCTGTGGAGGCGCTTGGTAGAGGTACTGTGGATCAAGCGATTTGATAATATTACCGCCGCCAGCCCTAACAACGTCTTGGAAGAATTTATCGCCAGTAAAGTAACTTGAGAACATCGAGGTGGTTGCTTTCCACATTTTCCCCCAGAAACCCATATCGTTTGCCCCGGACTCTTCTAACCGTTTCTGAGCGGCATTACTCGATGTTTCAGCTTTTTTGAATATGCTACCGTCAAGAGCTGCTGACAACCAGCTAATGTATCCTGCAATCGCACCGAGAAGTTCGCTTACAGTCTCAAGCGCTCCGATGAGCACACTCATGGATATGCTCCCGATTCCTTCTAAAGCTTTTTTAGCCTCGTCGGATTTGATAATCTCATCAAGCAATCCACTCCATGCCGCAGATAGCCCAGTTAAAGAGGTGAAGAGGTCCGAAGCGCTTTTCTTTAGTTCAGTCAACACTCCTTGATCTTTTAGTTCCTTATAGAGATCCTTCGTCCACTCTTTTGCACCGCTAAGCAAAGTATGAATGAAGCTTGTTGTATTCGAAAATGTTTCCTTGAGATTGTCTATAGCTCCCTTATCCACAAGATCCTGATAAAAGGCCGATATTCCCTCTCTCGCATTATCAAATCCTACTGACACCGAGTCCATGGCATCCTTGAAGCCGGATTTAAACTTTTCAAAGGTTTCCGAACCCTCAACCAAATCGAATAAGTCAAGGAGTTTTTGCCACATCGGGCCAAATGCGGCTTCACCGCCGTCAATGTACGTATAGAAGTCGTCCAACAGGAGGATCAATCCGACCAATGCTGTAGCAAACATTCCTACGGGTCCCGACGCGATAATAAGGCCAAGAGCCGCTATAGCTGCACCGATCAGTTTAATGTTCGCAGGTATTTTTTCGCCTATCTCGTCGAAAATGCGCACGGTACCTTTTCCCGCCCGAAATATTGTTTCGCCCATCCGAACAAACCACGACAACACTCTCGCGATATCCTTTGTCCAAACAGGCATATTTTTTATAATTGCATCGTTAATACCCGCCAGCCCCGCCTTCGCTTTCGTCAGCGGTTCTCCCAGGTACTTCACGAGATAGTATCCAATCCATTGTAAGGCGTAGGTCGCCTCAAGCTTGAGCCGGGTAAATTCAAACTGAATCGATCGAATGAACCGCATCTGGTCCGCAAACTCCGGAGGCGGCCGCATGTTGTTCACTTCTTTACGCAATGTTTCAAAATTACGCATGAGCTCCGGGCTTAAATACAAATCCTCCAAAGTCGCCCCCATCGCTTTCAGCGTGTCGTTGAAGGCCGCCGCGTTTTCTTTTGTCGTCCACATCTGCCGGGCGAGTTTTTCGTTTTCGAGATCCGCTCTGGCCAAATCTCCTATAAACTTCGCAATGCCTACGTTAGCAGCGACTACAAAAGAGGCGATCGCCGTTCCGGCCAGCGCAAAATTTTTGACCGCGCCGCCGGCGAATTTAGCAACGTTGTCCCCTGCTCCATCAATGGTTTTTGTCGCCATATCGTAAGAACTCTTGTCTACGGCGAAGCCAAGGGAGACAAGATAGCTTTTTATTGTTTCCAGCAAATCTTCACCCCCCCTCGCACAATTAAAAAACCACCCCAAATGAGGTGGTGGATTCGACTTATTCTTTGATTTTGTTTGCTGTCATTCTCTTTTTTTCATTTCGATTAGTATACCTTTTGTCGTTTCGTAGTAAAAGCGCTAAGATAGCCCAAATAACGATGACCCCCAGCAGAATCTTGAGTTGGGGAAATACAGCAATAGCCAGTGCACTACCAAGTACTACCCCGAGTATTTGCGGGAAAAAGATGAGAACTAATAGCACGATTAATATTGCGACTAAATATTTCACAATATCAGCCTCCCACATCTTTATACCACAATATGGGGATTCCTGCATATTAATTATTCCTTTGCCTCGCTGCTTCGTAAGCGCGCCTTTCGTTCTCATGCCGGACTTCCAGCATTTCATGCGCGTCCAGCAAGTCGTCCAACGTAAAAACCCCATCGATCAGGTCTCGATGGGTCCAAAATCCGGCTATGACTGGTGCGTATACAAACTCGCTGATGTTCTCTAGCCTCGCGGGGACGTATTCAAGAGCCCCCCGACTAAT
This sequence comes from Paenibacillus sp. MAH-35, assembly GCF_058135425.1. Taxonomy (NCBI): domain Bacteria; kingdom Bacillati; phylum Bacillota; class Bacilli; order Caryophanales; family Paenibacillaceae; genus Paenibacillus; species Paenibacillus sp. MAH-35. Next base: position 44,927 of record NZ_JBYUPU010000005.1, read on the forward strand.
GAAGCTAAGGGGCTTCCGGCGAAAAAACCTTTTACGTTGAACAAGATCGCATGGACGGTCAAAGCCAATACCGTCATTGTATCTTCTTCGAGCCCAGCAACACCGAATGTCCCGTTGCTGTTCAAGATCGGAGCAACGCCCGCCGGGAGAAGTTCCCCACATACCTGCAGGCACTTTTCCTGCACATATCTAAAATCGGATTCCGAAAGATTGCCAATCTCGGCTATCATTCCCGAAACATTAAAGGCGCCCAAGTCAATCTCGGACGCCTCGCCAACTTCCTTAAGCTTGCTTATGTCGACATTTTTAAATAACGGCGCGATCAAACCCGTGACTTTCACGAGCATAAATGACCCGGTGAGCGCGTCAAATTTTCGAATGCGAAACGTCCGGCCGTTGATTTCTACGTCCTTATAGCTCTCAGCTGGCTTCATCAGCGATTCTCCTCCTTAATCTTGCTGGATGTCGGCAGCCATAAACATCCATGTCACCTGCTGCCCTTGTGCCTGATACGGCTTATCAGGAAGCTTCTGAAAGCTAACTCCCGTTGAAGTGATTGATTCCCCCATATTCGGCGCTCGCTGTAGAATTGTAATTCCTGCCCATTGACTCGCCGGCGCCGTGTCGAGGTAGTTGTAGAGCTTGAGCAAATACTTGTTCAGCCCGCTCGTTTGCTGGACCGAAACAGAGATTGTTCCGTTCCGTCCCTTGATCTTCGAAACCATCACCGAACCGTCGGCGGAAGTATCGTGTGTTGTTTTATCACCAGCCATCGCTGTCGTGATATTTCCCAATCCTTCCCCGCTCGCAACGTACTGGCCTACTGCCGGGTGCGAGATTGTTGTGATTACATCACCAAAACTATATGTCGTGAACACAGTCACCCCTCCTTATCGGTTTACGACAACACCGATCACAACGTGCTCGATCGCTCCGGCAAGCTTAACCGCAACATAAATCGGAGGCGACTTCCGCGCATCACGATCTGCTTGCGATTGATTCGCCAGCGAGTCAGCCAAAATCATGTAGCCTGTGGACAACGTATCGCCCGTTTGGAGCCCCAGCACGGGAGCACCCTTCCAAATACCCGGGGCGATAACTCCGCGCGTGCGTGCAGCTGCGCAGGGCTCCGTAATGGCTGTGACCAACAGGCTGACGCCTTCGTCAGTCTGCGGAATTTTAGGACCGGAGATCAGCGCATTCATGACCGATATCTGGATCGCATTGGTCAACTGGTCCAGATTCAAAACTTCATCAAACGGCACCCCATTCGCCATCGTACCTTTAACGAGCAGGTTGTACGTCGCCCCGTAGTTGGTGTAGATGTTGCCGTTGTACCCGAGAATCGTAGTTGCTTGAGCGAGAGTTAGCGATTCCGGGAGAATTCCCACTTCCGCCTTGTATGCAAGCGTATATGCGGAGTTCGCTAGCCCCGTGTTGGCTCCCATCGCATAACCCATAGCAGCCGCTGCAGCATAATTCGAAGAGCTGTATTGTCCGAATGTATGGCGTCGTTTACTTGCTTGCAGCGTCGCCATAACGTTTCCTGCGGTCCCAGCGGGTACGTCCGAATCCTTTGTATCGTAGAAAAAAACGGACAGCGGAACGGCCGTTTCAATGTACCCGGCGACAGCGAGCACATCAGCCTTCACAGCCCCACAGATGTAAACGGCATACCAATCATTGTTCGCAGCACGGCAAGCCGTCACGGCCTGCACCGCCGTCTCTGAGCCTGTCGCATCCCATCGACCAATCAGAACCTTATTCGACCGCGGCGACTGGCTGAAATAAACCTGAGCAGCCAAGTATTCCGGCTCTGTCCCGACCCAGCCGTCGGAAGTCATATCATCCGTGCCGCTGTACAGTTTCACCCGTGTGGCAGCCGAAATGATCGTGGACTTCCCAACGATAAGACCAAGGTTAAAGCCACTGTTAACCGCGGACAGCGGCGATACCTGGACCGTAACATTTACAATATCGTTCAACGATAGTGTCACTGGTCACCTACTCCTTTACAATTTGAACATTGGCGCTTTCGATGTAAGCGACGTCCGAGCTGCGCGTAACCAGCTCATTAAACCGGGCAGAAAACGTTGTTCGTTCCCACCATTGTCCGCCAAAGAGCTCTGGCGTTCGAATAGGAGCTTCGACATCCAAAATCATTGCCAGATTACTCCTAAGGAGCGTCTCCTTGGTCCGTGGGTGGAAGAGTTCGCTCCGGATCTTGTCCGCATCATCAAAACTGCTCGGTCCGTAACACACCCAAGTAACCGTGAGCACCCGCGTATAGCTCTGGACTCGTTTCGCATAGTTCGTCCCTTGATTCAGATAAGCAACGTCCACCTGTCGGTTAATCGGGTCGTTGTTGTAGTTGAGGAGCAGGAATGCTACATCCTCATCGATTTTCCAAGCCGGCGCGCCCTTGGTCAACCAACCGATGCGCACTCTTTTCTGGCTGGCAGGAGCTGCCGGATTAAGTCCAAGAGTCTGCAGCGTGAGCGACCAAAATAAATCCTCGGCTTCCTGAAGCGTGAGCACTACGTCCGCCATCAGTCGCCCCCCATTCTCGCGCCGATCGCCTTGCAATAGCCAAAGTCTAGCCATGGCAAAACGGCCGCGACGCGGTAGCGTTCGCCCCGCCAAAATATCTCATCAGACGTGCCGCCGGGGTCCTGGTCATCCTCGGAACGTGTCCGGTAGATCATCTGCTGGGAATAAAAACTCATCATCCCCGTTACCCGGTCTCCTTCCGGCACTTGTTCCAGATCCTCCTGGGTCGCAACCGTAACCGTGCCCTGCATGATGATCGCCACTTCCGGTTGGGAAACCCAGCGGCCGCCTGACCAGGCTCCGGTCTGCCGGAAAACTGTAAATCCTCCGGGTTGAGCGAAGTTGCGGCTATTGACGACGCGGCCAACGTTAATCATGTGATCACCCTCTGACTACGTATGTGATGCTTTTCCGCAGCTCCCCGCTATCGATCAACGGGCGATCGCTACCTTTTCGCTTAGCAGTGATCGGGGAGTTCGGTGGCCATCGGTTCGCGGGGTTGGTAAACCACGCCCGTACAACGTTCTGCCCGAGCATGCCCGCCTTCTGGAGCTCCGGCGCCGGGTCCTGCCCGTCCAAGGCGACCTGAGCAGCCATCCTGAGCTGCTTGGCGATCACGTCCTTGCTATGCTCAATGGCCGGCTCGATCACCGGTCGGGGTGGAGACTTCCAAAGCGGAGAGCCGTGCGTATGCAGCCACAGCTTGTAGGCCTTGCTGTAAGTCATCTCGCCGCTCTCGACCTTTGGATTCATCTCATCCCGCATTTCCTTTTGGCGGACACCGTGCGTGTGGACGTATAATAGCTCGGCATTTGTAATACCGCCTGTGCTCTCCGAATTGTCGGCGCCCTCTCGGACGCTGTCGCCGCCCTCCGGAATGCCCACGTAAACTTGCTTCTTCGAAAGCTCGTTAAGCAACTTCTTCACGCTCGCGGTTTTATCAACGCCAGTTGTTACCTTGGCAAATGCTTTAAACATTCGCGCTCACATCCTCAGTACACATACATGCCGCCTTTGCCGACTAGCTTGCCGATCGTAGCGAGCTGCTGTCCGTAGATCGTGAGTTTCCACGCGGCCCAACCGTCCAGGTCCTGCGCGATCGTGTTGTAGTCCATACTGACCGATACGTCACCGACGGACTCAGATGTATTGAGCCCCTTTGCCTGCCCGGCGGCGATTGCTCCAGCAGCTCCCCCGTTCGGGTCGGCGACAGATTGAAGGTAAAGCGTACAAAAATGCGCGATAAACCAGCACATCGCGGCGCGCCAGTAGGAATGCCATCGGGATACCAGAATGCTGACATTGGCGAGATCGAGGTACATCTGCATCACGATCACCGGCACCACATAGTTGCCGTTCCCATCCGGACCAAATTGCGGGTAAACGTCGTACAAGTCAGTCAACGCAAACGGGGGATTAGGCCCCCGTTTGATGTTGGATGCAGCCCCGACAAGGCCATAAAAATTCGAATGCATGACATATCATCTGCCCTTCTTACTCGGGATCGGCAGCCATCTTCCGGGCTTCTTCCTCAGCTTTCAATCTTGCAGCTTCTTCCGCCGCCTCAGCTTTGGCTTTCGCTTCTGCTTCCTTTTTTGCTTTAGCAGCCGCAGCCTTGTCGGCTTTATCGCTCTTACCGTCTGCACCTTCTTCTGCTTCAATCTCGTCTCTTCTGCTCTCGATTAATTCGACCGACCCGTCCCTGGACGCAAGCTGGTACATCCGAGATTTCTCAACCCAGGCAGGCACAACAGCAAACTGTCCAGCGGATACGACAACGGCAGGCTCTTGGCCTGCCGGATGGTCAAACTGCAACGATTTTCTCGTAAAAATACGCATAGTGGCGTGTCCTCCTTAGATTCCGTCCATGTAACGGGCGCATTGGGTGTACAAGAACTTGACTTGGCCAAGTTGAGCAGCATAGGCGGTCAGGTAGGCCATTTCCGTCACCTGCGGCTGGGTCATTACCCGGCTGAGCGTTACAGGAAGGTCGAAATTGACTCGATCCTCGTCGTTGACGTATGCAACCATCCGGTCTGTTCCGCCCACGCCCGCGCCGACACACCAACGCGAAGGAGCAATCGTGAGGTCAACACCTTGGTTCTTGCCAATGTTATTGTCGAGCAAGAATTGCAAGATCGACGTATTGCCCGCTTCGCTGACCTTCCTCCCTACCAAGTCCGTGTACTGGACTGGTGGAATCAAGATGTGGTTTGCCATACCCGTCAGATCGTATTCGCTGGCAGCCCATGTTGCGGTGATAATTGTATTGACGTCATGCAGGATCTCGTCAGGGTTTTTGTTGAACCATTGCGACGTTCCACCCAAGCCATTAGGTGCGGAGGCTGCAATGAGCGCAGGGTTGTTTACCAGACCGTAAATTTGCAGGGTCGGCAGGCCAACATATACGAGATTGTCGATCGATTTGTTGTAATTCAGCCGGATGCCTTTATCCAGGATGTCGTCAAGCGACCGGCCGATGTGCTGCATTTTTTGTTGGTCAACGAACGGGACCTTAAGGATATTCGCGAAGGTGAACACCTTGAACAGGTCTTTGCTGAGGTTAGCCTGCATGATCGGGATGTTGTTCGTTTCGCCGCCGATGATGCCGGACTCGTTGCCCCCGCTCGTCGCGTAATCGACAAACTGATTGGACGTAAACTCCACCCATCCGCCGCCGGTCTTGGATACGATGTCGCGCATCCATGTGACGGAAGAGAGGGGTTCGTGCAGCTTAGCGTCGCGTTTTTCGAGTTCCCCTGTCAAAAAGGCCATCCCGGAGCCGATTGCAGCGTCATTGGTCATGACGCCTCCGCCCAGACCTTGTACCGTAAAGATGCGTTGTCCTTGGCTGTTGTTTGCAAGATTCATCGTTTCATGCCTCCTTACGGATTATTCCGCTCAATGAGTGTGACTTCTGCGACGCGGTTTGCATCGATCCTGCCGGTTGTCCATTTGGCGCCCGGGATCAGTACGGTATTGCTGCCGTCAGCCGCCGTTTCAAAACCGCCTACCACACCGCCGGGGATGGATGCATTTGCAGCGATCCGTACATAGACAGCGCCGCCGGCTTGCGGAGTTCCAACGCGACAGATAACGGTAATCGTACCGCGGCTTGCGACGTCACAGGGTTCACCCGGACGGTAGAAGCTCTGCGCGTTGTAGTAGTCAGAGGTCTGCTTGACCTCGCGGACGGCGATGCCTGCAAAGTTAGTTGCGGTACCGGTCGATCCGAACTTGGAGTACGTGTTGTCTCCGTTGAGCAGAACCGGGTCACCAAACTCCACATTTGCGGAATCGGATGTTTTGACAATCCGATTTGTAATAATAGCGTCGGCGCTTCGAGCGACGTTGCCGGCATACCCAAGATTAAGCACCTTTCCGATTACAGATCCTGGCATGTATGATCAGTCCTTTCGGCGCATTAGGCGCGGTTTTTGTAGTGCGGGTTGTATTTCGCAGCGATCTCTTTGCCGAGCAGCGACGGATCTTTCTTTTCGGCCGCCGAATCGTTTGCAGGCTTCGGCTTCTGCCGGCCATTGTCGATAGCTGCATATGTGGACGGCTTTTTACTCGGCGCTGTCTTTTTGACAGCAGCAATTGCCGCATCCGCTGCACGCTTGCGCTCGGCAGGGTCGCTGATAGCCGCAATCACCGGTTTGATCGCTTTAAGCGCCGCTAACTTGTAAGCATTGTCACCGGTCAAAGCGCTCTTTGGGCGGTCCGCAGGATCGGAGACAGGCCCTTCCTCATCCATCTGTTCTACGGGAATGGTATGGCTCTCTTCCTCATCATCATCAGCCGGCTTCGGGCCGCCTTCCAGCTCCGCGATCAGATTGTCAATAGCATCCTCTGGTTTTACTTCCTGTTTCTGTGCAGCCAGCTGCGCGACCACGGCCGCCAACTGATCCAGCTTTTCACCCAATGCCGCAACCGCAGGATCGACGTCCTTCGCGGCAGCCTGCACGACCTCCGCATCGTCCGCTTTGCGCTCTTCCGCAAGTGAGTCGACGGCGTCGACAATCTCCTCCGGATCGGCATCTGTCGCGAAGTGCTTAAGGCCAACAGCTGCCAGAAAATCAGTTACTCGGCCCATTTTCTTTTTGGGCAAATTGATTTTAGTAGGCATCTTTCTTGCTCCCTTCGATTCGTGATCTTTAATTGCAACGCGGTCGCCGGCGCGGCCGCTCTTAACGACTGCGACATGATTCCCGCATATTTGCTTCTGCTGATAGGTCCCGTCGCCCATGTCCTCGTATACGCAGTCGTAGCCGCAGGATACTTCCCGTTTGCCTGCTTGGACCTCTTCAATGAGCCGCTGATCGTATAAGACTAGGTCGGCAATTAACAAGTCGCTACTGTCCCCGCTGCCGGGCCGGACGTTTTGCACGGTCCCTTTCGTGTAGACAGTCGCATTCGACGATGTTACGACTTCCGCGGGATGCTCGTCAGTAACGACCTTCCCCTCGAACGACGCTACGGCCGCCGGACTGAACACTATCTCCGGGCTCCGATAGACCCTAACGACCTCTCCAGCGCGGTCAGCAGCGCCGATTTCCTCGCCAAGATACTCATACCACCCGGTGCGAGCGATAGGAACGTTGTGGGCAATCAGGAATCCTTCCGGCGTAGCGGTCATGTTGGGGCTGAATCTCGATCCATAATAAGCCCTCAATTCTGGTTTCACCTCCTCTCAGGGCATAAAAAAGAAGCCTTGCTAATCGGGCTTCCTCACTCTCTGTGCGTGTCGTAAATCTCAAGATTCCAACATTTTTCCTCTGCATCGAACGATATGATTACTTCTTCTTTTGAAGCAACGACGAAGGATAGGAGTTCTTCTAAATTACTAATGGTTATTCTGTCCACATGGCTTCTTAAATCACTTGATTTCGTAACTCGAAATTCCATTTGTCACCTCACGCAATCTTTTCAAACTGCTTCCGCGACATACGCTGAACTGTTCCGCCGTAATATACCTTTGCCGGCCACTGGATCAAATCCAGATCGATCACCGGTTCCGGATAACAGCGGCAGTTGAAGATGTTGCCGGCATGGTAATGCCCGAAGGATCGCCTCTCACCGTCCAGCAGCTCCGGGCTCGGTGGGTTGCTCCACCTGATCAGGACGCCCTCCATGATTCGATGAGAAGATCGCACGCGGGTATCCTCGGACGTGCGCCAAACGTACCAGTCGACGCCGATAAGTTCGCTCCGTGCCTGCGTCAGCGCGGTGGACGTTTTGCTCGTTTCCGTCCGCGCGATCAGGCCAGCCTTCGCTTTGGTCACGTCAGGAAAATACGTTTTGATCTGCTCCGCAATATCAATAGCTCTCGTACCTTTCAGCACTTCGCGCCCAACGTGCTCCGTCACCTGTCTGGATACATCGAGCGGAACTGAGCGGATGATCGCCGCATTACGCTCGATCTGATGCCGCACAGCAGCTCCAAGCGGCCCCTGCAGCTCCTTTTGAAGGGCTTCGTATATCATTCTGCCTCGGCTGTTCTTGCGGGCCGCCTGGCGCCAGGTGCGCCCAGCATCGCTATAAAGGTGCGTCACCATCTTTGTAGCTATTGCCTCTGCGTAATCAGCAAAGCGCCTGCTAGTCGTGTAGTTACGTATCACCTTTGCGATTTCGAAGGGATCGCCTAAACCAATCAGCAATTTTTCGAGTTGGTCCATCACGGCCAGAATAGCCTTGCGGTACGCCTTCTCGATTCGGCGTCGAGGCGCCCATAAATCCGCCATAGCTCGACACCTCCTCGTCTCCCGGCATGATATCACCCGTGTCTAAATCCTCGTCAGCCTCCTCGATGTCGGCGTCGGTGATGCTCGTAAACATCCCCGTTGACTCACCAAGCTGCTTAAGCTCCTTGACCCCGGTGCGCCGGCTGATGAGCCCGGCCGAGTACGCGTTGATAATGCTTGTTGTCTTCTTGTCAGCCAGCTCAGCAACGTCCTTGTCATCGGGGGTCCGGATCGGGTCGAATACATAGTCGTAATCATCCGGGATACCGCCAAGCTCAGACATAAACATGACGGGCAGTATCTTGTCCAACACAGGTCCGAGCGTGGACTCCTGCTGCTGCTGCACGACCTCGTAATAGTTTTGCATGTCGGACTCGCCCGTAGCGTTCATTCCGGCTGGAGCGCGGCCGAACAGCTTTGTAACAGGAATCTGACTCGCCCCGGCCATGTCGAGCATGAAGCTTTCATAGATGTCGTTTAGGCCGCCAAAACTGTACTGATGGGTTGCAAAATCGTCATCTTTGCCGAGCAAATACATCCCCATATTAGACATCAGCCAATTTTGAGCTTGCAGGGTGTTGTATAGATCCGACTGCGCTTTTTCATTTCCCGTAGCAAGGACCTCTCCCATATCGCTCATTTTGAGCACCCTGAGATTCGCCAAAAAGATCAGCTGCGCAATGTTCCAACTCGTGTTGTCCCGTTTTTTCAGCTCGTCGAATACGACTTCAACCTCCGATGCGCCCCAATGCTGCTCAGCAATGCGCTCCCAGTGCGGCAGTTCCCGGCCAGCGAATCGGATGATCCGGCTGTGATGGACGTTTATCATTTGCCCGTCATCCATCGTCATTCGGTACGATGAAGGCAGCCCGAACTCAACGTCATCGATATTACTCACGAGATTCAAATTAGGCGAAACGCCGGACCAGCGGTCCAGAATCATCAGCCCTTTGAATGATCCCGGCATGATCGTATCGTAGTCGAGCGGTTCGTGCAGGATGTCCTCGTGTCCTTCGATCAAAATCAAACCCACGGCGCCGCCGTACAGCCTGCCCCATTTGAGACCGTGCAGGATCTTGCTCTTAACCCGGCGCGTCCGCCAAAGCTTATTAACTCTGCGCAATTGCTCCGGGTCGAGCTGTGATGTGAGCGTAATCCAGTTCCGGGTCATGTCTTCCGGGATCGTATCGATGACGCGCCGTATGATCCAATGCGATCGGTATAGGCTGTTCATCAGCTGATAATCTTGCGACAAACGCGTCATCGGATAATTCGTGCCTTCAAGCAGGTTCGGCGTGCCAGCACCAAGACGCGCAAGCACATTTTGAAATGCGTCCGCCGTGAACCCCGGGGGCATCTTCTGCTGTTTTGCTTTTGGAACCAGTTCAGCTTGCGACGGCTGCTCGCGTCGTCTCGCAGCATCTGCAGCCTGACGGTGCCGCTGCTTTCGTTTACTCAAAACCTCACCTCCCCTCGGACATCTGCACCAAATATTTGATTTTGTGAATATGTCCGGCATTCGAATCCCGATATTCGGCCGATTTCGGGCAAAATCAGCGATTTCCCTTCCGTGGAACAATGCAAAAAAGGGCTGCTCGCCCCGGGTGCACGATCTTTGATTTTCTCATGATTGCTCCGTTTCGCTTACGCCGACAACCGGCGCGGTTTGATGACCGTTTTGGTGAAATATCTAACTCCGTCCATCGCATGATCCATTTGCTTAACCGGCTTTTCTACGCCACGTTCTCCGGCCTTTTCGTCCCAAACGTAGCTCGCTCGTTCCTTGAGGAAATTCGGGCAGTTACGGCGGTGAACGCGGATTTTTCGTTTTGCAATCATGGTCGAAACCATTCGAATGCCGTCTTCCACATCGTTGTCAGCATCTTTCACCCGATAGCCACGATTTCGGAGAGCAGCCTTGAAACTCGCTGCCGAAGGGTCCAGTACTGCATAATCCGGGATGTCTTCTGACCCGACAAAAACCTCGAAATCTTCCGCATACTGGCTATCATCTTTTTGGACGCCTTTAGCCTTGCCGTTGTAATAATACTCATTAAGCACCCAGCACACGTCCCCGTCGTCCCAGATATCCAAGAACACCATCGGGTTGCTTGTTCCATAGTCGACGGCGATGTACCGTCGAGCGAGGCTTTTAAAGCCGGGCACCAAATCTTCATCGTCGAAAGTATTCTCCTGATCGTCCCACATGTCGTAAATGACACCTTCGGCCAGCACCCATAAACCGAGGATATACCGCTTGAAGAACACGCCGGTGAATAGCCGCTTGTAGTCTTCTTTCGTCTGCTCGTCCAGGCTAAGGTTATCGTCCATCGTAAAGTGAAGGTGGAGAGCTCGCTTTTCCTTAAGCTGATCCAGCCACTCCTCTTTGAACCAGTGGAACGGGCTGCCGGGGTTGCAGTTGAACCAATACTTTTTACCAGTAACGGAGCACCGGGCAATAGCCTGGTCAACGAACGATTTCGGCATCAGCGCCACCTCGTCGAAGAACATGCCGGCCAGCGTGATCCCCTGTATCAGATCCTGGCTGCGCTCGTCCTTCCCGCCGAACAAGTAAAAAACGTTCGATTTGCCGCCTTTGGACACGGTCATGAAATTCTCGGACCGGTTCTCCTTAGCGTGGTAGCCGCGGCTTTTGAGCATACGCTTGAGCGGTACGATCACGTTACGGCGAAGCGCGCCGATCGTCTTTCCTGACATGCCCAGCTGCTCGTTTTCGAACGTTTCCATCGCCCACATGACATAGCTGAAAGACATCGACGCCGTCTTACCGGAGCGGACAGATCCATCGCAAATAATGGCGAGATGGTCCTTGTATGGACTCTTCGGCATCCACCAAGTAAGAACCTTGAGCTGCTTGGGAGAGAAGGGCTTCCACCTGAACGGGGCCGGCTTACGTTTCGCTGCTGTCGCTGCCATCGCCCCACACCTCGCTTACCTTGCCGGCCAAAGCATCCATGAAGCCGTCGTCCTCTTCTTCCTCGTCCGGCACCTCGTCAACAAGGAACTTATGCTTCAACTCGAGCAGCTTCGTTTTCTTGTCCTGCACCCGGGTGAGTGCGTCCTCGATTTTCAGGATGCGTTCCATCTTCGATTGCTCCCGGACAGTCTGCTCGACCTCGATCATCCGCTTGCGGCCCTTTTTATCCTCGATCCGTTGGAACTTCCGATCGGTGCTATTGGACTCTTTCCCCGCCTTAATGTCCTGAATCAGCATCAGCATACGGCGAATGCGTATCTCGCAAATCTTGATGTCGTGATTGATCTGTTCAAGAGGATCGGTGCGGATGGACTCGAAGAGGACGCGCTCGTCCACATCCAGTGTGTCCATCCAGATGGTCTCATGCTCGCCGGTCGTTACCGCGTTTTTATTTCCTTTTGGCGGACCGGTCGATTTTCCACCGTGAAGATTACAGCGCCCGTTCGGCATTGCTGCTCTCTTACATGGGGTCCCGTTTCGAGTTTTTGCACCGCATTCACGTTCATGGGGTAGTTTCGCTTTACTCAACCACATTCACCACCTGCCTGTCTTTTTCGCCTTTTATCCCACTCAAATCATCGCCAACTCCAATTTCAGGAACACCAGTTCCCTTTATCGCCCTCTGAGACGCACAAAACACCCCGTATTTGCCACGTAACCGGGTGGGGTAGTGTATTTACATGCCGAAACGCTTATACGCCAATTCAGAGCGTCACAGAGGCATTCTCTATTTCTTCGACTTTGGCCCTCGCTTATTGCCGCTCAGCTCATATTTTTTCAGCAACCAGGACATCGAGCCGAAGGTGATGCCAAGTGCTTCCGAAATCTGAACGAGCGTCTTCCCCGATTCGAGTTCTTGCTGCAGCAACTCCTTGGTGATGTGACCGTATCGGTACGGATCTCGGCCATGCTTCTTTACTTCAGGTACAGGCTCGAGCTCGAGTATGGGTTCGGCGATAACCGGTTCTTCCTCCGAATTCAGTCTGACGTATTCGAATTTGATCCCGCGCTGATCGGCGGTCCGAATCTTATCCAGTTGCCCGTTCTTTGCGAGCTCGATCTCTTCCGGCGTCAGCTTGTATTGAGCCATAGCACCATACACGACATTCACCTCTTGCTATTTTTTTTGTATATGAAAAACTCCCCAATCAGATTTGATTGAGGAGCATTGTCGACATAAGAGTATTTATATCTTTTATATGTTTATTTCTTTCTTTCTTTGTTAGGGGGTGAATTAGCTACCTCGCGAGGGAGTGAATTAGTTCCCCCAAGAAATTTTTGAGGGAGCGTTTTAGCTACCCCAAGAATGCGAAGATGAGGGAGCAAATTAGTTCCCTCATGTTAGGTATTTGCAGCAAGATCGGCAAAAAGAAAAGCACCGGTTAGGGTGCCCTTAACTGCTTAAATTTACTTTCTTCCAACCTTTACTTTTCGTATTACTGGGACCTTCAAGTACACTATTAACTCTTGTTGCATCGTGCCACTCTCATCAGAGTAATGGTTTAATGCAGAGCTGTCGTACTGGTAAGTATCCAAGTTAAAATGAATCACACGGCTTTCTTTTATGGCCTCATACAGACCTTTAACATCTGAGCATTCGTACTCATGCAATGTTGTATCATCATAGTGAAACTTTACTTTCATTGTTGATTTCACCCCCTCCCATCAATCACCATTCGACAAAGAGAAGGTAAATCCTCCCATCCTATCGAATAGTTCTTTAGGAGGTGATAGGATGGATACAGTTGAACGATTGCTGAGAAGGCAGAATCTCTGGATACTTGCGTTAGTCGGTTCAGTTGTTGTTGGGCTGGCTGTGGCCGCATGGTATTTTCTGCACGCTTTACCTTCTGGATTCGAGGAATTTATCAATTCAGTAGGCAACAAGAATTGGGGCGGACAATAGTCCCCCCCCCCCCCGAACAATTATTATCTGAGGTGTCCCATGATCGAAAATTACCCACTCGCGAACGAGCCCGGCAAAACCATGTTCGTCTTCCCCGCACTGGCCGGCAAAGTATATGGCCATATCGTTAAGGACCGGACTGCCAAAGACCCGGCAAAAATTATTTACGAAACGCCTCGGTACGATTCCGTTGAAGCGTTGAAGGCCGATTTCCCGGAGGCGAGCGATTGATGTTGGTTCCAGGTTTTGTCCTTCGTACAGATCATCACCTTCAGGTGGCGATGCACAATCAGGTTCATGTTGAAGTATGGCAGCTCGGGCAGTTACTCGATTACGGTGGACCGATCGAGAAATTCTCCGAGTCCTCCGTTTGGATCAGCGGAGTTCATATCGCCTATCTACGAGTCGTGTGCGAATTCAAAGTTCGCTGACACGGCTTTTTTTCATGGTCTCAAATCACCCTGCTCGAGTTTCCTCAGCCTACGCTTATATGCTTGCCTCTTAACTTCATCCGGCGCCATGGCGATCAATTCCCGGAGCATCTCCATTTCCCGGTTGGCCAGTTCAACAATTTGATCGCCGATCAATCTACTGTCCAGATCGTTCAGCAGGACTTCGACGACTCCGTCGGCCTCAAGTCTATTAGCTTGCGCAGCGTCGAGAAACACTACTTCACCCGGGCTATACTGGTCAAAGGCTGTTTGAACCCGACAAGGTATAATTTCAGACATATAGGAATCCACCTTTTCAAAACCATAGTTTCATCCTGCTAATTATACTAACTTGTCTGGGATTAGTCACATTAGGAAATGCCGGCTCTCGCTGCGGCGGCCGGCAAGCCGTCCCGATCCGTACCTTTATCTGCTAGGATCGCGGTTGTCCCGGAGGTGGAGGGTGTCCAGGCTGCAGCGCTTATGACAAGAGCGCTACAGCCCAGGAACGGAGTATTCGAATGTAAGGGATAAGCATTCCAGTCACCCGCAAAAGTGTGTACTCTGCAAAAGGCTTCTCACCTACCTTTTCAGATACCGGTGCGACCGGCCAGATGCGGGTGATTAGAGGCAATACGAGCAGATCGCAGATCTACCCGCGGCATAAAAAAAGAGAGGTCTTATGCGGGGCCATCCGCTAAAAGCGAATGCAGCGCCGCTGCCTCTCAAGCAAGGTTATTTTGTCGGGTGTCTGTCCCTCTCTCGTATTGCCATGATATAAATATAACAGGTTAAAAGTGCCGTGACTTACTGTTTTGACGTTTTTTTTCGGTTAAATTATGGCTTTTTTTATACCAATTAAATCGCAGACTCTACTACTGATACAATAGTGAGGTTTTTTGGAAGAATATTCATGAGAGCTATTTCAAGTGTGAGTGTATTTACCTCTTTTTTTGGATCGTTGACAGAAATAGTAATTACTTTAATTCCTTTTTTAGATTTCTCAGGGGGAACACCCCGAATAAAAGTAATGGAGTTTATCGAGCTATTATTCCCTATTGTAGCTCTTTTTAAGCCAAGATCGTTTTCGGATTCAGGCAAATCGCCTGTAACTTCAACAAAAAATAATCTATCCACTTTTACAATTGTTTGAAGTTGACTTATTGAATTAGAGCCGATATTATTCAGTTTCTCCTCTAGTCGCTCCATACGTGATATGAAGATCTTATCTTTATCGTCGAACTTGTCTGATTTTTGTATTAAATTACTCTCGATTACCCTGTAAATGGGATTGTCAGGTAATTCATTGCTTTCCAAAACATCTTCTATGACTACTCGGAGTTTATTACTTAAATCTACTGTACCGTACATGTCATTGGCATAAAAAATTGTACGTTCTTCTATGATATCAAAAGGAAGTTTTGTTCCATTCTCACAAATAGTTATGACTGGTTTTCTGGAGGCATGTCGAATGGCGAGTTCATACATAACGTTCGGATTAAGTCCAGTAAGATTTGCGATTACAAGATCATCTTCCAGTATTCTCTGTATAACTTGTTTGTTAATAGATCCCGGATGCGGCATACGATGAGCTACTGTTATATTGCTATTTAAAAACCCAAAATGGTTAGTAAGAATAGGGACTACAACAGCATCAATAACTCCTTCTGCAGCTCGTCTTATGTCCGTGTTGTCTCCACCTATTGGAGTAACAATAAAGCATTTTTTTGAACTATATCCTTGTTGATCAACTTCTGTTGTCATATGTACCCCCTGCCAAAATTCCTTTTTGGATGTAAATACGACAATATTCTTGGAAATCCTTTATTTTACCAAAATGTAAAAAGAGGCGATGTTACGCCTCTATAATTGATCGTATGAATATCCCCACCCCTGACTCGTGCATATAATCCGCCAAATAGCGGCCATCCTTCAACCGTCCGCGCCTCGCGCATTTGCTTGATCGTGATCTGGATGTACTCGCTGCCATTGAGAATTTCAATTCCGTGCTTGTCCGTTAAAATAAGTTCCACTCCACTATTGAGCTGCATGCCGATCGTGTCCGCATCAACAAAGAGCCGGCCGGTTATGTACCCTGCGATGAGATCTGCGGTTTCTTTCATGTGCTCAGATAAATCCATACACAGCACCTTCTCTCTCAACATTTATGCGCCCAACTTTTTGTTATGTTAACCTCAATGATCTTGGTAGTGTTTTCGACTAATTGGTCAGAGCGCATCGCTGGCAGCGATGAGGTCAGGGGTTCGATCCCCCTAGGCTCCATACATCAAAACACGGATCATTGGATCCGTGTTTTTCTTTTGGTCCAAAGGCCGAGTGAACCCCTGATAAGGGTTCAGACCGCGTACAAAGAGCGAAGCGAAACTCCGGGGTCCCTGCAAAGTAGTCGGAATATGCCTCAAAGTTTGGCTTCGCTTTGTGGAGGAAGAAACGGCATGGAAATTTACCGCTGCGATCGGCTTATTAAATCCCTTATGGATAAAGGAAAATCCTAAAAAAATAATAGGGTCTTGACAGAAAAAACACCCCTTTGTTTGGTGAAATTGTGGATGACTCGGTTCTTCGGCGAAACCGCAGCAAAAAGCGGAATTACTTGCCCGTGTGTTCGACCATACGACAGGGCGTTTTGTCAAAGGCTTCAACATGCTGACGTTAGGCTGGTCCGATGGGTTTAGCTTTGCACCGATTGACTTTGTCATGCTGTCTTCAGCCAACACGTGGTTTTCTGTTATATCACAGTTCAATAAACTTCCTTCAAAAGCCCATAAACTTCATCTATGGTCAGGCCAAAGGATTTGTAATAGGAAGTATCGATAGCCATCTGATTCAAGATCATTTCATTGCGTTTTTGAAGCATCTCATCGGGTGAGAGATCGGCGACAAAACATCCTTTGCCGGTTACGGTATAAATCAAACCATGCCGTTCGAGTTCTTCCCACGCTTTTTTGACGGTAATGATACTAACACGAAGCTCCGTTGCCGCTTGTCGTATGGGCGGCAAACTATACCCATTCTCTAGTTCGCCCTTGAAAATTTGTGCGCTGATTTGTTCAAAAAGCTGCTGATAAATGGGTTTATCAGATGTGTTCGAAATCGCTATGTTCATTATATTTCCACTTTCTCAAACCGTTTGTTGGCAATATGATAAGCGATTATCGTAAATATCGCAAATATCACGAAGCCCGTAATCAGAATTGAGAGTTGAATGGCCAAATTATCAGCACCAATTCCTTTGAGAAGATCAAACACGAACGAATTTTGTATGCCGAGCCATTCTGCGCCCCCGGCAAACAGTATAGCAGCTGCAATGGCTACAAACGCTGGCGCACCGTATTTATACGCCGTCTTGTAATACATGGAGATAAAAATAATGTTGAAAATCGCCAGCATGACGAAACAAAGTCCCCAAAAACCAAAGGAGGGTGCGAAGAAAATGTATTTCAGATTTGGATACAGACGTAGCGTCATTACGCCATAGAGCATGGCAACAACAATATGAATCAGCTCCAGGATTACAATAACAGACACCCTTGCTCTTACAATATCTTTTTTGGTTACAGGCATCATACTTGAAAATATTAAATCGTTCTGATTTTTATAGCCTGCAAACATGTTTGGTATCGTAATAAAACAAAAGTAAAGGATGACAAGGAAATATAACCATCCGGGAATCAGCATTAAAGCGCCTGTCAATAAAGGCATAATATAAAAGAAAGGACTTACGCCTAACTTTAATTCTTTCATTAATAAGTTATACATAGATATCCTCCTTCTTCGAGCAGTAGATCATGATCTCCTCCAGATTCGGTACGGATGATTTAATATCTGTCGATGGATCAAAGTCTTTTGTATGGATTAAGCCTGTGAAGCCAAAAGAATTTGTTTTGTAGGCGATTAGTTCGTTTTTGACCCGATCCAATTGCTCCTTCTTACCATTCAACAAGCGATACGTATCGATAAATTCTTCCTTTTCCGCACTGTTGATAATCTGTCCGTTATGGATATAGGTAATATAATCTGCACATTTTTCCAAGTCTGATGTGATGTGAGTTGAAAAAAGGATGCTGATCTCGCCATCTTGCACCAGCTCCTGAAAAATATCCAGCAGATTGTCTCTGGCAATCGGATCAAGTCCGCTTGTCGGTTCATCCAGAATAAGAAGCTTGGCGCCGTGAGATAAGGCTAGGGCCAAGCTGTATTTTACTTTCATGCCGGTTGATAATTCGGCTATTTTTTTGTCTTCAATCAAGTTGAATTTTTTCAAATATTTGTAATAGGTTTCATCATCCCAATTCGAATAGAACCTTTTGATCACATTCGTTAACGTTTTGATTTTGCTGCGTGTATAAAAGTTGATATCTCCAAATGCAGAGCCAATGTTTTGTTTCAATTCAACTTCATGCTCGGCCATGTTCTTGCCCAAAATATGAATTTCGCCGCTGTCGATACGTATCAAATTCAAAATGGATTTGATGGTGGTTGTTTTTCCCGCACCATTGGCTCCGATAAATCCCATAATATAACCCTTTTCCAGTTGAAAAGATATGTTTTTTAATTGAAAATGTTCATATTTTTTATTTACATTTTTGATATCTAATGCCAGCATATCGTCTCCTCCTTCCAAACTGTGTATATCGTGCATGCACAATATATCACTGGGACTATTCTTATGTCAATCTCTTTTATCAAATCCATATCTACTCCATATCTACTCGTTTTTGTCGATTTTCAGATGATCTTATCGAATTTGAGAGAAATTTGAGAGAGCCGTCAGGTAGAATACATGGGGAACCTGATTAAGTCACTCATGATCAGGGTATGGATGAAAAAATCCGAAAGCATTAACAATTGAAGCTTGGTAAATGATTCAAATTCAACAATTCGTGAGAGGCGAGTGAACAAACAACATGATCAGACGCAGTATATCTTTATTAACGGTATTATTTCTGTTAACGGGAATCATCCCTGCTTTTGCAGCAGTAACTAATCCTCTTGGCAATTGGAGTCTGCGGAGTCCGATGCCAACGTACCAAACTCTGAATAGTGTTGTATACGGCAACAGTATGTATGTGGCTGTGGGCGATATGGGAACGATTGTGACTTCCCCTGATGGCGTGAGCTGGACAAATCGGTCCCCCGTCAGCACAAGCACCCTTTATGGCGTTACCTACAATTCCGGAAAATATGTGGCGGTAGGAGTCAGCGGCACGATCCTGACCTCCACGGACGGTGTAACCTGGACACGCCAAATATCGAACCAGTCAACAACGATTTATAGTGTCACCTACGGCAGCGGCAAGTTTGTAGCGGTAGGCGCTAATGGAATGGCGCTAACCTCTACGGACGGGGTGAGTTGGAACAGTCATTCTTCGGGTACTACGGAGTGGTATACGACCGTCTCCTACGGCAACGGCAAGTTTATTGCGGCAGGAGGACGAACGATTGTAACCTCCAGTGACGGAGTGAGCTGGACCAGCAGCTCATCCGGGGCAAGCTCCGGTACTTATTTATATGGCACTGCCTATGGGAACGGCAAATATGTAGCGGTAGGCGACAAAGGTACAATAGCGACCTCCACCAACGGAACTAGCTGGACAAGCAGCGCCTCGGTCAATGGGATTAATACTACATTTAAGAGCGTCATCTATATAAACGGTCAGTTTGTGGTGGTAGGATTCAATGGCACGGTTATGACCTCCTTGGACGGTATAAGCTGGAATACCGTCTCATCCAACCAAAGCTATAGCTTTTATGCCGTCACCTTTAACAATGGTATGTATGTCTCTGTGGGATTCGTGGGGACGATTCGAACCTCCAGCGATGGAACGAACTGGACTAGTCGTACAGAAGGCACTCTAAATACGCTGAATACCGTTGCCTACGACAACGGCAAGTATGTGGCGGTCGGAGCCGGTGGAGCCGTGATGACCTCCGATGACGGAGTGAGCTGGAATAGCAGCGCATCAGGTACGATTAACAATTTAAAAGGCGCCGCCTACGGCAACGGCAGCTATGTAGCGGTGGGCAGTCTCGGGACGATAATCGCCTCCAGTGACGGAGCGAGCTGGACAAGTGTCGCGTCCAATACGACGAACGAATTGAATAGCGTAGCCTTCGGCAGCGATAAGTATGTGGCAGTAGGTAACAGCGGAACGATCCTGGCCTCCAGTGATGGGGTAAACTGGACAAGCGTCACTTCCGGCGTCACGAATTCACTTCGGGGGATAGTTTTTGGCAGCGGCAAATATGTGGCGGTCGGGGACTCAGGAACGATAGTGACTTCCAGCGATGGAGCAGCCTGGACAAAAGTAACGATCAGCGCTACGAATTCATTTACTAGCATCACATACGGCAACGGCATGTATGTGGCAGTGGGTTATTCCGGAGTCATTATGACCTCGAGTGACGGGGAAATATGGACAACAGCCACATCAGGAACTCCATTCGGTCTTGGCAGCGTGGCCTACGGCAACGGCTTGTATGTAGTCGTAGGGGCGGCGGGAATTGTATTGGTCTCCAGCGACGGGGTTACTTGGACAATCGGCAATTCGGGAGCCCCAGCTTATATGACGGGCGTGGCCGGCGGCAGCGGCATGTTTGTGGAGGTCGGTGGCAACGGCATGATTTTGGCAGCTGAAACGGTACTGAATGCACAGAATAACCGGATTATCGCCAGCATGAATAGTGCCGCCATGGGCAATCCGGTGGAGCTGACAGCTATAGGAGACCGGCAGCTGGCGGCAGGATTGGAGCCAGGATCCGAAAAATATATCCCGACAGTCTGGACATCTACGGAGAGTGGCCAAACAGGAACGTTCAGTTTATCCGGTGCTAGTTACAAATCGACTTATACCCCGCTGGCAGCGGGCGATTATACGGTTACAGCGACTTTCTTAAAGCAGACATGGGACGGAATCAGGTGGGTGAATACCGCAACAACGGACACGAAAACGACAACCGTCACGGTGAACGTGCAGGTCGACGCGCAATCGCCAATCATCAGCACACAACCGGGAAACCAATCGGTGAGTGTCGGAGACATCGCGAGTTTGAACATAGTGGCTGCCGTAAGCGACGGAGGAACGCTGAGCTACCAGTGGTACAGCAATACGACCAATAGCATGAGTGGTGGTACAGCAATCGACGGTGCAACAAGCGCATCGTATACAGCGCCGACAAACGGAGCGGGCACGACGTACTACTATGCGGTAGTAACGAACACGAACAACAGCGTCACAGGCAGCAAGACGGCAGCAGCAACGAGCAGTGCGGCCGTAGTAACGGTGAACGGCACATCGGTCTATTCCATTGCCCCGATTGCCAATCAAACGGCCGTTCCGCTTGTGGAGGGTTACGCGTCGGGTTCGCCGGAAACATTATCCATCGAGATAACTAATACCGGCACAGGCCATTTAACCCATTTGACAGCAGCGCTTAACGGTGCAAACGCTAACGATTTTGTGATCACGCAGCCAAATCCGACATTAAACAGCGGTTCGCCGGCTACAAGCTTTACGGTTAAAGCCAAAAACGGCCTGACTGCGGGCACTTATACGGCAACAGTAACGGTGTCGGCAGACCAGATGACGGATGTGACATTTACAGTTACTCAGGTGGTAAGCTTGCCAAACGCTACGCATCCGCTAAACCTTACGGCTTCCGGAGGGGATCGTCAGATTGCATTAAATTGGAACACGGTTTCCGGAGCGACTTATTATAACCTGTTCATGTCGACGGTCTCGAATCCAGTTAGCTATACATCCATTGCTACCGTGAGTGGCTCTACCTACAACGTGCATAACCTGACTAACGGCACAACTTATTACTTTATCGCGAAAGCAGGCAATCTGGGAGGCTGGATCGCGGAATCCAATCAGGCATACGCGACACCGGCAACCGCTCCGGAGCTGCCGTCAGACGACACCGGCAACAGTGGCATCCAGACGCCGTCCGTGCCTGTAACCCCGCCGACAACGGATAACACGAAAGCCAATGTCGACGTGCTCGTAAACGGTAAATTAGAGAAGGCGGGAACCGCATCCACGACCAGACGGAACGATCAAACCGTAACTACGATAACCATTGATCCGAAAAAGCTGAATGACAGGCTTGCGCAAGAAGGACAACGTGCGGTCGTAACGATTCCGGTAAACGCCAAATCCGATGTAATCGTTGGGGAACTGAACGGCCAAATGATTAAAAACATGGAAAACAAGCAGGCCGTACTAGAGATCAAAACGGATCGGGCAACGTACACCTTGCCTGCTCAGCAAATCAACATGGATTTCATTTCCAATCAACTGGGCAATTCGATCGACTTGCAGGATATTCAGATCCAGATCGAAATTGGGGCACCTGCAGCGGAGTTGGTGAGGATCGTGGAGAATGCGGCAGACCAAGGTTCGTTTACATGGGTTGTACCGCCAATAGATTTTACGGTGAAAGCTGTACACAAGGGAGTAACAATCGCAGCTTCGAAGTTTAATGCCTACGTGGAACGAACCATTACGATTCCAGACGATGTCGATCCGACTAAAATTACAACGGGAGTCGTTATCGAACCGGACGGAACGGTACGTCATGTACCGACCAAGATCGTTGTACGAGACGGCAACTATTATGCGAAAGTGAACAGCTTGACCAACAGCCTATACTCCGTTGTATGGAATAAGGTGGAGTTTCAAGATGTAAGAAACCATTGGGCGAAACATGCCGTAAACGATATGGGGTCGCGAATGGTCATCAGCGGCATCAGCAAGGACGAGTTCAGCCCCGATCGCGACATTACGCGCGCTGAATTTGCGGCCATCATCGTTCGAGGCTTGGGCTTAAAGCCGGAGACCCAAGGATCGCCGTTCGCAGATGTGCAAACGACGGACTGGTACAGCGGCGTAATCCATACCGCCTACGAGTATAAGCTGATCGATGGCTTTGAGGACAAAACGTTCCGCCCGAATGACAAGATCACACGGGAGCAAGCGATGGTGATTCTGGCTAAGGCGATGACCATCACCGATCTTAAAGCAAAACTTCCTGCAATTGCAGCAAAACGTACGCTCCTTGCCTATCAGGATGCGTCGGATGCATCCGCTTGGGCGCTTGGCAGCATTGCCGACATTATTCAAGCGGGAATCGTGTCCGGAAGAAACGGTGCTGAACTGGCGCCCAAAGCGTATATTACGAGAGCTGAAGTAGCGACCATCTTACAAAGACTGCTCCAACAATCGGATTTAATTTAAGTTGTTTTTCTAAGCTGTAACTAGATCGTTCGGGCTATTCTGCAACAGTAGCGCATGCTGCTGCAGGATAGCCTTGTTTTTTAGATATCGGATTTGAAGAATACAGATCAGAGAATATAGAAAATAAGTCCTTTGCCCTCGGCGGCAGTCTCACCGTAGAATCGCCGGATGGCATAAAATGTTCCAGCATATAGGCAAAATGATCCTCGTCCTCGTCAGAAACAATCGGAACTACCGTCAGTCAACTGGAAACAATAAGGAGGAACCGGATGAACCAAGAACCGTTAAGGAGAGAAATCGAATCGAATCTGGAGAGGAAAGTCGCATCCGATCCGAAGCTCCATAATGTTTGCTTTAGCCGGTCAATCCTTCTGACAGCTTTGCGCTTATTGACGGTAAAAGACAACGGTTATTATAATTTAGTTATGACCATTCCTATTATATCGACGAAATTATATATCCCTCCGTCCCGGCCGGACACGGTCCTCCGCCCTCGGCTGATCCAGCGGCTGAACGACGGCTTGCGCCGCAAACTGACCGTCGTCTCCGCCTCCGCCGGCTACGGCAAAACAACGCTCGTCAGCGGCTGGGCCGCCGGTTGCGGACGCCCTGTCGCCTGGCTGTCGCTGGACGAAGGAGACAACGACCCTGCCCGGTTTCTGACCGGTCTCTTCGCTGCCTTGCAGACGATATCGAGGCATAGCGGAGACAGCGTATTCGCCTTGCTTCCTTCCCCCCAGCCGCCTCCAATCGAAGCGGCAATTAACGCTTTACTTCTTGAAATTAACGTGAATCGGGAACCTTTCATTCTCGTTCTTGACGATTATCACGTCATTCAGGCCGAACCGATTCACCGTGCGCTCTCCTTGCTGCTTGACCATATGCCACCACACCTGCATCTGGTCATCGCCACTCGCGAGGAGCCACGTCTCCCCCTTCCCCGGCTGCGCGTTCGCGACCAACTGACGGACCTGCGGGCCGAAGACTTGCGTTTTACTTATGCCGAAGCGTCGGAATTTCTCGGGGGCGTCATGGGGCAACCTCTCTCTTCAACTGACGTCGCCCTCCTGGAGTCGCGTACGGAAGGCTGGATTGCGGGACTGCAGCTGGCGGCCCTGTCTATGAAGGAACAAAGCGACGTCTCCGGCTTCATCCGTTCGTTCACTGGCAACAACCGATTCGTCTTGGATTATCTAGTTGAAGAAGTGCTCCAGCGGTTGCCCGAAGACGTTCTTACTTTTTTACTGCATTCGTCCATTTTGGACCGGCTATGCGGTCCGCTTTGCGATGCCGTCGTTGACGGTCAAGTCCAAAGCCGGCAGCCCTTTCCCCTTTCCGCCTCCGGACAAGACATGCTGGACGATCTCGAACGCGCCAATCTGTTCATTGTCCGTCTGGACGAGGAGCGGCGCTGGTACCGTTATCACCATCTGTTCGCCGAGCTGCTGCGAAAACGGCTGCAGCATAGCTCCCCTCAGACCATAGAAACCCTGCATATACGGGCAAGCATCTGGTATGAGAACAATGGCTTGGCCCTTGAAGCATTCCGTCACGCCGCAGCTGCGAACGATATCGGACGTGCAGCCCGGCTGGTGGAGGGCGGCGGCATGCCTTTGCTTTTTCGGGGAGCGGTCGCTCCGGTGAAGGATTGGCTGGATGCTTTACCCGCAAAGGAACTGGACGCCAGGCCTTCGTTGTGGGTGATGTACGCCTCCGCCCTGCTGATGACGGGCCAGATGAGCGGCGTCGAGCCGAAGCTGCTGGCCGCCGAGAAGGCGCTGCATCACGACGAGCAGGACGATAAAACCCGCGATCTGATCGGCCATATCGCCTCCATACGCGCTACACAAGCCGTCAGCAGGCACCAGGCTGACACCATTCTCGCCGAGTCGCGCCGCGCGCTGGACTATTTGCACCCGGACAACCTGCCTGTCCGCACGGCGACGACCTGGTCGCTCGGGTATGCTTACCAGCTGAAGGGGGATCGCGCTGCCGCAAGCAACGCCTATACGGAGGCGTTATCGGCCAGCAGGCAGATCGGTCATCTCATCGTAACCATCATGGCTTCCCTTGGCCTGGGGGCCGTGCAGGAGGCGGAGAACAGGCTGGATCTGGCGGCTGAGACGTATCGGAACGTCCTGAAGCTGGCGGGTAATCCCGCGTTTCCGGCGGCATGCGAAGCGCATCTGGGCTTAGCGCGAATAACTTATGAATGGAACGACCTGGAGGCTGCAGCGGAACACGGGCGGCAGAGCGTCCGGCTGGCACAGCAGCTTGAGCGGACGGACCGAGCCGTTGCAGGCGAATTGTTTCTCGCCAAGCTGAAGCTTGCCCGGGGGGACGTACGCGGAGCAGCCGGTTGTATCGCTACTGCCGATCACTTCGCCCGCAGCCAAAACTTCGTGAATCAGCTGCCTGCAATTGCCGCTGCTCAAATCCTTGTCCTGCTTCGTCAAGGCAATCTGACGGCAGCCGCTCATCTGGCGCAGAAGTACGAGCTTCCCATCAGCCGGGTACGGGTACACTTGGCCCAAGGAAATACGTCCGCAGCGCTGGCGGTACTGAAGCCATGGCTCCGGCAGTCGGAGGCGAATAGGCTGGTGGAAGAACGCGAGCGGCTTCAAGCGTTGATTTTGCTGGCGGTTACCCTATATGCGCACAACGAGACCGCAAGAGCCATACAAGCTCTAAGGGACGCTTTATGTGCAGCAACGGCAGGCGGTTTTGTGCGTATTTTTGCCGATGAAGGGGTTGTGATGTATCGTTTATTACGCGAAGCGGCTGGACAAGGAATCATGACAGACTCTCTGAACAAACTGCTGACCGTAATGGAAGCCGAAGACCGGGGTAGCGGGACCGGGTCTCCTCCTGGGCCGTTCTTATCCGGGAAGGGGTTGATCGAGCCGCTTAGCGAGCGGGAGCTTGAGGTTTTGCGACTGATCGCCCAAGGGCTGTCCAACGCTGAGATTAGCGGGCGGCTGTTCCTCTCCCTTAGTACGGTGAAGGGACATAACCGGAATATTTTTGATAAATTGCAGGTCAAGCGGCGCACTGAAGCGGTTGCTTATGCTCGACAATTAGGTTTGCTGTAAGCTTGATTCCTGGAAAGATACCACTAAAACCTGCTTCAAACCATACTTTAGTATCTTCAAGACAACTCCATGTACAGCTATACTCCTTACAAGACGACATGTGTAGGAGGAAGCCCATGAAAGCGATGGTATGCACCAAATACGGACCGCCGGACGTTCTGCAGCTCCGGGAGGTCGCTATGCCTGTCCCCAAAGATAAGGAAGTGCGGATTAAAATTCACGCGACCACCGTAACCTCAGGAGATTGCCGAATCCGAAGCTTCAACAGCCCCGCCTTATACTGGATTCCGATGCGGATCGTACTGGGCTTGAGCAAACCGCGAAACCCGATTCTCGGAGTAGAACTGGCCGGAGAAGTCGAAGCGGTCGGCAAAGCGGTTACAAGGTTCAAGAAAGGCGATCAGGTTTACGCGATAAGCGGATTCGCTTGCGGTGCCAATGCCGAGTACATTTGTCTGCCGGACAACGGCAATCTGTTCCATAAGCCGGCCAATGCCACCTATGAAGAAGCTGCAGCCCTTCCGTTCGGGGGAACTACGGCGCTGCATTTTTTTCGCAAAGGCCGCATTCGCCAAGGACAGCGGGTTCTGATCTATGGCGCTTCCGGATCGGTGGGAACCTCAGCGGTACAACTTGCCAAATATTTCGGGACAGATGTAACGGGCGTATGCAGTACGTCGAATCTGGAACTGGTGAAATCGCTTGGAGCCGATCAGGTCATCGATTATACTCATGAACCGTTTACGGATCGGAGAGACCAGTACGATATTATTTTCGACGCCGTCGGCAAAATCTCGAAATCGTCCTGCAAAAACACACTGAAGCCTGGCGGGATCTTCCTGACCGTGGATGGTCAAGGTATAGCAAAGATACTTACGGAAGATTTAATACTCCTTAAGGAGCTGTTCGAGACAGGCCGCATCCGTTCGGTCATCGATCGATTCTATTCCCTCGAGCAGTTGCCCGAAGCTCACCGGTATGTAGAGGCAGGACACAAAAAAGGAAACGTAGTGATCCGGGTGAGCCACGGTAACCACTAGACGGAATCGCTAACATCTCAGCTTGTAAAAAAATCGCTCTGCCTTTCTTCTCGAAGGGGCAGGGCGATTTCTTAATTTGGGTAATATAGCACCGTTAACGCTGGTTAGTCTTTTCAGATTGTCCAAGCGATTGAATATCGGATTCGGAGAGACCGCTTGCTTTTGCGATGACAGAAACTTCAATCCCTAGCGCCAGCATATTTTTGGCGATTTCGACAGCTTTTCGGTGTTCTCCCTCCGCCAATCCTTTAGCCATTCCCTTGACAATTCCCTCCGCTACTCCTTTTTCGGTAGCCCATTCGATCATAGAAGCCTCATCGTGCAAATACTTTTGCCGCGCCTCGTATAAACGCCGCGCTTCCCGATCCTGGCTTAGAAACTCCAGCGTGTCCATTGCTTTTTTCAAAGTAGGTTCGTTCATCTCGAGCACCTCCCAATTCAACTTGTCGGCACTTTTCAGAAACAGCAGCCAATTTACAAGTCCGCCTTCGACGGAAATGGACAAGTCCTCCAATTTAGACAGTTCCATAAAATGAACCTCGATATCGTCACTTAACTCCAGCCCCGTATGATCTTCTCTTAAATGAAACACATTATGATACCGGTCGTTAGCAATGAAGGAATAGTTCAATATATTGATAGTGACGCACTTTTTTAGTTCCTTGTAAGTCTGTCCTTCCTGCAATTGACTGGAGTAGCGTTTGCTCCAATAATAAAGTGTCCTCTTTTCAATATCGTATTTATTAAAAAGCTGCATCTCGATATTGATGAGTTTTCCTTCTATGGTTTTGGCCCAAATATCGAATATAGACTGTTTATCGAGCGGAGCATCCTTCTCCGTATACGGATTTAACAGAACAATTTCCGATAAGGGCGGTTCACCTGATTCTGCAAACGTACGATTTAAAAACGTCAGCAAGACATCCTTGTTTTCTTCACTGCCAAATATTCGTTTGAAGACGAAATCGTTCCGTGGATCAAGCAACTCCGACATCTTACGAATCAACTCCGTTTCTTTTCATTATACCATGGCTGATGGAGGATTCTACAGTTGACCGCTGGCTGCAAGTGAATAATTAGGCGGGACTTGGATGCGTCAGAACCGGATAAATTGAAGACGGTTTGCAGAAACTTTATTCGTAATCCATCTCACGCGTCCAACGTACAAGGAGGTATGGGTCATTAAAAAATATATTATCGTCGCAGCCCTTTTGGCTGTTACAGCCTGCGGGAATACGGTTACAAAAAAGCAGGCGGCTCCCGATCAGATCAAGCTCGAGCCCAGGTCTCATCAGGCTTTCCCGTCGCCGAACTTAACGCAAGCGTCCTCCCTCTCCACAGCGGACGGCGAAAATCCGTCGATTACGATGCAGCAGATTCCCTACGACGGTACAAGCTGGATGGACTGGCTCAATCGGATCAGCCAACCGGTCCCTCAGCAATACCCCGTGAATCCGCCAGTCAATCAGCCGGTGCAGCAATATCCGGCAAACCCGCCGGCGAGTATGCCTGCGAATCCCGCCGCTCCGGCGAATCCGGCAGCGCCTCAGCCGTCGGCCGATCCATCGGAGTATGCTTTGCAAGTGCTGGAGCTGGTGAATAAGGAAAGAGCGAATGCCGGCTTGAATCCTCTGGCTATGGACGACAATCTGACGAAAGTCGCGATGGCCAAAGCTCAGGATATGTACAACAACAATTATTTTGACCATCAGTCTCCGACTTACGGGTCCCCGTTCGATATGATGAGGGCGTTTGGCATCACGTACAACTCGGCAGGCGAAAATATCGCCAAAGGCCAGACAAGCCCGGCTGAAGTCATGAATCAATGGATGAACAGCCCAGGCCATCGCGCCAACATCTTAAACACCAGCTTCACCAAAATCGGGATCGCTTATTACAATAACGGATGGGTTCAAGAATTTACAGGTTAAATGTAGGATGCCCATTAGCGCAAAAAACACGCTGAATCAGCGTGTTTTTTGTATGGTCTTTGCCGAAGCGGGTATGCTCATGTCGCCCTTTGCGGGCCACCTTGCCAAACGGTTCGGAGCGATTTTAGAAGGCCCAAATCGCTCTTATTTCCCCATTCAGACGGATTTCGGACAAAATAAAAGCTGCGAACCGCTCTTATCCGGCTGCATCCTGCCCGGCAAGCAGGATGCAGGGCTGAGCGGCCGCGAACATCCAGCCCATTCATCCCCGGTTCGTTTCTCCGATCCCGGGCCGAAGCGGAGGGCATTCCTTACGAATTCGCAAGCAGGTCCTCCGGGATATCCAGTCCGGCCTTTTCGGCCTCCCGAATATGGTAGTCCGCCAAAGATTCATCCGCTTCCTCCTTCCCGCTCCTATAGATTCGGGCAAGCTCGATATGTGCGGCCGGATAATCCCGCTCCAGAGCGGCCTGGAAATACTGGATGGCCGAATCCGTATTTTTCGTTACGCCTATCCCTTGGCTGCAGCAGATTCCCATATTAAAAGCCCCCACCTCGCAGCCGTCCTCGTAAGCGAGCCGGTAGTAGGATACGGCCTTCTCGGCATGTCCCCGCTGTTCATGGATATAGCCAAGCCGAATGTAATTCGGAGAGCCGAGCGCTTCCCCTTGCTCATAATGGCCGAGCGCCTTGCCGAGATCGTGCGGGACCAGCAATCCGTCAAAATAAAGGTCGGCCAAGTTGTTATGGGCGTAAGGATTGTTCCGCTCCGCAGCCTCGCCAAGCCAGTGCAGCGCCTGATCGATATCCGTCGCTGTGCCGACGCCGTCCAGGTAGCAGACGCCCAGGCCGTTCATCGCATCGACGTCGCCCGCCTCGGCACCCTGTTCATACCAGTAAAAAGCTTTGTCGCCGTCGGCATACCCTTCTGTCGAATGATACGTGCTGCCGAGATTGTTCATCGAGGGGCCGTACCCTTTCTCCGCCGCGATCGTATCATACAGAATCGCTCGCTCGAAATCGCCCCTTTCGTATGCATCCTGAGCCTGGTTGTACAGCTCATGCATCGGGTTCTCATCCGCAGCATCGCCCCCCGGGTCGTCCGAATAAGCATACGCGAGCAGGCGCTTGAGAACGTCCGTTTCAAAATAACGGCTGTAATATTCGTCTTCCGCTTCCTCTCTCACCACCATCCGGTCAGCTCTCGTCAGACCTTCCGGGCTCACGACATAAACGTCCGGGCCTGCAACGGCGTAGGCGCTGGCTTCCTCCAGCAGTCTCCGCTCCACATAATCGAATTCGAAGCCGCTTATCCAGTGGTCATGCGAATCTGCGATGCCCCACCGTCCGTTCCGCCGCAAGGCGAAAACATGCTCGCACAGCCAGCAGACCGCCTCGTAGTCGTCCAAAGGAAACAGCCAGGACGGATGATCGGGGTCGCCGTTAAATACGCCTGTTTTCCCGTCCTTACGCGCCAGCACCAGGTTGCTTGCCCGGCCTTCCCTATCGGCGGCCTGCAGATCAATAAGCGCATCGTACCCGTAAGGAAGCAGAAACGTTTCCTGCTTGATGCCGAGAATACCGTATTGTTTCCCTTTGCGTACGATGAGCATGTTCGGGAAATCGGTTTGCCGGTTTAATTTATCGAAGCCCGATGCGAGAAGAGTGCCGTTCTTGTTATACAGAGAGCTGGAGTTTACATTCGTATGCGGTTTTACGAGAAGAAGCCCGTCGCCGACCGGTTCCAGGGCACTCACCGGAAATTGGCCGACGTAGGCAAATTGCTCGTTGAAGATGTGCCGGTTGTGTTGACCCTTTACGGCGGTATGGTAATAGCCGAGGCCGTTCTCGAACGGTTCGTCATAGGTTAAAGGCACGATGACGGAGCCGCTGCTGTCCAGCACGCCCCACTTCCCGTCCTGCTGCGCCGCAAAATAACCGCTGTAATCGATGGCTTCCAGCTGGTCATACCGGGGGTCGGCGACTAGGCCGCCGCTGGCGTTTATCAGGCCGAAACGGCCGCCGCGTTTGACAATGGCGGAGCTGCAGCCGTATTCGAAGTCGGAAGCATCCTCCCATTCAAGAGGGATCGTGACGACTCCGGACTTGTTCACATAGCCGTATTGGCCGTCTCTAGCGACAACGGCGACGTCTTCGGGGCCGAATTCGGCAAATACGTCGAATTGCGGTTGGAGCAAGATGCTGCCGTCCTTGTCCTTCAGTCCCCGCAAGCCGTTCTCCTCGAAAATGACCGCACCGGCTTCCTCTTCAAACGGCAGCCAGATGCATCCCCAGCCGTAGTCGTAGCCTTTATAGTTGAGCAGCTCGGCAAATGAGCGGAAGCCGGGGCTGACGCCCATCATATCGGCATAACGGAGCAGGGAAAGATCGTTTTGCTCCATCGCGTTTTGAATCATAGCATTGTTATGGGCAATTTCGGCCAGCCAAGCTTCCGCCTGTTCGGCGTGAGGGATCTCGTCCATATTGAACACATCCCAGGCGTCGAGGTGAAAAAAAGGCTGCTCCAGCCGATCCAAATAGTCGAACAAACGGAGTTTGGCTTCCGCAAATGCTTCATGATCGATGATGAGCCCGTCCTGCTTCTCCAGAAAGCTGTAAAAAGCTTTCAGATGCTCGATGCCCGCCCGGGCATTGTAATAAAGCCCGGCATTGTCGGGCTCCGTATGATTATTGTAGTTGTTGCCGGATATACACCCGCCTTCGACCAGAAGCGGCTGAAGCAACAGGGGCAGCTCATAGCCCCATTCCATCATCATCGTATCGCTGTCCTTCGCTTGAGCGGGTTCGCTGACATTGTATAAGTAGACTCTATGCGACATGGCCGTCAATGCTCCTTCTGTATCGTTTTGCAAGTAAACGGAAGTCTTGTACTGCATTATAGCAGTTGTTCTTTCCAGCCTGTATGATCCTCTGGTAGGAATCAACCCGCGATTTCTGCGACTTTCGCTTCGAGCCCTTAGTTAATGCCGCAGTAACGTTATATGGAAAACCGTATCGTTTTTGTGACAACGCTCCGCATTCATTGACCTCGGCTCCGAGTTTGTTGATAATATAGGGGACAATCTATCGTTCGACTGGGGTTATCACGATACATACGGAAGTACCCGGCCTGCGCAAGCGGGTATTATCTTCAAGGGATTGGGGTCTTGCAGGTGAGATACAGCAATCTGGAACAATGCATCATCGACTTGGAAAATCATGGACATCTGGTCCGCATCCGCGAGGAAGTGGACCCTCATCTGGAGATGGCGGCCATCCATCTGAACGTATATGCGGCAAGCGGTCCCGCGCTGTTATTCGAAAATGTGAAAGGCTCGAAGTATCGCGCCGTATCCAACCTGTTCGGCACGATCGAGCGCAGCAAATTCATCTTCCGCGAGACGTTCGAGTCGACCCAAAACGTCATCGGGGTGCGCAACGATCCGATCAAAGCGCTGAAAAATCCGTTCAATTACATCGGAACGGGCTTGTCGGCCCTGAAGGCGCTGCCGATCAAGCAGTCCGGCGGTCTTCCGCCCGGATTTCAGGAAATCCGAATCTCCGATATGCCGCTGATCAAGCATTGGAAGGAAGACGGCGGCGCTTTCGTTACCCTGCCTCAAGTGTATTCCGAGGACCCGGAGAAGCCGGGCATTATGAACTCCAATCTGGGGATGTACCGGGTGCAGCTCAGCGGCAACGATTACGAGCTGGACAAGGAAGTCGGCGTCCACTACCAGATTCACCGCGGCATCGGCATACACCAGGATAAGGCGAACAAGCTCGGCCAGCCGCTGAAAGTAAGCTGCTTTATCGGCGGACCGCCCGCCCATACGTTGTCGGCGGTTATGCCGCTGCCCGAAGGGATGAGCGAGCTGACATTCGCCGGACTTCTCGCCGGACGCCATTTCCGGTACAGCTATATCGACGGGTATTGCATCAGCCATGATGCGGATTTTGTCATCACCGGGGAGATCCATCCCGGGGAGACGAAGCCGGAGGGGCCGTTCGGCGATCATCTGGGCTACTACAGCCTGACCCACCCTTTCCCTGTCATGAGGGTGCACAAAGTATACGCGAAGCAAAACGCGATCTTTCCGTTTACGGTCGTCGGCCGTCCTCCCCAGGAAGACACCTCGTTCGGCGAGCTTATTCACGAGCTGACGGGCGGAGCGATCAAGCAGGAGATCCCGGGGGTCAAGGAAGTTCACGCCATCGATGCGGCCGGCGTGCATCCGCTCCTGTTCGCGATCGGCAGCGAGCGTTATACGCCTTATGAGCAGGTGAAGCGGCCGGCCGAGCTGCTGACGATCGCCAACCGGATTCTCGGGACTGGCCAGCTCAGCCTCGCCAAATATTTGTTCATCGCGGCTGAAGAGAAGCGGACGTTAAGTACGCATCATATCGAGGATTTTTTGACGTATATCTTGGAGCGGATCGATCTCCATAGGGACATCCATTTCCAGACGAATACGACGATCGACACGCTCGATTATTCGGGGACCGGCTTAAATACCGGAAGCAAGGTCGTATTCGCTGCGGTTGGAGATCCGATCCGGACGTTGTGCAAGGAGGTGCCGGACGCGCTGCACGGGCTGCGGGATTATGAGCCTGCCCGGCTGATCATGCCCGGCATCGTGGCCGTCAAAGGCCCGGCGTTTACAAGCTACGCGAACGTGGAGCAGGATATCCGGAAGCTGTGCGAAGCGGTTCGGGACAGAGGCTCGCTCGCCTCCTGCCCGATGATCGTTTTGTGCGACGACAGCCACTTTATGAGCGCAGCGATTGACAATTTCCTCTGGGCCACGTTCACGCGCAGCAACCCGTCCCACGATATCCACGGGGTGAACGGCTATTACGAGCACAAGCATTGGGGCTGCGACAACGTCATTATCGACGCCCGGACGAAACCGCATCAAGCTCCGCCGCTCGTGCCTGATCCGGAAGTCGAGACGAACATCCGGCGTTTCTTTGCGCAGGGCGCCAGTTTAAGCGGGGTTCCGATCTCGTAAGCGGCATCGACGCCGGGGAGATAAAGAAAGCAAAAAGGACTGTTCTTGCGGCAGCCCTTTTTGCTTTTTTGGTTGAACAGCAGCTTCGTTTGCCTCTTCCGCTGAAGGAATCTTCCTCTAAGCAAGCATATACCGGATCAAACCCGATAACGCAAAGCCGAACAAAACCGTACCCGCGCCGATGCCCGTTATCGCACTGTTCGCCACCTGCAGCTTCCGGGACAGAAACAGCGACAGGACCGATACCGCGACAAGAAGCGCCGCCAGGACGTTCAAGCTCGGATCGGCAAACACGCTCGAAAGGCCAATAAAATGAATGCCCACAATAAAAGCAATCCAGGGGGCAACGTAATTTTTTTGCTTCAGCCTGATCAACGCAAACGCCCCGGCCCCTGCCAATGCAAATTCAACATAAACCGTAATCAAATAAGTGCCGAATGCGGCCGAGTCCGACAAGGCGGAAGGCGCGTTCCAGTTCGTCACGCTTAGGTAAACGCCGGCGAGACAGAGCAGCAGGGCGGCGCCTGAAGCGATGCCGATATATTTGCGCCAGCCGGGTTTCGGATCTTCTTGCGCCCAGCCGAACCAGCAAAAGCTGAACAAACCGAACACCGAGGCGTACATCATATAGTCCCGTATATATTCCATAAAACTCCTCCTATCGTGGATAAACAGAATGAATCTCTCCAGAGGAGAGTCGCTGCTTCGATCATTCTTAATGAGCAAAAGCGGTTGATCGCGATCCGTCTCAACCGGGCAACGACCGTCCGCCGCTCCGTTTCACTTCCTCTACAATCGCCTTGACCCCCTCCTCGATCCGCTCCGGCTGGGCGCGCGAAACGCTGATCCGCAAAAACTTTTCCCGCTCCAAGTAACCTGACATATAAAACCCTTTACCGGATTCCACCTGAATGTTCCTCGCCGCCAGACGTTTCGTCAGAAGCTCCAGATGAACCGTTTGCGGCAGCATAAATGGCATATAAACTCCCGATCGGATATCCCCCGCCCGAATCAGCCCGTCGGTATTATGCCGTTCAAGCGCCTCATTCAGCAAACGTATCCGCGCCGCGTATTGGCTGATGATTTTGTGCTTGTGCCGCTCGTACATGCCGTTTTTGATATACACCTCAAGCGCGGCCTGGGACAACAGCGAAGTGTCGGCATATCGTTTGTGCTTGCGGAACGTCTCCAGCAACTGACGCGGCATAACGGCGGCTCCCAGCCGCAAGCCCGGGAAGATGATTTTCGAGAAGCTTTTCAGATAGATGACGCGCGACGCGCTGTCGTACGAATAGATCGGCTCGAACCCTCGTTCCTCGCCCAAGTCGGCCATGTAATCGTCTTCCACCACGTATACGTCGTATTTGGCGGCCAGCGCAGCGATTGCTTTTCTCTCCTCCGTGCTGTAAGAGGTGCCCAGCGGATTGTGATATCTCGGCATTGTATACAAAAATTTGATGCCGCCGCTCTTGAATACCTCCTCCAGCTCGCGCAGATTGATGCCGGTCGTCGAACGGGCGATCCCTCTGACCGGCAAACCTTCCGTCTCCAAAAACCGCAAGTACAGATCGTAACCCGGCTGTTCGACCACAATGGTTTCTTTCCCGTTCGGAAACGGCATTTTCGCCAAAATCTCAAGCGCGGCCTGCACGCCCGAAGTAATCATAATCTGATCCGGGCTCGCAAACACCTGATCGCCGGCAAGATGAGAAACGAGCGTCTGTCGAAGCTTCTCCAGTCCGTTCAAATCCCCGTAGGTAAACAAGTTGTACTTGTAAGTATCGATCGCTTTGTTCAGGCAATGCTGAAAGTCCAAATACGGAAACAGGTTCAGATCCGGCGAAGCCGAAGCGAAATCGATCGTCTCATCTTCGTTACGGGCGTCCCGGTCGGGCTGCCGCTCGACTACATAATAGCCGCTCTGGGAGATCGAATAAATCGCATGGCGCCTCTCCAGCTCCGAGTACGCCCGCAAGATCGTGCTGACACTGCAGCCGTATTCCTTCGCGGCATCTCGTACGGAGGGGAGCTTTTCGCCGGAGCGGTACTGCCCTACCATCAATTTCTGCTCCAGATCGGATAGAATGGACATATATTTTTTCACTAGGTCCTCCTGATGTCAGCTTCGGAAAATGGCCCTCTCCGGTTTATTATACAAGACTGCGCCTGCTGCTGTACCGTAACACTTTGGAAAAAAGCTATTGTTCCGGCTCTCAACATCGCTTACCTTGTAAGTAATTGCTGCAGAGGAGGAACGGACATGAGTGAGCTGACTGCATTATTTCGCAAACGAATCGGATTATCCGGCGACGAGCCGATCGCCTGGGACTCGCTGCCAAGCGCCCTGGCTCAAATGGCGATAACGATCCCGTTCGAAAATTTCGGTATTATTCGCAACCGAATCAACGACATTAGCGAACGGAATTTAATTCAAAAAATCATTTTCAATCGCGAAGGCGGCCTCTGTTATGAGCTGAACCCGCTGTTGTATCTCGTCTTGATCGATAACGGCTTTGATGCCGTCCTGACACGCGGGGTCGTATATAATCATGCGTCCCGGACGTACATGTCCCTCGGAAGAACACACGTAACGATCCTGATCGCTCATCAGGGAGAGACATACCTGGCGGACACGGGCTTCGGAGGAAATCTCCCCCTAACGCCCGTTCCATTATCCGGGGAAACCGTCTCTTCCCTCAATGGGCAGTTTCGTATCCGGCACCGGCCTACCGACCACGGAGACTACACGTTCGAGATGAAGCTGAAGCATAAAGATACCGATTGGAGAATCGGGTACGCCTTCGATTCGAAGCGGCCGGAAGCCGGTCTGTCGGAGTTAAACGAGATTCAGAAGATCATCGCCGGGCACGAAGAATCTCCTTTTAACAAAAACCGGTTGATCACCAGACTTACCAACAGCGGCAATGTAACCTTGACCGATCAGACGTTTACCGAGTGGCGCGACGGGCACGTTACCAAAGAAGAAATGAATCGGGAGACATTCTCGGAGCGATTGTATCGTTTTTTTGAGATGGAAGATTCAAAAGTGCTATAATTTGGATATACGGCCGCTATACAAAGAAAATCATGGAGGGCTTTCCGGATGAAACCGCGAATATCTGTACTCACGCTGGGAGTAGACGATTTGGAACGGGCTTTGAGGTTTTACCGCGACGGTCTCGGGCTGCCGACACAAGGGATCGTGGGCACGGAATATGAACACGGGGCGGTAGCGTTCTTCGACTTGCAGGCAGGCGTGAAGCTTGCCGTATGGAATCGCAAAGATCTCGCCCACGAGGCAAAAATCCCGCTCGCTCCGCCGAGCTCGGGCGAATTTACGATCGGCCACAATGTAGGCAGCATCGAAGAAGTGGACGCGGTCATGGAACAAGCCCGTGCTGCCGGGGCCATTATAACCGATCCTGCCCACCATACGTTCTGGGGCGGATACTCCGGCCATTTCCTCGACCCGGACGGCCATTTATGGGAAGTCGTCTGGAATCCGGCATGGGAGATTGCGGACGAATCTTAGTTTCAAAAATACCATATACAGTAGCGGACAAGGCAATTTTTTATCGTAACCAATTCGGCTCATCGCGGAAAAAATCCGCATACCGAACAAAGCTCACCGAGACGGATCTTCATCTTTCTTGAATTCCGTATGATAACTCCATATGAAATCGTTTAATATAGGAGTAGAGTCGGCTGCGATGCCTGCAGCTGCTGCTCTGTAATGAGGCTTTAGCAGACGGTTTACGATTCGCCAGATCGATCTTTAAGGAGGGATTTTAGCGATGGAAAGCGGCAACTATTCCCCGAAAGGCTACCAAAGCGTAACTCCATACTTTCATGTGCGGGACGCCGGGAAGCTGATTGATTTTCTAATCCAAGCTTTTCAAGGAGAACGATTGAATCGTCATACCGACGATAACGGGTTTCTGGTCCATTCGGAGGTTCGCATCGGCAGCACGATCCTAGAAGTGTCGGAAGCCAAGGGCGAGTATCCGGCTCGTCCCAATACGCTTCATGTATTCGTCGAGGACACGGACGCCTGTTACCGGAGAGCGCTGGACGCCGGAGCCAGGTCGCTCTACGAACCGGCGGACATGCCGTACGGGGAACGAAGCGCGGGAGTGGAGGATGCTTTCGGCAACTATTGGTACATCGCTACTTTCACCAAAGGAAGCGGTTCCGGCTACTATTAGGCTTACGCTCGGAATTGGGCCAAAAAAAGCCCGGCGAATCCAAAATCGGAACCGCCGGTTTTTTTCACGCGTCAAGCTTTTCTCAAAATCATCCACCAGTTACGGTCGAAGGATGGCAGCTCCACCTCTTCCAGTCCGATACCGGCTTCCATTATCCATGCTCTCGCCAAGTTGATGTAGTTGCTGTGAAACTCGGACGAATACCCCAGTTGCTCGTATCCGGCATACGTACAGTTGTCAAAAATCATATATCCGCCTTGTTTCAATAGGTGTCCGCCACGTCTCAACGATTTGAATAAACGGCTCGAAAGCCGCCCGTCGCAGCGTACCCGCCTCATGGTACCTCATGACCGCCTGCAGCATCTGCGGCTCGATCGCCCACCAGTTGTTAGTTATGGTGTCGATCCCTTCGATCCCGGCAATGATCGTTTGGACGATATCGTTATTGGCGTGGTGGAAGGAAACGACCTCGAACGTGCCTGGGTCGCAATAATCCAGAATACGCGCTCCGGCTTATTCGTTATTGTCGTAGACGGATTTCAGCGACTCGATCTTCCGTTGCATGTATTCCACCGCTTCGGCCGGCTCCACGATTCTCGCATCCGCCCCAAGCCTCCATATATGGTCTGCATAAAAGCGCATGTTTTCAGGCGAGATTCGGATTGTCGCCTGACCGCCTCCGCCTTCCTGCACCACCAGAGAAGGGCCGAACCATTCATCCGACTCCAGCTGCCGCACACCGCTTCTCGTTAGACTTACCGTAAACGGTATTGGATTCGCGTCGACGTTCTCCGGACGATTCCACAAATCCCACCGGTCCGCCTCTTCCCTCCATTCCATCGATTCGTTCAGATGCGCCGAGCGGATCCGGTCCGCCCGGAACAGTCTGACTTCCCCGCGCAGAAAGCAATATGCCGGGCAATACCAATAACCGCTGCTCGCATACAGGCCGATAGGCTGAATATCGCGCTCCTTCACGCCTTGACCTGAGCTATACCCGATCGTCACGACGCAACGGATCATGATGGCCTGAAGCAGCGTCCTGAGACATTCCGGGTTCATCGCCCGGCTGGGACTTAGGATCGCCACCTTCTGTTTCAAACGGTCGATCCGATCTTTTACATCGGCCGGCAAATAGTGATAGAACTTATGAAGCGCGGATTCGGCCCCCTCGTCGAATGGGAGGGCGCTGAGATTGTTCAACGACTGGCAGGCAACGAACATCGCGACGGCTTCGCCTTCGGTGAAGGCGATCGGCGGAAGCATCCGCTCCTGTAGCAGCCTGTATCCGCCCCCACGGCCTTGGACGGAGTATACCGGGACGCCGAGTTCGCTCAGCTCCTGCAAATCTCGTGTAATCGTCCGCGCGGACAAGCCGAATTCGTCCGCCAGCTGTTGAACGGTAAAAGACTTAAGGGCATTGATCCGCATAATGAGCTGCACAAGCCGCTGCGATTTTGACACGAGCCTCTCCCCTTTCCGTTAATTTTTATTGTAACATGCAAACAAGACAGGACCTGTCTTATTTAAATGATACAGTGTTCATAAAGTACAACGCACCACCAGTAGCGATAAGCGGAGGGAGAATGATACTTATGAAGCAAGAACGGGTACAAGAGAGGATCGGATTCGTGTTTATACATGGCGCAGGTTTGGAGGGACGGGTATGGGAGCAAGTAACGGATGGACTCGGTTTCCCCGCTTTGCTGGCAAACTTCCCGCTGCGGGACAACACTTACGAATCCAGGCGTAAGCTTACGCTGCAAGATTATGTGAGGCATATCCGGGATCAGGTGATGGAGTGGAACGCGGATCGGATCGTACTTGTGGCGCATTCGCTCGGCGGAGTTCTCGCCCTTCAGCTTGCCGTCGAATTATCCGGACGTCTGGCTGGATTTGTGGCGGTTTCGGCGGCGATTCCGAAGCAGGGCGGATCGTTTCTGTCGACACTGC
The DNA here is from genome assembly GCF_058135425.1 of Paenibacillus sp. MAH-35. Lineage (NCBI taxonomy): Bacteria > Bacillati > Bacillota > Bacilli > Caryophanales > Paenibacillaceae > Paenibacillus > Paenibacillus sp. MAH-35. Next base: position 85,049 of record NZ_JBYUPU010000005.1, read on the forward strand.
CGCGCCCCCAAAGAATCCTATTGCCGATCCTGCTGCGCACAGCAGGCACCCGGCCGCCGGCGTCCGCCATCCGCAGCGGTTTATGCAGCGATGTGTCCGCAGAACAAGCCGAGGATATCGTGCGAGGGTTCGTGCCGGAATCGGTCCGCGTTTATACGGATCGGATCGATGCCTCCGCTCTCGAGGTGCCTAGGCTGTATATCCGGCTGAAACAAGATAAACAGTTCAGCCTGTCCCTTCAAAATAAAATGATAACCAACCTCTCGCCGCAGCACGTGTACGATTTGGACGCCGGACACTTGCCGATGCTGAGTCAGCCGGACCAGCTGCGCGCGATGCTGCAGCGCTTTATGACCGAGGCAGTATATCCGTTTTCAAGCCAAAAGTGGTAATGAATCTATCAACATGTTCCACCAAGCGTCGAAGTTAGCTTTCCTCGTTTCCGGTATGATATAATATGCTTTTGTAATAGAATTGCCCATATACCGTCATCTTTGATTCTCTAGGAGGCACGCGATTCATGAAAGGAAATCTTTGGAGCAAGTGGAGCCGCATGGCGGCGACCGGTTTGCTGGGAGTTACTGTTATGCTGGGGAGCACCGCTCTCACCGTGAAAGCGGAGCAGCCGGCCGTCCCGACGCCGTCGATTAGCGCCTGGTCCATTCCTACCCTTAACGATGGAGAGAAATACGGGATTTACCCGCTGAATTGGTACTATGACGGGTCGTTTCAACAACCGATCGACGCCGCCAAGTTTAAACAGCTGATCGAAGCTACAGCGGCCAAGCTGGATCAGATCGGCCTTAAGAAAACAGCCGCCCCGCTCTCTCTATCGATCGATTCGTCAACGATTACTAGAGACACGGTGACCCGCTCGATCTACGGGCTGTTGACACGTTACGAGCTGCCGGCCGCCTTCGGAACCGGTGACGCCGATCCGATCGCCTACTTGCAGAAGAACGGCATCGTACAAGGCACGGGCGAAGGACTTGAGCTCGATCAGCCGTGTACGGTCGAACAAGCGGTCGTGCTGGCCACCCGGTTGGTGCAGTTCAGTTACGATACGGCCGAAGAAGGCGCGAAAGGCGTGTTCTGGAAAGTAACGAACGACAAAAACACCTTATATCTGCTGGGCTCGGTCCACCTCGGCATCCCGGAGATGTATCCGCTCGAGAAAAAAATCAGGGACGCGTTCGATGCGTCGGACGACCTGTGGGTGGAAGCCGATACGCTGACGGGAGACATGAGTGTTTTCACCAATCAAATGATGTACGATGACGGTACGACGATCAAGGATCACGTCTCGAAAGAAACGTACGAAAAGCTGCAGCAAGTATTGAAAAAGATCGGCATTCCGGAGCAAGCGTTCGACGGGTTCAAGCCTTTCGCCGTCAGCACCAATCTGTCGACATTTACCTTGTTCGAAAAGCTTGAGCAAGCCGAAGCGGCAGCGGCCAGCGGCATCGATCATTATTTCCTCGTTAAAGCGCTGTTGTCGAATAAACCGATCTACGAACTGGAAAGCATCCAATTCCAGGCGGATGTGTTCGCCTCGCTGACTCCCGAAGCTCAGGAGAAAGACTTGAACACGTTGCTTGATACTTTGCTTGTTGATGGCGGCAAAGAATCGGCCGCTTCCTTCAAGCAATTGCAGCTGGATTGGGCGGACGGCGATGCGAAAGCCGTTGCGGACGGACTGATCCGCGGCGGATTGATGGAAGGCGAGCTGAACAAGAAACTGATCGGCGAACGCGACAAAAATATGGCTAAAAAACTCGCTGAACTGCTGGAGCAAGACGGAGAACGGACTTCCTTCGTTGTCGTCGGTTCCGCTCACTATGTGGTGAAAGATATGGTGATCGACCAGTTGAAAGCAAAAGGGTACGACGTGCAGCCGGTTCAATAACCGGAACGCGTACGATATGGCCGGGGTGCTGGCCACCTCACAAACCCGGGACAAGGACACTTTGCTCGAAAGTGCCTGCTCCCGGGTTTTTTGCTATATCGGAGCGATTTTACGTTTACTTCTCCCATGAGCCCGTCCGGCCTGCATGAAGCGCTTCGGCGGTCTTGCGAACAAAAGCCGCCGGTCGGCTGCTTTCGCAACGGAAACGGCGGCTGTTGGCCCAGCCCGGGCCTATTGATGATAAGCCTTCCAAACGAAAGCTTTTACGCGATGAATGACCTTTGCGGAAGAGGGAGCTTTTCTTGCGAGCAGAAACTTTCAGCTCGATTTTTCGAAGCAACGCTCCCAATTTCCGGCATAACTACAAATAGGCGCCGCCGTTGCCGATCATCGGTCTCCGGCGCGACGGCGGAACCGGCGATTTCCCGCGAGTATCGAAATAGTCCGGGCGGGGAGAGGACGTCCACTCCAAAACAGCCTGCTCCTGCCCAGGCCGTTCTTGCCAGGATTGGTCCTGCATCGCTTGCAACTGCGCTTCCTGTTCCTGGACTGCCTGCTCCTGCCAAGCCTTCAACTGCGAGGCATGCTCCTGTATCGCTTGCTCTTGCATAGCTTTCAGCTGTTGCGCCTGCTCCTTCGCGGCTTGCAGTTGCAAGGTAAGCTCCTTCAGAGCTTCCTCCACATCTTCCCCCTCCTCTCCTTCCTGCTCCGCTCTCGTGTTTGTCTTGCAGCTGTTCGGCGGTCCGATGAACACCGTATCGGTGATCGGTGCGAACGTCTCCTTGACCTTGGCGGCGTCGAGGCAGTACGCTTGCGCGAATACTTCAGGCGGCGTCAATCGCAGCAGGTCGGAGCCTCCGATAAATTCCGGAATCGGCGCGTCGAATATGGCGATCAGGTGCGTATCGTCTTCCATGGCGATCTCGTAATGCCACCATCCTTGCGGCACATTGGCGACCTGGCCCGGCTTGATCGGGAAGTTCATCAGTTTTTTGGTGTACGGGTTAACGATCGACACGACCGCCGCCCCCGTCACGCAGTATACCAATTCCGAAGCATTCTGGTGGATATGAGGCTCGACGACATTGCCCGCGCTGAGGTATATATCCAGCATAGAGGTGTTGCCGAGCGTGTTCAGCTGATTAATGGAAAGGACATTAATATAATTCTGGTTATTTTTCTTGAAAAACAAGCTGGTGTTCACGTCAAACGAAAACTGGGTGGACGGTGACGTATAGTCCATATAAGAGATTGACACGGTATTCCCTGCCCTTCGTTCATAATAGGCTGAAGCCCTATGGGATACCATATGTATCCGCCCATAAGAACGTACGCCTATTTTGGCACGGGACCGGTTATTTCGGATAGTAGGTGTAGCCGGGATACGTGACGACCGGCCACTTTTCCTTGCGCAATGCGTCGGTAACCTGCTGACCGACGTGAAGATTATCCTGCACGAGCGCCGTGGGGGTGAGCGCCATCCACTGGTTTAAGGAGACGTCGGCGAACCGGTCGCTTTTGAACATTTCCAGAAACCACAACGTTTGAGTGCCGGTGTTCTGAACGTAATGACCGTATGCAAATGGCACGTAACCGACATCCCCGGCTCTGACGTCGAACGTCCGGGCCGCCCCGTTGCCGGCGAACACCGTCATCCGGCCTTGGCCCGTCAAGTAATACTGCCACTCGTCGTTATTCGGATGCCAGTGCAGCTCCCTCATCGCACCGGGCTTAATCTCGACCAGCGCGGCGGCGATCGTCTTGGAGACCGGGAAGTTGGAGGAATCCGCGATCCGCACGCTTCCGCCGGGCGTAAGGATCGGCTTCTGGGCAAGCAGCCGATGCGTAAAGCCCGGCTGGACGGTCCCGTACGGGGATTCGGCCTGCTGGCTCTCGAGAGGACCGGGAACCCCGGATTGAAAAATATAGACCTGCTGACCGGGAATCGCGTCGAACGCGCTTGCCGGAACGCCGAAGTTGGCGGACAGCACGTCCTTCGGCGTATGGGCGAACCAGTCCGAGATGGACAATGTATTCAAGTCGGAGAACGAACCGTCGTCGAAAACGAGCAGAAACTCGCATCCTTCGGCCAAGCCTTGAATGGAATGAGGCAGCCCGGCCGGAAAATACCACAGATCGCCCGGACCCAGGTCCGCGATAAAGTTGCGCCCGTTCGCGTCCATCGCCGTCACCCTTGCGCCGCCCCAAATCATATAGGCCCATTCCGCCTGCTGATGCCAATGCAGCTCGCGCACGCCTCCCGGCGTCAGACTCATATTCACTCCCGCCAGCGTGGTGGCGACCGGCAGGTCGCGCACCGTAATTTCCCGGGACCATCCGCCGTGATTCAGCTGCATATGGGTGTCGGAGAACGACATTCTCAGGTTCGGCAGCAAGCCCGAGTCGGTCACCGGCGGTACGAGCATATCCGGGTTTTCGATATCTCTCATCACATCGCGCGGGCCGAGATCCGGCCCTCCCGCCCCATCCTCCCGAATCGGCTGGGGCACTTCAAGCTTTGGATCTTTCATCCAGTCCGAATTCCTCCTCCCGACAAAATGACACCTGACCGTAAGCCGTCTACTTCTATTTATGAGCGTCTGCTTGGATCATATGCCGTTCACAAAGGAGGTATCTTGCCGAAATCGAAAGGCAGCGTAACGATAAAAGCCGAACCGGCCCCCAAACTGCTCTGGGCGCGGATCTCGCCCCGGTGGGCAAGCACGAATTCCTTCGCGATCGCAAGCCCGAGACCCGTTCCCCCGCTGTTGCGGCTGCGGGCTTCGTCCGTCCGGTAAAACCGGTCGAACAGATGCGGCAGATGCTCGGGCCCGATGCCCGGACCGTTATCCCGGACCTCGACGGTCAGCACGGGTTCGTCCGCTTGATTCCGCTGCTCCTGCAGCAGGACGTCGACCGATCCGCCGGAAGGCGTATAATGGATGGCGTTCACAAGCAAGTTCAGAAACACTTGCGAGATCCGGTTCGGATCGGCGGTCAGACGGGTGCGAACCGCTTTGTTGACGAACCTGATCTCGATCCCTTTCTCCTCGGCTCCCGGCAGCAGACGATCGACCGTTCTCTCCAGAACATCCCGCATATCCGTTTCCTTGAATTCGTACGACAGCTTGCCCGCTTCCGCCTGCGACAGCTCGTGAAGGTCGCCGACAAGCCGGGTTAAGCGGATCAGCTCATCCTGCAGCGGCAGCAGCCGCTCCGGATCGATAAGCCCGCCCCCCTGCTGCAAATAGTCCAGCTTCCCTTGCAGAATCGTAAGCGGCGTCCGCAGCTCATGCGCCACATCCGCAACCAGACACCGCCGCAGCTCCTCCGTTCGTTTCAACTGCATCGACATGCTGTTAAAAGCAGACGCCACCTTGCCGTACTCGTCCCGGGACGCGATCTGCACCTGATCGCCGAAGTTCCCCGCCCCCACCCGGTCGATCGCCGGAATCAGTTGCCGGAGAGGAGCCGTAATCCGTCTGGATACCCAGTAAGCGACCAGGAGGGCGAAGGGCAGAAACAGGAACACCGAGGCGGCGAGCAGGAACGATACGGAGCTTGGGATACCGATCCGCAATTTGGAATATACCGCGATTTCCGGATCGTAATAAACCAGATAACCGGCCGGTTCTCCGCCGCTTCGCAGCTCGCGCTTCAAACCGAGGTTGCGGATCAGCTTCTCGGACGCCTCCCCTTTATGAGCGGCTACCGTCCGATCCGCAGACAGCAGCAAATAGCTGTAGGCCGGCTCCCCTTCCCCCGTCTTGAATTCGGGCTCGTACTGCCGGGCGCCCTCCCAGGAACGACCGTTCGTTTCGTAGTAGGCGACGAGCTCCCGGGACAGGCTGTCGACTTGCTCGCCCTTCGCCATGTCCGCCATAGCTCCCATCGACTCCTTGACGACCAGTTGCGTGATGAGGAAATAGACGAGACTCAACGCCAGGATGAACGACGCCATCGCCCAAAACATTTTCCGGTTTACGCTCAAGGCCGGTCACCGAACCGGTATCCGAAGCCGTACACCGTTTTGATATACACGGGCTGGGAAGGATCATCCTCGAGCTTTTTGCGGAGCCGGCTAATATGGGCGTCCGTCGTCCGTTCATCGTTCAGCATATCGTCGTCCATCGATGCCCTCAGCAGCTGGAGACGGCTGTATACGATGCCGGGTCTGGAAGCCAGCGTAACCAGCAATTTGAACTCCGTCGGGGTCAGCACGACTTCGGCGCCGCGTTTCCATACGCGGCATTCGGCTTCGGAGATCGTCAGGTCGCCGCGCTCCATCAGCTCGGGCAGCGTTCCGGCTCCCTCGATCCGCCTCAGGACGGAGCGAATACGCGCCACGAGCTCCCGCAAGGAGAACGGTTTGGTTATATAATCGTCTGCCCCCGCTTCCAGGCCGACCACTTTATCGATTTCCTCGACCCGGGCGGTCACCATAATGATGCCTATATTCCCGGTTTTGCGCAGCTCCCGGCAGACGTCGATTCCGCTTTTCTCCGGCATCATCCAGTCCAGTACGACGAGCGACGGCTTCCGTTCCCTGGCAAGCCGAAGCGCGTCAACCCCGTTAGAAGCGGTTACCGTCTGAAATCCTTCCTCCCGCAAAAAGGGCTCCATAAACTCGAGCACCTTCCTCTCATCGTCAACAAGCAGCAGCGTATGCGACATGTCCATCCCCTTTCCCGCCTTGCGGAATTCCCTTATCCCCCCCATTATAACCTTCGTCGCCGGCCCGTAGGCAACATTCACCGGTTCCGTAACGGATCGCAACAAGTTCGCAACAATTGCCGCAACACCGCTTCGCTTGGAGGAACAATTGCCGAACATTTCACGGAAAGCGCAATCGTTCGTCACAAGTTCACAACATTCGGCTGGTAGTATGATTCTCATAGAAACGCAGGGAAGGAACAAATCCATTACGGTTAAGGAGACATTCGGAATGAAACATAAACTGGCAGTTGTAGGAATGGCCGTGCTGGGCGGCATTGTCGGAGGGTTCGTGCTTTCTTCGTTTATCGGGGCCATCGGCTTCGTCGTGTTCGGGAAAGCGGTCGGGATCAAATATCTCCCGGTCATCCTGCCGATCGTGTGCGCGGCGGTTGCGGTCATCTACACAGGCAAAAAGAACGGAGGGCGCACCCATGGTCAATGAAGGGAAGCTCAGCAAGCGGGTCCGTTTGTTCAGGGGGGCGTTCGTCTTCTTGTCTTGGACGCTTGTCGCCTGCATCGTCGTTCAGACGTATATTGCCGGGATGGCGGTTTTTCAGGAGCCGAGCCGCTGGAGCATGCATGTAAGCTTTGTTCATATTTTTGAATTCATCCCGTTGCTGATGATCGCTTTCGCCTTTGCGGGCCGTATGCCCAAAGGCACGGGCTGGTTAAGCTTCGCCTTGTTCGCCCTGATCTACTGCCAGTATTTCACCGCCAACCTGCCGGCGGCAGGCGCGCTGCATCCGGTACTGGCGCTTGCGCTGATCGTCCTGTCGCTTGTCGTCGCGAGACGCTCGTCCCGGTATAGAGGCGGCGGCATAGTGCCGTAAAAAAAACGGACTTTCCCTTAAGCATCTTAGCTCGGGAAGGTCCGTTTTCCTATTGGTTTTACGCTTCAGCTATCCGCAATGACCAGGCTCGTCCGCAGCTTTTTGAACTTCTGAATAAGTCCGGCTTCCGCGCCCGGGTCCGTCACGATCGCATCGATCCGGTCAAGCGGCGCGATGACGATCGTGACGTCTTTGCCGAATTTCGTACTGTCGGCGGCAACATACACCTCGCTGGCCAGCTCGATTATTTTTTTGCGCGTGATCGCTTCCTCCAGGTTGTAATCCGAGATCCCTTTTTCAATCGTAATCCCGCTGCAGCATATAAAGGCTTTCCGAATATTCAGCTCGTGAAAATTAAACAGGTACTCGTACGCGATGACCGACCGTTCGTCCCGTCTTATTTTGCCGCCGATCATAACCATCTCGACTTCGCTGTTCATCAGCTCATTTACGACCGGGATCGAATTCGTGACGACCGTCAGCTTTTTCTTCTGCTTGATATACTTGGCGATTTGATAAGTAGTCGATCCGCTGTCCAAATAAATACAATCGCCATCGTTAATAAATTCGCTGCATTTGCGGGCGATTTTTTCTTTCTCCTCGAGATGCTTCACCAACCGCTCGTCCATGGACGACTCGCCGAACTTGGATTGCACGAGCTTGACGCCGCCGTAAATCTTTTCGATTTTGCCCTGGCTCGTCAGCAAATTCAGATCCCGGCGGAGCGTATCCACGGATACGTCCAGCTCATCCGTCAACTCGGGTATTTTGAGAACTTTTTTGACGCCTAACAGATCGAGAATTTTCTTTTGCCTTTCCAGCGGCAGCATACCCTCACCCATTTTCTTGACATCGGTACGGCTGTAACACAGCTTGTCCTCATCTTCCAGTGTACAGATTTCGGCACATTCAATCAATACATGTTCCTTATTCGCTCTTAAAATCAGGCAAATTTTAGATAAATTTATGCAACAGTTATTAATGATATATGCATAATTTACGTACATTTTACACAGAACTGGATCGGATTTAACAAAAGACTTATATACTGGCTCTGTACCCGAGGAGGTGAGCGGTTTGCTGAAGCTGCAGCATATAAGCAAACATTTTGACAATAAGGCGGTACTCGACGACATCCACGTAGAGATTGGCACAGGTGAGATCCTGTCGCTGCTCGGACCGAGCGGAAGCGGCAAAACGACGCTGCTTAACCTGATTTTGGGCTTAACGAAGCCTGATCGCGGAAGCCTGGAATTTAACGGAGTGGACATTACCCGCTTCCCTATGAAAAAGCGCGGGTTCAATATCGTATTTCAGGACTATGCGTTATTCCCGAACTTGAACGCTTACGACAACATCGTCTACGGCTTGCGCAACAAGAAAGGCATCGTAAGCGAGAAGGAGGTTCAAGACTATATCGATTTTCTGGAACTGCGGCCACATCTTCAAAAAAGGATCGGCGAGCTGTCCGGCGGGCAGAAGCAAAGAGTCGCTCTGGCGAGAACCCTTGTCACGAAACCGAATATCCTGCTGCTGGACGAACCGCTCAGCGCGTTAGACGGGGTGATTAAGGAATCGATCAAACGGCGGATCCAATCGGTGGCAAGGGAATTCAAGCTGACGACGATCATTGTCACGCACGATCCGGAAGAAGCATTAACGCTGTCGGACAAAATCTTGATTATTCACCAAGGGAAAGTGGCTCAATTCGGCACGCCGCAGCAAATCATTCATCAGCCGGCCAACGACTTCGTAAGTCAATTTATTATCGAGCAGTTGCATATTAAAAGACAAAATATTTTCAACTTGTTCGGTGAGCCGCATGACTAAAGTAAAACCGGAAATGCACATCCTGTTCGCCTTGATTTTGCTCGTATTTACGGTTTTCCTATTCCTGCCGCTCCTTATCCTGCTGATCCGCTCGCTAGACACCGGCCAAGGTTATACGTTCGGCAATTACGCGGCGGTCTGGAAGGAACGGGATTTGATCGGTACGGTCCTGAACAGTCTGAAAGTGTCGGCGGCTGCGGCGTCGATCACCACGGTTCTGGGATTTATACTGGCGTACGCCATCCATTGCACCCGGATCTTCCGCCCTATGAAGGGCGTGCTGAAAACCGTCATCGTCGCTCCGATGCTGCTGCCTACCATTACTTATGGATTTGCAATTATGTACTCGTTCGGCAATCAAGGCTTGATAACGAAACTCGCCGGGCGGAATCTGTTCGACATTTACGGCTTTAACGGACTGTTGATCGGTTATGTCGTCTATACGCTGCCTTCCGCGTTTCTGCTGCTTCACAATGCGTTCAAGTATATGGACAAAAAATTTATTATCGTTTCTCATCTGATGGGCGACAGAACGGTCAGAAGTTTCACGAACACGATCCTTCGTCCTATGGCGGGGACGCTCGGCGGCGCGTTTGTCCTATCTTTTATTTTAAGCTTCACGGATTTCGGAATTCCCGCCTCGGTGGGCGGCGCGTACAAAGTGGTCGCAGCGGAGCTGTACGAGGTGATGCTCGGCTCCATTCCCGATCTGAATCAGGGTGCGGTCATCGCCGTCCTGATGCTGGCTCCGGCCGTGTTCGGATTTTGGCTGCTGCATTACTTGGAGAAGCTTCATTTCCACTATGACAAACAAACCGGGATCGAGCTTCCCCGACATAAGCTGCGCGACGTTGGCTTCGGTATCGTATCCGCTGCCGTCGCTATGGGCATCGTGTCCGTCTTCGCCGTAATGTTCATCGCGCCGTGGCTGAGCCGTTATCCTTACGATCTTACGTTTACATTCAAACATGTAATCAGCGTATTTCAAACGGGCGATTTGACGAAGGTGTACGGACATTCGTTATGGGTCGCTCTGCTAACCTCCTTACTCGGGACGCTGATCGCTTACTGCGCGGCGCTTCTGAACGCGCGGACTTCGCTTAGAGCCAAACCTGTGACAGATATCGTCTCGATGATTACAAGCACGGTGCCCGGGATGGTGCTCGGCATCTCCTACCTGCTCCTTTTCAATGGAAGCAGTCTGAAAGGAACGTTCGCCATTCTCGTGTTTTGCAATATCGTTCATTTCTTTACGACGCCTTATCTGATGGCCAAAAACTCCTTATCCAAAATGAATCCGTCCTGGGAAACGACCGGCGAACTGCTGGGAGACAGCTGGCTTCAAACGGTGTACCGGGTCATCGTACCTAATTCGGTATCCACTGTGATCGAGATGTTCGGCTACTATTTCATCAATTCCATGGTGACGATCAGCGGGATTATTTTTCTGGTATCGGCCCAGACGGCCGTTGTCGCGAGCAAGATCAAGGAGCTCCAGCATTTTGCCAAGTTTAATGAAATTTTCGTGCTGTCCATGCTCATTTTCCTAACCAATCTGATCGTAAAACTGGTATGCGACTACGGGCAGAAACGTACGACTCTAAAACAATAAGGTGAGGGATATCCATGTTCAAATCGGTTCGAGTTTTGCTGCTGTCTTTTCTCGCTGTAAGTCTGGTTATTGTGCTGGCTGCCTGCAATAGCAGCGGATCGGCGGAAGCGAAGAAAGTCGTCATCTACACGAACGGCGACGAGGAAGCGGTGGCCGCCGTTGAAAAATCGCTGGCCGGCGCCGGATACAAAGGGAAATATGTGATTCAATCGCTGGGCACTTCCGAGCTTGGCGGGAAGCTGATCGCCGAAGGAAGCAAAATCGAAGCCGACCTCGTTACGATGAGCTCTTATTTTGTCGCCAGCGCACAAAGCAAACATTCGATGTTTAAAGAGCTGACGTTCCAAACAGGCGCCATCGATACGTACCCGGGTTATACGGCTCCGATCTTGGCGATCACCGGGTCGATCTTCGTCAACACGGAGGTGCTGAAGCAAAAAGGCTTGCCCCAGCCGAAGTCGATTCGAGACTTGACGAAGCCGGAATTCAAAAATCTTGTATCGATCCCGAACATTATGAACTCCTCCACCGGCTGGCTGCTCGTTCAAGCGATCCTTAACGAATACGGGGAGGCAGAGGGCAAGAAGGTGCTTCACGATCTCATCGCCAATGCCGGCCCGCATCTGGAAAGCTCGGGCTCCGGTCCGATCAAAAAGGTACAGGCCGGAGAAGTGGCCGCCGGTTTCGGACTGCGCCATCAGGCCGTCAAAGCGAAAGCGTCCGGGGCTCCGATCGATTTTGTGGATCCGACGGAAGGCAACTTCTCCTTGACGGAATCGATTGCGGTTGTCGACAAAAAAAGCGCAACGACAGAGCTGGCGATGAAAATGGCGGAAACGATTATCAAGGATGCGAGAAAAGAATTGATCGTTCATTATCCGGTCGCCTTGTATAACGGCGAGACGGTGGATGCGGTCAACAAGCCGGCGAAACCGTTGAAATTCGCAAAGCCATTAACGCTGGAGCTGCTGGAGGAACATCAGAAATTTTTCAATGCGGCGAAATAAACTTTAATTCAAATGCGAGTTCAAAAAGTCCGGTTTTCAGCACCGAGAAGATGGGATGAAGCTAGGAAATGAGGAGCGGAGCGTAGTGGAGCTTTTGTGAGCACCGGAAGTTCCGGCTGAATTCCATATTCGATGTCGAGCAGGCTTCCTGTTCTGCTTCGTGATCAAAAGTGGACTTTTTGAATAACCTCTTCAAGGAGCGAAACGAGATGAACAGCTACAAACTATTAACACCCGGCCCGCTGACGACGACAAGCTCCGTCAAGGAAGAAATGCTTGTGGACCGCTGCACATGGGACGATTCGTACAAATCGATTACGCAAAAGATTCGGTCTCAGCTGCTGGCGCTGGCTGGAACAGCCCCCGAGCAGTATACAGCCGTGCTGATGCAGGGAAGCGGCACGTTCGCCGTGGAAGCCGTCATGACGTCGGCTGTCTCCAGCACCGATAAAGTGCTGATCGTCACCAACGGGGCTTACGGCGAGCGGATCGTCGAGATGGCCCGGTATATCGGCCTGCCATATGCGGAATACCGCGTCGGCTATGACCAATATCCTGACGAGGCGGAGCTGGAGGCGATATTGGAAGAGGACCGGTTGATTACCCATCTGGCGATCGTTCACTGCGAGACGACGACCGGAATTTTGAATCCGCTTGAGAAAATTGCCGCCATTGCCAAGGCGTATAAGAAAACATTAATCGTCGACGCGATGAGCAGCTTCGGCGGAATCGAAATCGATGTGGCCGGCCTCGGGATCGATTATTTGATCAGCAGCGCGAACAAATGCATTCAAGGCGTTCCGGGATTCGGCTTCGTCATCGCGAAGCTGGACAAGCTGGCCGCCTGCCGGGGCGTAGCCCGCAGCTTGTCGCTCGATCTGTACGATCAGTGGAAAGGGATGGACAAGGACGGGAAATGGCGGTTCACCTCCCCTACCCATGTCGTAGCCGCTTTTTCAAAAGCGCTGGACGAGCTTGAAGCAGAAGGCGGCATCCCGGCCAGATACGAGCGTTACCGGCACAATAACGAATTACTGCGGGACGGGCTCGGGAAACTTGGCATTCATCCCTATATATCCAGTGAGAAGCAATCGCCGATCATCACTACGTTTTTGTACCCGGACGAAACGTTTCGCTTCGATGAATTTTACGGTTACGTCAAAGAAAGAGGGTACGTGATCTATCCTGGCAAGCTTACCGACGTCGATACATTCCGCATCGGCAATATCGGGGAAATATACGAGGAAGATATCGAACGGTTATGCAGCATTATCGAGCAATATCGGGGAGGAACGGGGCGATGAACAAAATGAACAAAATCGAAGCCATTATTCTGGATTGGGCTGGTACGGCGGTAGATTTCGGATGTTTCGCACCTGTCCATGTGTTTATCGATATATTCCGCCAAGCGGGCGTGGAAGTGACGATGGAGGAAGCGAGAGCGCCGATGGGCATGCTCAAGATCGACCACATCCGCACCATGCTGTCTATGCCGAGAGTGGCGGCGCTGTGGGAGGCGAAGTACAACAGACCTTTTAACGAGGGCGATGTCGAAGAGCTGTACGCGGTATTCGAGCCTGCACTGATGGCCTCTCTGTCCGAATATACGGACCCGATCCCCGGTGTCTTGGAGACGGTGGAAGCTTTGAGAGCAGACGGGCTGAAGATCGGCTCGACGACCGGTTATACGAGCTCGATGATGGAGGTTGTCGCTTCCAACGCCTGCGAGAAAGGATACCGGCCGGACCATATCGTCACTCCGGATGATACCGGATCGTTTGGGAGACCCTACCCTTATATGATTTTCAGAAATATGGAGCAGCTGAAGCTGTCCGCAGCCTGGAAGGTCGTCAAGGTTGGCGACACCGTCTCCGATATGAAAGAGGGCGTTAATGCCGGCGTCTGGACGGTCGGAGTAGCGGTCGGAAGCTCGGAGCTGGGACACAGCCTGGAATCGTTTCATCGGATGATGAAGCCGGACAAGCAAGCTGCAATTGCGAAAACGAAACAGAGGTTCCTGGAGCAAGGTGCGGACTTCGCGATCGACACGATGAGCGGGCTCCCTCTAGTCGTCGGCAAGATCAACGAGTTGCTGGCCCAGGGGAAAAGACCGGGCTGTAAGGTATAACGTCCCTGAAGGTGGGTAAAGACGCTACCCCAAAACCGCTGTGTAGCGGGATGGGAGCGTCTTTTCCTGCGGTATCCTGCCATAGATGTTGTTCCAAAGCAATAATGGCTTTTGGGGCAGCCTTCTTTTGCTTCGACAGCCTATCCCTGCAAATATATATCTTGGATTACATTCATATGGTGAATCTCGTGCCCGGTCAAAATGTACGCCCAAGCCCGTACGGTCGATTCGTTGCCGCTTACGATTCCTCTGCGGCCCCAAGCCTCTTCCGGCAGCCCCTTCAGCAAAGTGAGCGTCGCCCGGCGTACGGCCGTGTAATCCTCCACTAGCTCGGACAAGGAGCAAGCGTCGAAGGACGCTCCGCCCATCAGTACGTCCTGATCGTAACCGGCGAGCGGCGTCCGGTCCCCTCTGGCGATCCGAAGCAGCCGGTAGCTCATGATCCGTTCGTTATCGGTAATGTGACCGAGCACTTCCTTCAAACTCCACTTTCCCGGCGCATAGCGGTAATTAGCCCGTTCTTCCGAAACGGTCGACAAGACTTCGATCGTCTGCTTGTACGTCTCAGCCAAACATTCGCGGATGTCTCCATTTGGAACCAAGCTTACATACGTTTCAAAATAAGCGCTATACTCTTCGTTTGACGGCCGTTTAGTCATGCTGCAGCCCCTCCCCGACAGTTTTACCCAGTATACCATGCCGCGGGCCGGCGAGGAATGTTCCTTCTGGAGCCTGAAGCAAACCTTGTCTTTATTAAGGGCAATCAGGCACTCTACAAGAGCCGCTCCGCCTCCTGGACGGCGCACCGGCCCGGCTGCGCGATCACCTGCTCTTCCATCGGCGGATTGTGCAGGCCGAACCGGACTTACTGCGGAATACAGCGTTCGGTCAGAAGCCGCAAAATGGAAAGTCGCCCTGGGCCCGTTCCGGAAACAAAACCGCTACGCCGCTAGCCCGAACGGAAGAAACGCTTCCTTTATTACGGCAAGATGGCTCCATATGGCACGTTAGCGGAATATTAACTTCCGTTATTTCCGGGAACCGGGGTCTTTTTGCGCCTTTCGTGTGAAATAACGGAACAAATCGTTCCGCTAACTCGTCCCGTCGGCCATTTCCGATAGGTTAAAGGAAGTCGGACTTCCGCTGAGTGAGCTTGGAATAATGGAAGCGAGGGGATGACTGGGGATGACAGAGACTGTCGAACCGATCGAGCCGTGTGACATCGCAACATGAATCAACCTGATCTTCGGGTGGCGCGTAATAAAACGCCAGGAACCAGTCCGGACGGTTTTTGGTAGGCAAACCTGTGATAGCGCGTTGGAGGAAATGGGCACTCTTCGTTCCGGCAGTTCCGGCAGTCCGTTCACAGGCCCGGTACTAGGTAATGTCCCGCGACTACAACACGACAAACCTATAGGACAACCGGAGCGCTCTCCAACTGGCCGCTGACAATCCGATGAAAAGTACGCTGAATCCTAGGGCGACGGGCACGCTTAAATACCGGGGAACCTCAAACAGAACCATATTCATCTGAATATCTACGCCTACCGTCCGCAATATTCCCGCCACCATCGTAACTACAGCGCACAGTGCCAATCCGGCCGTTAGCACACCGAATACCGGAAAAGCAAATAACCCGACCAACCCTCTCAGCATCAGTTTTGGAATCGACCGCATCCGCATTCTCTCCTTTTTCTTTTTTATATTGAAATGTGCACCGTACGCTTTACAACGGAGCGGGGATCGACGACGAGCGTTTTCGAATAACGCACTTCGCCGATGGTACAGCCCGCGCCGATCTGAATCTCCTCTCCGGCAACGAGTTTCGCCTCCAGATGGCTGACCTCAATTCGCGGGCACTCCAGGCTGTCGCAAACCGCCTTTTTTCTACTGAACCGGAGCCAGTTCACGACGGACAGCCGGTCCGCTCGCAGGTCGATCGACCTCTCCGCGTAAATGCGCTTGATGGCCGCCGCCCCCTGCAGCTCGATCCGGACCTCTCCCGCCTTCAACGTCTCGCCGATCGTTACGATTCCCTTCGCATGAAACGTGTCCGCTTCCACCAATTCGTCCACCTGAAAGGAGCCTGCCGTATAGATGTGCTCCGCAATTACGGAGCGAAAATGCGCATGGCCGATATTCGACATCCGCCGGGCGCTGCAACGGCCTTTTACCCGGCACGAACCCGAGCTTTTGAAGCTGCCTGCGGCCAAATCCCCCTCGAACCGCCCATGACCGGCGATGTGTACGGTTTCCGCCTGAACGTCGTCCCGGTAGACGCCGGAGCCGTTAATCCGGATATCGTCTGCCGCTTCTCCGGTGGATTGCTTCATCGGGTACCTCCTCGATTAATTTGTTTTAACGTTTAAATGTTTTAGTAATTAAAATATATTACAATTAATATAATTCGAAACGACTCGATTGTCAAGAGCAGCAGCGAAACGAGTTCGACCGCGAAGCGTCAACCGGTTGGCATTCCAAGAAGACCGCCGGTTCAGGGGCAGGGGTTAGCAAGGTTAGCAAGGTTAGCAAGGTTAGCAAGGTTAGCAAGGTTAGCAAGGTTAGCAAGGTTAGCAAGGTTAGCAAGGTTAGCAAGGTTAGCAAGGTTAGCAAGGTTAGCAAGGTTAGCAAGGTTAGCAAGGTTAGCAAGGTT
>NZ_JBYUPU010000005.1:101823-271054 GCF_058135425.1 Paenibacillus sp. MAH-35
ACAAGGTTAGCAAGGTTAGCAAGGTTAGCAAGGTTAGCAAGGTTAGCAAGGTTAGCAAGGTTAGCAAGGTTAGCAAGGTTAGCAAGGTTAGCAAGGTTAGCAAGGTTAGCAAGGTTAGCAAGGTTAGCGAGGGGAGCTGAGTAGCGAGGCTGTGGTCGGCAGGTAGCGGGGCTGCGGGTAGCGGAGTAGCGGGTAGCGGAGCAGGGCCCGGCTTCGCAAAAAATACAAAAAACCGTCCGGTAAAAACGACCGGACGATCCTTGACGTGCAACCCATACGTTGGTGCGCGAAAGGAAACGATTACCTTCACCTCCAGCCGTTCGCCCTCAATCGTGTTGGTTGCAGGAGGTTTAGGGTCACAACATAGCTTCTAATGCGGTGCATAACAGCTTTTTAACGGACAGGGGCGCGCTCAGCTTTGCTGCAAACACAATGCGTACGGCCCTTTTACGAAAAGTTCTACACCGAGCGATGTTTCGCTCCATAACGGCGAACAGTTGAGCAAAATAAGAGTCTTTGGCATGTTCTAACCTCGGCTTATTCGTAAAAACGGGGCGAATAGAGGCGGTTTGCACCCCTTATTTCCACCACCGGATAGGGTCTACACCCTTTTTGCCGATTTTAAGAGCCCCAAACCGCTCCTATTCCGCTATTTTAGCGAGTTTCGGACAAAATAACGGCTGCAAACGAGACTGTCGATTAAATGTGTAGAAGTGTTATCTGGCCGTTCCAAGTGAAAAGTTGCCTTCTTCTTCTCAGACAGGTTGTCCGGAATCCCTTTATTTAAATGGAATGTAAGGTTTGGGATTGCAGACAAAACTCGCCAAAAGGCAATCTTTTCACTTTCCACTCGGTTGTTCATAATGAATCGACAGTCTCGCAAACCACTCTTAACCGGCTCCTCCCAGCTCCGGTTCGCTCCCGCCTGTAAACAGCATACAGCGCCAAACGGCCATTATGAACGACCTGCAGCGTGCAGCGCCTGCCGGTTCGTCACGAACCTTTATCCAAGGGCAAATGTCCCTGCGCAGGCAGCGGTATTTCTTCGTTTAAAATGTTGCCGTCGCCCCCCGCCCTTCCTGTACCCTTGTTCGTCCGCCGAAACTAATGCCGCGCCTCATGACTTACTTGTTTTTCTCAGCCTCGATCCATTTGTTGGCTTCTTCTTCACTCTGCCGCATGAACGTGTTGATGTCGATGGTGCCGTTCCGGACCTGGGCGAAATTTCGGTCGATGATCCGTTTGATTTGATCGTCGGTTTTCGTTTCGTCGCGCACCGGGGCGGGTTTGCTTTTGAAGATGGCGGCAATATTTTTCCCTTGCAAATAAGGAATGTCCGCCCCGAGCTGCTCCTCGATCTGCCGGTTGTCCAGCGCGGAAGCGCGGCCCGTCTTGCGCGCGCTGATCAGCTGCACCTCCTCCGAGGTCACCACCTTGATAACGCGTACAGCCTCCTCTTTAAACTCGCTCGTCCGCGAAACCATGATTTCATGCAGGTCGACCGGCGGGGCGACGTGCGGCTTTTCTTTGTAGCTGGGAAATTCGGCCAGGTTCCACCGGAAGCCTTGACTGGACGCTTGCTTCAGCAGCGGAAACAAATTGATCGTGCCGACCATCGCCAACGTCCGGTCCTCCGTAAAAGCTTTCGCATAAGACGGCGATTTCTGGTTGCCGGGAATGTCTTCAAACGTTTTCATCAGCTGGAATACGTTTTTCCAAGCGTCGTTGTTAATGGCCGCCTTGCCCGTGCTTTTGTCGACGAAGGGCAGAGACAGCGGGTACCCGAGCCAGTAGGGCATAAAATAATCGTATCCCTTGTACTGAACGCCTCCCTCCGTACGGGTCATTTTACGGGAGATGGCGAGAATGTCTTCCCAGAACAGGCCGTCCTTCGGATAATCGACGCCGAATCTGTCGAACAGCTCCTCGTTGTAATACAGCGCATTGGTATTGGTCGCGTAAGGCAAGCCGTACACTTGTCCGTTATCGGCAAAAGCTTCAACCACGCCCGGCCGGAAACGGCCCAAATCAATCTCGTGTTTTTTCAGAATCGGCAAAATGTCGGTAGTAAGTCCCAGCTCTTTGTACTGATCCTTGCTTGCTCTCGACAGGATGATCAGATCGGGTACCGTCTTGGCGGCGATCAGGTCCTGAATTTGCGTGCCCGTTCCCGGCCGAACCAGGTCGACGGTAAGGTGCGGATATTTTTTCTTCAAGGGCTCCGTCACCAATAACCGAAAATCATCGTCATACAAATAAGCTTCGCTCGCCAGCAAAGTCAGACGAACCGGCTTGACCGCCGCCTGCTCCTGCACCTTCGAAGGAGCTGCCTCCGGATTCGCACCCGGCGTCCCCGTTCCCCCTTCCCGGCTGCCGCAGCCGGACAAAGCAATGGCCCCGACCAATACGACGGCGCTTGATGCCAACAACGAATTTCGTTTCATGAATGTTGCCTCCCCTTTTTGTAGGTTCTTCGACGCCCCGTCTCTTCCGGAAGCGGATGCGGACCAGGCCGGCATTGGATTTAGATTTCAGTAATCGATTACCCAACAGCCCGATCTGGAATAATCATAGGGGATAATCCGGTTCCAAGTCGTTGTCATTATCGTCGCAAGTTTTGCAATAATAGACAACAGAACCCCTTCCATACAGCGGAAGCCGCGGCGTATTCGCACAAATGTCCCACCTCGGGAACGACATACCTTTCTACTCCCCGGGAAGCGCACTGTCTCTTGGCGCGTATAAAATAGTTCAGACCGTGGCAGATTAATCCTTGTCGCAAAACAAGGAAGGAGGTGCCAGTATGACCAATTCCCAAAACGGACCGACTAAAGCAGAAGTGCAATCGACCGAGCTGAACAAACTGCCCGTTCCGGGCGAGAACGATACCGAGTTTTCCGCGGAGGAAGCAGCCGAAGTGTTTCAACAAAATGGAAACGCCGAGCTTGAATCCGAGAATGAAGAATAAGGGTTTGATACATACGCAAAACCTGCCTCCAATTGAAGAGGCCATGGAAAAACTTACATTTTTCTGTATTGGCGGTTACCCGGGATTGTAAAGCAAAAGAAGACATCCAACCCTATTCCGAGGGCGGATGTCTTCTTTTTTTCTTTCATTAGAAAACGCTTTCAAACCGATTGCAAGGGGTCGCCGCCATGGACGAGTACGGACTGCGGAGCTTTTTTCCGCGACGTTTTGTTGGCAATCATCCGCGCATATTCGGTCGGAGCGAAGCCGGTCGCTTTTTTGAAATGCTTCGAGAAATAATGAACGCTGCTGTAGCCAAGCTGATCGGCGATTTCCGTGATGCTGTACATTTTCTCGCGAATTTGCCGCTTCGCGTACTCCAGCTTTAACTTGCTGTAATATTCCATGACCCCGGAGTTTGTCCGGCTTTTGAACAAATTTTTCAGAATCGTGCTGCCGATCGCAAACTCGCTGCATATTTGCTCGAAAGACAGGTTGTTTCTGACGTTGTCTTTTAAATACAGGGCAATCCGTTCGAACAAGTCCTCGTTTCTGATGGCTAGCAGAGCCGACTCCGGCCTTGTTTTGCCGGTCCCGGCCGATCCTTTGCGAATGAGGCGGATCAGCAGCATCTCCAGCATGTTTTTGATCATTTGCTCGCTGCCGAAAAGAGAACCTTCCTTGCGCTGCGGAACCATCATCTTGGGATGGCCGACAGGCGGATCGAACGCTTCTTTTCCTTCCGAAATCAGCTCGTAAAGAAGCTCCTGCTCGGTCTGCTCCAGATGAAGCACCTTGCCCCTGAAATAATCGACGGCCGGCGAATGGCAGACGAACGACATAATAATCAGGTTCGGAGCGGTCCCGTTGACCGCATAACCCGTATGGTATTCATTCGGCGAGTAAAAAATCATGTCGCCCTGGCTCAGACGGTTGCTCCCCTGATCGGTGATGAGGACCACTTCCCCTTTATCCACATAAACGAATTCCCAGAAATCGTGCTTTTCGCCGGAAGCCTGAAAATATTTCGGAAGCTCCATATACAGAAACGAGAACAGCCGTTCAACGACCACTTCTTCCTTCAACCGCAGCATTCCGCTATCCGTCACGAGACCGCCGCCTCCTCTGGCTGATTTTGCAAAACTTGCGACTATCTTTGCAAATACCGTTTGCGATTTCACCTGTATTATACAAACAAAAAGGAGGTATTGTATATGAACGATCATCAAGCCGACTGCGCTCCGATACTGTGGAGCCGACGAAAAGTGCTCGCTTCCATGGGCATCGCCGGAGCTGCTTTTGCTGCGGGAAAATGGGACAACCTTGCACTTGCCCAAGGCGTACCGGAATCGGTTTATGGCAAACCGCCTTCAAAGGGCTCTCCGTTTTCGCTTTGCGACGATACGGTCCGGAAGGCAGATACGATTGAGGAGCTTCTCGCTTGGCCGGGTTCGAGCCCTCCGGCCGACGGTTTTGTCGCGGAAGCGTTAGGCTACTATGCCAAAGGAGACGGGGGAGGCGGGCTGCTGTATTGGGATGCGGCCTCCGCAGAGCAAGACAACGGAGGCACCGTATTCCGGCTTGCCGGGACGACCGGGCCCGGCCGCTGGAAGCGCCCCGAAGACGGGAATCTGTATCCGGCGCAGTTCGGGTGCGATCCATCCGGCACGACGGTGGACGATAACCGGCTGAATGCGCTGTTTGCCTATGCAGCATCCGTTCGCAAGGCTGTCTATGTAGCCCGGCACGAAGTGTTTCGTTACCGCAAGCTCGTCTTTCCGAGTTATCTCACCTTGATCGGCGAAGGGACCTTGCTGCTGGACGACAACCAGAGCGGCTCCAATGCGGAGCCGAGCATCCGGGGCGGCAATGCGGCGCAAAACCAGACGACATATCCTTCGACCCGTGTCGGCGATATTTACGTCGGGGGAATTACGTTTGACGGCAATTTGAGCCATCAGGCGGCGGGAGCGAAGCTGACCGGGCTGCAGTTTTGGGCGATCGCCGGCTTGACGCTGGACCATACCCGCTTTGTTGGCTGGGCGTGGATGGGCCTCCGCGTGCTCGGCTTGCTCGGACCGGTGACCGACCCGGAAGCGGCTCCGGAGGCTTTGGATTACTGTACGAACGTTTTTTTGCGAAACGTGCATGTTGAGAAGTGTGGTTATGCCGGCGTTCAGTTGTATTGCGTCAAGCACGGGGCCGTTCTCCATTCGACGGGTTACGATACGCCGATTCTCATTAATGGCGATGTCGAGCTGCGCGACTTCCACATCATGGATTGCCAGTCCGTCTGTGATCACGTGACGACTCCCTTCCCCGCGTTTACGATCGACCAGGGGTCCCGCTTTTGCTCGATTACCGACTGCTCTGCCTGGGGTCATCTGGCTTGCACGTTCGTCGAAGCGGCGTTCGACATTCTCGTTGCCCGGAACAAGGCGTACCGCTGCACAGGGAACGGCCACTACGCCTATCCTTCGTCCATCTACGGAGTTCCGCTGGAATCGGGCAGATTGGTCTACGTGGATAATGAAGCGCACGAATGCTATGACGGCTTCCGCATCGGAACGACCAATACCGCTACTCGTCAGGTAACCTGTATCGGCAACAAATCGTACGGTCATACGAACCCTTATTCCAGCGGATTTCTCCTGATCAACATCGCCGGCATCGCGTTCGAATCCAACCATACCTCCGGCACCTTTACGGGCGTCAACGCGATCTCCGTAACCGGCATGACCGGCGGAAGCAACCGGATCTACGGCTCCAGCGCCGGCTATCGCCTGCAAGCGGCCGGAAGCTGGCAGTTGGAAAGCGATACGCTGAGCGGCGGCAGCTCGGCGCACATTTACGTTTATAACACCGCCCCCTTGAGCGGACCGGTTCTCTTTCGTTCCCCCTGCCTGGGAACCGGCAATCCGGTTTACAAGGACGGAGCCGTCTCCCCCGGACTGCTGCAGGTGATCGATTACAGCGTCGGAGGCAATGCCCCTCTGACTTCCGTCACGTTCGCCTCGGCTGACGTAACCGCCCGATCCGCCGTCTCTCAAACGTTTACGATCGACGGAGCGGAATACGGCTGGCAGATCGAAGCGATGCCGCTTACCGATATCGTTCCGCTTCTTGCAAGCGCTTGCGTAAACAGCGCCGGCTCGGTTCGCGTCACCTTGCTCAACCCCGGGGATTCGCCTGTAACGGTGCCTGATAGTGCGATTTGGCTTCGCGTCGTCCGCCACTTGGTGAAATAGACGCGCTCCTTTGAAAGAAGCGCATACAAAAAAAGGTGCAGCCTCCTCCCGTCTCGGAGCGGTTGTACCTTTCTTGCTTCAAAGCGCTATATATGCGGCCTTGCCCGAAGGCAGTCAGCCGCTCCTCTCATTCGACAATCCGATCCATCAGCTCGTTGACTTGCTTGAACACGTCCGCGATCGTGCGCAGCTTCTGCGGCGGGATCCGCTTGAATATTTCGCTCACCTTCTCTTCCCCGGCCTCGGTTAAGGCGACCATCACCACACGACGGTCTTCCTTCGTCCGAGTCCGGCACACAAGCCCCTGATCCTCCAGCTTGTCGCACATCGAGGTCGCCGCGCCGGCCGTAATGAAGAAGCGCTCGGAAATATCGGTAATCCGCATGCTACCGGTCAATTTCAAATCCATCAGCAGCGTGATATGATTTTGCGACAACACGTCATTGCGCGTCAACAGCTCCACAAACGATCTCGATTTTTGCTGCACCTGCCGCATCTCCGACATAACGGCCTGTATATCGATATAATCCGGGCGATCCTCCACGGTTTGAACGGCCCCCCTTTTTTATTTGAAGAGTTATATATTCAACTTCTTAAAATATATAGAACCGCTACCCGTTAGTCAAACGAAAGCATCCTTATGCATGACTTTTTTTACAACAGCCGGAAATTGGGTTAGCCAAATAAATGCCAAAAAGCCCCCTTACTCCAGTTGCAGTAAGCAGGGCGCCCTCGGCTTCTATTCCATACCTAGCTTTATGTTCGCTCCAAGTAGACTTCACCTAACATTTCTTTCACGGAGCTGCTTCCCGCCAGCAGCTTTTGTTCGATATAGGAACTGACCTCCTGCTGCTCCAGATCGTACAGAACCTCGATTTCTTTGGAAAACAGGCGTCCTTCCTTCTGCAGCAGCTCGTCCAGTTCGGGAACCGGCTTCGCTTGCAAGGATTCGGTCTGCAGCGCCTGCTTCAGTCCCGCAACGTAAGTGTCGAGCGGCCTTGCCCCGACGATCTTGACTCCCTTCCGCTCTTCGTTCACGAGTACGATCGTCGGAAATCCGCGAACGCCCAAAGACCGGGATAACGCAAAATCCGCCTCCAGCATCGCCTGCGCCTCGGGGCTGCCTGCTTCCTCTACGATCGCGGCGCCGTCCAGTCCCATCCTATTCACGATATCGGTTAACACCTGGTCCTGCCCGATATTCCGATTCCATACAAAGACGGCTTCCCGGGCTTTGCGCAGAAATACGGAGGCGAGCTTCTCGTCTTTTTGCTGAATCACCTTATAGACGCGGGACGGCGGATACGACGACAACACGGGGTTATCGAGCCATAAGGAACCGTCGATCGGCATACGCGAATGCTCGCCGACCTCCCTCCAATGCCCCGCCACATCGGCAGGACGGCTGATTCCGTTGCCGGCGTCGGCGAAGCCGTTCCAGCTTGCGAGCAGTCCCCCCATCACCGTGCGGAACTGGACGTAGTGCCCGTACTGCGTCTCAAACCTCCGCAGTACCGGCTCCAGCGCCCAGCAGTGCGAACAGATCGGATCGGTTACATAATAGAGCTGAACCTGGCGCTGCGGCTCGTTCAAATCGATTGTCTCCACAGCGTCTTCGCCGGGATCGCCGCATACTCCCGTTTCCAGATCGCATATCATATTGTTGTTGTTCATTGTACGCTCCCCTTTCAAGTTATCGGTCACGATATTGCAAGGCCCATTGTTGAACCGGCCCAAGCGCCGCTGTCAAAGCCCGCCCCTTCTCCGTCAGCCGGTAGGTGATGACGACGGCCGGCTCGGCCGTTACTTGTTTCTCGAGAAACCCGTTCTCGGCCAGCTCGGTTAATTTCAAAGAAAGAGCTCTCGGCGTGATATCGGGCAAGTCTTTCAGTATCTCCGAGAAATGGGCGGCACCGTCCGGGCACAGCGACAAATAGTGCAGGATCAACCCGTTCCACTTCTTCCCCAAAATGCTGAACGCATATTCCAGGTACGGACAAACTTGAATAAGTATCGCCCCCTTATATACTTAGTATATCAGATATAAAAAATATATCAAGTAATCATCCCTCTTTCACCCGCTAGTTCGTTGAACCCTCGAATTCACTTACAGCTCGATAATCAGTTGCTCCACTGCGCAAAAAAACGTCCCGCCTCCTTCAACCAAGGAGATAAGACGTTTGGGCATCCGCGATATTCCGTTCTGACCAGTCCGTATAGAAAGCCTACGCTGCCGGCAAGGCGCCGGAACCGTACTCTGACTAATCGGTTATAGTGATTCCTTGGCATCGTTTCTGGAGTTCCCGCACAAACGATGTCCGGTCTGATGGCGATAAATAGATCATGTCGTATTGGCCATAATGAATTTCTACCCGGTCAGCGGACAGCGCAAAGCTGGATATCCACGAGCGGACGGAGCTTACTTTCCTGATGCTGTCGTACGGGATCATTTTGCGGAAAGGACCGCTTCTTACCTGAATTCCGGAAGCCGTCGTCACATAATAGGTCCCCAGCCAGATCCAGGCCATAAATCCGGACACCGCAAACGAAAGAGCAAATAGGACAGCTCCACCGAGAAGCCCCGCCCCTCCCACGAATAGCGGCGACAAGCCGCAAAACACGCCTAGGGCTGCCGTCATCCAGATGACGATCGATAACCAGAGATCTTTCTTCGATCCATACTTCAAGAACCTTCCTCCTCCCGGATGCACCACCTTCTTCCATTTTAGATGAAGATTCCAGATGCAACAAGGGAACGGCGGATGTTTTGCAGAATACCAACCTTTGTAGACGAATAAGCAAAGGAGAAGAAGAATGCCTATGGACCGATCTGCTGCGGCAATGAAACAGATTACTCCGATTTTGCGTATGTTCGACGAAGCGAAAGCGAAGCAATTTTATATGGACTTTCTCGGGTTCCGGATCGATTGGGAGCACCGGTTCGAGGACAACCTCCCGCTGTATATGCAAATCTCCCTCGGCGAGTGTACGATCCACTTGTCCGAACATCACGGAGACGGCTGCCCCGGCTCAGCGCTTCGAATCGCCATGACCGGGATCCGCGACTACCACGCCGCTCTGCTGGAGAAAAAGTACAAGTTCGCGCGCCCCGGACTGGAGACCGCACCGTGGAACGCGCTCGAATGCACGGTTCACGATCCGTTCGGGAACCGGCTTGTGTTTTATGAGCCGGTGGAGGGAGCGTAGATTGGGCAAGTTGGCGATGACGGGATTTCATCTGATGCAAAGCGAAAAACCTTTACCTCGCCGCGGTTCATGGATGCGGGGTAAAGGTTATCTTGCCACTTCGTCTCGGTCTTGCCGACAGATTGCGCGCTCCCTGTAAGCCGCCGTCGTCAAACGCCGAGCAACTCGTACCGCATGATTGCAGGTGATACGGGCAGTCGCTTAAGACTCGCTCAAAGCCCGAATGTCCAGCTCCAGCTTCACTTTGTCGAAGTGCTCTCCGATAAAGACGGCCACATCGGGAACGACGCCCTGAGGCATAATTTTCATCAGATCGAGCTGTTTGTAGGCGTACTGAAACATAAACCGGGAGGCGGTGTCCGTGAACGTCAAAATGCCTTTGGCCCGGTATACGCCGTCAGGCAGGCGGCCCATCATCGCTTCGAACCGTTCGCTGTCGATCGGACCTTCGAAATAATGCGTATACGCCATCACGTGCTCATGGGTATGGTGGTGCTCGGGATGATGCGACGGTTCCGAGCATTCCGAATGATCGTGTTCATGTACATGGTCATGATCATGGTCATGGTCGTGAGCCGCTCCGCCACAGCCGCACGAGGGGCCCGTCTCATCGGAAGCAGCAAGGACGGAACCGTGATTCGCCGCAGAGCCGCCTTCGGCGGGTTCCTCCAGCAGCCCGATCCCGATCTCCGCTCCTACCGTACGGTAGATCGGGGCGTATCCGTTCCATTCGCGGACAAGCCGCTCCATCTCCGCCGTGTCCGCTTCCGGGAGCAGGTCGGTTTTGTTCAGCAAAATGACCGAAGCGCAGCTAATCTGCTCCTTCATAAGCCGGTACGTCGAACCTTTTCCTTTCCCCGCCCACTCCTGCAAATGCCCGGCATCCACAACCGTGACGATCCGCCTCAGTTCGACCCGCTCCAGCATCGACGCATCCGTCACCGCATCGATAATCTCAAGTGGATTGGCCGCACCCGTCGATTCGATCAGGATCATATCCGGATCGTGCTCCTGAATCAGCTTCAGCAGCTCCGTACCCAGGTCGCCCCGCACCGTACAGCAGATGCAGCCTCCAAGCATCTCAGCCATACGCACGTCGTCCCCAAGCTCGATGCCGTCGAAGTTCACTTCGCCCAGCTCGTTCATCACAACGGCCGGCTTGCGGCCTCCCGCTTCCGCCGCTTCCAGCCATCTTTTCAATAAGGTCGTTTTGCCGCTGCCGAGAAATCCGGATAACAGGTAGACTGGTGTCGGGTTTCGTTTCATATAGGTTCACCGTTTTCAATTAGAAGTATGTTGGATAAAGTTGAACGGGCGACCAAATACTTTTTCGTTCGGATCAGTCAAGAAAGGCGATTCGTCCGTTCAACTATTAATTTAACATTAAAGAGTTACACCCGTTTTGTCAAATTAATAGTAATAATTATCATTAAATTCACGCCGCCCATCAAATTCCAAGCATGACGGTCCGAAAGCCCGGGCAATATACGGGAAAAAGGAGGGCTGCCTGATGGAACACGAAGAAATCGAAGCGCTTGAGCCAAAATATACAGGCAATATACGGCGCTTAACCGAAGGCGAAGCATATGCGATCAAAAACGATCCCAATTACCGCGGAACCGATGACGATAGTTTGCTGGAAGACATTCCGGCCGTGCTGTTGACGGGACTTACAAATACGCGGAGCAATTCAACGACCAACGGTTTATAAGTTTTGTTTAGTGGATTTGGGGCTTCTCCAAATCATTTGGCGATTTTATTAGCTTCACGCAGAACCGATTCCCCCCGAGAAAAGGACCTCAGCCTCCACGTTACCGTGGAAATTGAGGTCCTTTCGTTTGCAAATGGCAACATTCCATGTCATATGAGCACTTTCGGGACACCGGTCTCCAGATTCTCAGGCCGGGCCGCTCTTGGAAGAGACATTCGTCGCACTCACTTTAAAAAGAGACAGCGAGGCGTTCAACTCTTCCGCCGACTGGGCCAGCGAATACGAGATCGCCGCCGTTTGCTCCGAGGCTGCCGCCGCCTCCTCGCTAGTGGCAGCGATCGATTCGACCGACTGCATCACCTCGCCGGTTTGAGCGGATTGCTGTTCGCTCGCCGCAGCGATTTCGGCTACTTTCAACATGCATTCTTGAACTTTGCCGATAATATTGTCAAACGCTTTCCCGGTTACAACCGATTTCTCAACACCGTCCGCTACCGATTCGACGCTTTGCTTCGTGTTGTACTGCATGCCCTTGATAATTTGCGTAATCTGCTTGGTCGCTTCGCTGCTTCGTTCCGCGAGCTTGCGGACTTCTTCGGCGACTACCGCAAACCCTCTTCCTACCTCGCCTGCACGGGCAGCTTCAATCGCAGCATTCAAGGCAAGCAAATTCGTCTGTTCGGCTATGTCGTCGATCACCTCGATAATTTCGCCGATCCGGCCGGAGTCTTGTTCGAGCCGCGCCATCTGTTCGCTCACACGATTCATGCCGTCTATGGAGGCGGTAACCGCCTTGCCGCCCTCCATGGCGGTTTGCGAAGTTTCGCTCGTCAGTTCCGCCGCCTCTTCCGCTTTGCCCGCGACGTTATCGATCGCGGCGGACAAATCCTTGAACAACTCGGCGATCGTTTGCGAAGCATTCGCCTGGGTCGTACTGCCGCTGGCGATCTCCTCCGTGCTGGCGGATATTTGCTGGGAAGCGGCCGCTACGCTTTGGGCCGTCTGCGAGATTCCCTCAATCAGCAGCTTCAGCCGGTCCACCATCGCATTAACCGCTACGCCCAGTTGGCCGACCTCATCGTTTGTCCGGACCTGGATCTGTCTCGTTAAATCTCCCTCCGCAATCTGTTCCACGTTGGTGGCGATCTCGGCCAGCGGTCTGGTCAAGCTGTTGGAGAATACGGTGATAATCACCCCTCCTGCAGCAACAGCAATCACCAGCGTCACAATAATGACGTAAAAGATCTCATTGGCACCCTTGTTAAAATCGCTCATATATGTGCCTGCGTTAACAATCCAGCCCCAGTTCGGCTCCATCTCCGAATAGTTGATTTTGGGAGCCGTCGTAGTCGGATCGTCCGGCAGCGCCCATTCGTAGAATACAAAACCGCCGCCGCTCTTCCCCTTCTTCACGATCTCTTGTCCGAGCATAACCCCGTCGGGTGTTTTCGTGTCCCAGAAATTTTGACCTTCCAGTAACGGATGGGCGAGTACATTCGCTTTATCGTCATATATGAACATGTAACCGCTCTCGCCAAGATCGAACTTTTTGTTGATCGGGCGTTTGCCGTCGGCAGATTTGGCGCCGAGAATTTGCTGCTTGACCGTTTCTTGCGCTTCTTCCAGCGGCAGCTGCCCTTTTTTCACTTGCTGATGCAAAGTATCGATCATCGCTATTACATAACGGACATCATTTTTGAGTTGGACTTGACCGCCAAGATCCAAGCTGGCTTTCGATTGATTATACGCGATCATGCCGATGACAAGACTCGGCACAAGAAGGAGCAGCGAACATAGCAAAATTAATTTGGTACGAATCGTCCGGAATCGGAACAGGGATCTCATAGTTGCAAAGTCAGCCACCTTTATGTAATAGTCGGTCTGGTTACGAATGCTGTACAGGTCTGACAGGTGCCATGCCATATGGCCTCTGGATGAAGAGATTCTAGTCGTTTTCCGCGGCTTAGACGTCTGAACGGCCCGACAACGAATAAGTCCGAAATGCTGGAATGCTCTGGTTTACCGGCAGCACTTTCGCCGATCTTAACCAATTGTTTTTATTTTCCTCCTTCCGATTGAGATGATCTCACGAATCAGATCACTTCTCGACATAATTCGATATATTTCGATTATTTTCCACATTTCAACCTTATAGTACATGAACATATACCTATTAATCAAATGTTTTTTGTCGATATTTGGAGCAATTATTTCTCGAGCGAGGATACCGCATGATCGCGTCAAAAGCGATAAGCGAAGACGATTGGGCCTGGTTAGATCCCTGCCCCTGGAAGGTACAATTTATTGCCGGCTAACGCGTTCGGCTCTGCCTGAACCTAAACTTCATTAAAAAAAGCCTCCTGAACAAGGAGGCAATGTCAAGTAATTTCTCGGTTTTGTTTACAGTGCTGATTCCATGGGCTCGAATTTCGCGATAGATGCCGCACGGAAGAACGCCTAGCCGTACCGTACCGGTCACTTCGTATACCGAGGATCTCCGATCCTTTGAAGCCTCATTCTCATCTCCGCCTCAAGCTCGTCTGCGACATCCGGAAGCTGTTCGAACCTATTTTCAAGCTGGTACGGGTCTTCGACGTTATCAAATAGCAAACGGACTTCTTGATCGTCTTGTCCAGCTATAACGAATGTATAACGTTCTGTCCTGAGACCCCGGCTGCCTTGACTCCAATCTCCCGGATTCAACTGCATATAAAGAGCGGCATCCGGCCGGGGCCCATCTTCGCCAAGGATCGCTTTGGCATAATTCTCGCCTTGTACGCCGGAAGGAATCCGGTCTCCGCAGCCAAGCAGGGAAAGGATCGAAGGCATCAGGTCAGGCGCACTCAGCATCAATCTGCGCTCCCCCGGTTCAATTACCCCTTTCCAGCGAATGATAAAAGGAACGACCATACTTTCTTCGTACCAGACCGATTTGCCCATACGACCGTGGCTCCCCATCATCTCCCCATGATCCGAGGTAAAAATAACGATCGTATCTTCGGCCAATCCGGCGGTCTCCAAAGTTTGCAGCACGCGGCCAATTTGGTCGTCCACGCCGGTGATCATGGCGAAATAGTTGCGTGCGTCCCGCTCCAGCTGAGCCGTCTTTTCCTGAACGTTGACGCGCGCCAGCAGCTCCTCCTGTGAATACGATTCGTACATTTTTTTGTAACGGTCAGGGACCATATGAAAGGGCATATGCGGCGGATTTGGCGACCAGAACAAGGCAAACGGTTTATTCCGATCGCGCTTCTCATTACCTTTATTCAGCAAATACTCTGAAATAATGTCCGCTTCGTATTCCGTGGACCATTGCGAAACGTCGATACGATCCTCTACCCGGTCACCGGACCAGTAATGAGGCTCATTATGATTATCGCAGCAGCCGTACGAATGCCAGAACCGGAATCCGTGTCTGCGCTCCCTGGAAGTGAACGCATCCCATATAACGCCATTATTGCGACGAGGCTCCAAATATTCGTAAGGCTCCTCGGGCGGGTCCAGATGCCACTTCCCTACGTAGCCTGTTTCATAACCTGCGGCGTTCAGCACATCCGAAAAGCAAATTTCCTCCTGCTTTAACCACACCCCATACCGGTTATTTGTCGAATTGCAATTGGAGGTAAGGCCGCTTGCAAACGGATATTTGCCCGTCATCAACATGCCGCGGTAAGGCGTACATACCGGATAATTACTCACCACATCCCGCAGGACGAGTCCTTCAGCCGCCAGATTGTCAATGTTCGGGGTCATCACCGGGTCCTGCTCCATAAACCCCATCGATTGTGCGCGGAATTCGTCGGGAAATATAAACAACAGATTGGGACGTTTTTTTATGTCTGGCATTAGTAAAAGTCTCCTAGTCTCCTATGCATGATAAAAAAATATATAGACGGCGCGCCCTGCATTGAGCCGGACGGACAGCTTTGTCACTTCATCGCGGCGATATCCTTGATCGCCTGCTCCTCAGCTTCCCGGAGCGCTGTATTGACGTCCTTCTTCCCTTCGGCCACAGCCGTATAGGCCGCAGTCATGTGCTTGGAAATCGCATTGTCGTACTTGGTCACATAGGATGGCACCGGCCGTTTACTCGGGAAAAACGCATTCAAGTTTTTTCCTTTGAACCGGCCCGAATCTTTATCGAGCGACTGAATGACGTCCGGCGTGGTCACGACCGGAATGGCCCCGCCCTTGGCAAACTTTTTCTGCACTTCGTCGGAGGTCAGGTGCGCAAGCAATTCGAATGCGAAATCTTTGTTTTTGCTAGTGCTGGCGATGTTCCAATACGTCCCGTATCCTTGCGGACCTACGCCCGGCGCGTCCTTAAAGGTCGGCATCGACACCATGTCCCAGCTGTCGAAGTCCCATTTTCCCGACTGATACGCCATCATCGCAACGACCTTTTCTTTGTTGAACATATCCGTATTGACTTTTTCGTTGCCGGGAATTTGTTCGAATCTCACGAAGTTTTCGAAAAACATTTTGAATTTTTCGTTATTTACCGTCATTTTATCGGCCTTCAGGTCGTAATAGGACAGCGATAGCTGATTGACATTGTACATAAACGGATAACGGGTCGCGAATCCATAGTACTTGATTCCGGAATCGGTGCGGGTCATTTTTCTGGCCAGCTCATACGTTTCGTCCCAGGTCATGCCGTCCTTCGGATACGGTACGCCGAACTTGTCGAAAATATCCTTGTTGTAAAACAAGGCAACGCCGGCGTTGCTGACTGGCAAACCATATATTTTTCCGTTGTCCAGCTGCCGCTGAACATCGATAAACGTAGAATCGATCCGGTTCAAATCATAGTGGTACTTTTTAATGATGTCGGAGATGTCTCCGATCAGTTGGGCTTCGAGCAATACAGGATACGAGAAGACGGAGTTCATGATAATATCGATCGGCTGGCCGGAGGCAATAATGTTCTGAGGCTCCATGCCTTTGCCGGTAGCTACCAGCTGGATCGTCAGGTCCGGATATTTGGCCTTGATTTCTTTACCTTGGTCGGTATCGAGGAACGCTTCTAACGTCGCCGTAGAGTTGGACGCGTTGTAAATAACCAGTTCCTTCGGCTGAGCGGCCTTCGGTTGCTGCACTGGCGATTTGGCGTTCGCATCCTCCGTTTGCGCAGGCCCGCCCTCCTTGCTTCCCGCTCCGCATGCGGCAAGCAGAGAGATGCCTAATACCGTTGACAATAGCTTGACTGATTTCATGTGTATTTCTCCCCTTTTAAGTTGTATCCGCTTACAACATGAAAATCAAAATATTTTCCTTTTGCTAATTCAATCGATTCCTTCTTCAGATATTTCTCTTATGCCTCTTCTTCGCCCCCTTAAAGCATCCTTCAACAGGCTGTCCAAAAGGTTCCAGTTGACCATAACCGGGTAACCGGCTCGAATGCTCCGTTCTATCCGGAATCACATAGTGGCTAAATCAGTTCCAAGCTGAATATGCAGGCTATCAAGGCATCCTTGCGTTTGGCCATCAATCGGCTCGGTCTCCTCCGGGCCGTCCTTCAGATCATACTCCCCGTGTCGCCCATACGGATACCGATGCACTTGCTGCGGATTATGCGTACAAATCCGTTTCTTTTGTCATAATCTCACTCTAGCATCGTTATCTTGGCTGTTGAAAACGCCTTCTTTCTTCACCTTATTGAATATAGTACAATGAGATTCGGAGGTTGTATGCAACGAAAGCGCTTTTTTTTGTAATAATCCTGCTTTTATTCAGAAGAGGTGATTGGGTTGGATTCTGCCTCATTTTCGACTAAAACGTTCGTCCATACTCCAAGCGAGATGGCAAAAACTTTTTTATTTTACGTGCTGGATCTGGGGTGGTTCGAATGCCGGCCGGATTACCGGATCCGTCGTACGTTTTTCCCGTATTCAATCCGGTATGTGATTGATGGCAAAGGATATGGGGTTTGGAGAGGGAAGACATATGAGGTAGGGACGAACCAGATCTTGTTTCTGAATTTGACGGAAGAACATGAATTTTACGCCGATCCCGACGATCCGTGTAAAATCTTCTGGGTCCGCTTCGGCGGCTTACAAACAGCGCATTATCATCAGATGCTGGAATGCGACAAAAATCCGGTTCTCGATATTCGGAACGCTCGATTAATGCGGCAGTTGTTCGAAGAATTATTCGTTCTGTTCGAACAAGGTGCGCCTGGCTTTGAGGTGACGGCATCGTCGCATATAACCAGAATTTTGACGGATGCCGCTGTCACGTATATGGAGGGGAATGAATCACCGGGCGGCAGGCCGTCGCATAAATATCCGGAAACCGTTCACCAGGCGATTCGATATATTGTGAATAATTACCAAGAACCGATAAAAATCGAGGACATAGCGAGCCACGTCCACTTAAGTCCTAGCTACTTCTCCCGTTTATTCAAGCGGGTGACCGGGTGCACGGTCACCGAATATCTCATTAAATACAGGCTGCGGATAGCAAAGGAGCTGTTGACCGGAACCGATGGCTCTCTTGGAGAAATAGCGCATACGGCCGGCTTTTGCAGCCAAAGCTATTTTTCGAAAATGTTCAGGCAGTTCGATGGCATGACGCCTCTTGAATACCGCCGGTCGATTAGAATGGATCTAGCCTTGCTTTGAAGAACTTTGTACTCTTCGAAATGGAGGCTGGACTGCCGACGTGTGACCGGGCACCGCGCGCGGGGGGAGTCGCGCGCGGCAGGCCCACCGGGTTTCCGATGTTTTTCTTCATTTGTGTTCGGATAGCGAGCGGGCTGCAGCAGGATTCACTCCGTGCTGCAGCCCGCCGCTTTGCAGCAGCCGCCATTGGACGGACTGCCGTTTATCGTCTTCAGTATGTCGTTGCTACTTGCCGGTTGGGTCGGTATGCTTGCCCAGCAATTGGGTCAGTTCCTTCATGAACATGTTGATGTCCTTGAATTGACGGTATACGGAGGCAAAGCGGACGTAAGCCACCTCGTCGACCGGATATAACTGCTCCATAACAATCTCCCCGATATCCCGGCTCGCCACCTCGGCATGAGCCTGGCTGCGCATTTCCTTCTCGACCTCGGAGACGATCGCTTCAAGCTGCTCTACCGACACCGGCCGCTTCTCGCAAGCGCGGATAAGCCCTCTGAGCATTTTGTCGCGGCTGAATTCCTCCCGGCTGCCGTCCTTTTTAATGACGATCAGCGGCGTTTCCTCGACCATCTCGAACGTGGTGAACCGCCGTTGGCATCTCTCGCATTCCCGGCGGCGCCGGATCGATTTGTTGTCGTTTGCGGGACGGGAATCGAGTACTTTCGTTCCGGAATAATCGCAAAAAGGGCATTTCATGACGGCTTCCCTCCTGAGACTTTTGCCTCTCAAGGCAAAAGTTACTTCGTAAGCATCTGCTGAGCAATTGCCTATAGGCAATTGCTTACTTCGTAAGCATCCACTGACTTTTGCCTCTCAAGGCAAAAGTTACTTCGTAAGCATCTGCTGAGCAATTGCCTATAGGCAATTGCTTACTTCGTAAGCGTTACTGACTTTTGCCTCTTAAGGCAAAGTCACTTTCGTAAGCACTCCGTTCCTCAACATCTCACCAGACATATGGCGAGGGCGCGCAGGCGTGCAATCTCTTTTGATAATAGTGTTCTCAAGCCCAGCCTTGCCTAGCTGCTTCAACTCCCGCAATCCAACCTTCTAACGGAGTCGATAGCACATTACCATTCACTACCTGTTATGAACTGCCGGAATACGCACATAATACAGTTACAATCAAACAAGGAGGTGAAACGACATGGCACAAGGATCCCGTTCCAGCAACCAGCTTGTAGTTCCTCAAGCGAACGCCGCTCTCGACCAACTGAAATATGAAGTAGCTCAAGAGCTTGGCATCGCGATTCCACAAGACGGTTACATGGGTAACATGGCTACTCGTGACGCCGGTTCGATCGGGGGCAACATCACCCGCAGACTGGTACAAATCGCCGAACAACAGTTGTCCGGACAAGCTCGTTAATTTTATGTATCCTATCTGAGAAGTGCCGGGTAAGCTTCCTAGCCGAAGCTTGTCCGGCATTTTCCCATTTATTATATCATGCCGGGAACTGGTATTTGTACAGATCGACATATTTATCATAGTAATATAACACTCTTTGGATATAGTGCCGGGTTTCGCCAAACGGAATTTGGTCGACGTTTTTTAACGTTCCATCCCAGGTGCCGTTGTCCAGCCACTTCCGGGCATTGCCGGGTCCTGCGTTGTAAGCGGCCAGCGTGGCGATTTTGTTGCTGCCAAATTGATTATACAATGAATTTAAATACCAGGCACCTACTTCGATATTAACGTCCGCCCGATGCAGCAATTTGGACGTTTCCTCCGCATAACCGGCCTTCTTGACGATCCATTCGGCGGTATCCGGCATAAGCTGCATCAGGCCGATTGCTCCTTTTTTGGAAATTTTCTCGGGATTGTAGTTAGTTTCGACACGAATAATAGCGGCAATCAGAAAAGGGTCAACCTCGTAATTTTGGGCACTGATCGTAATGTCCTTCTCATAGCGGATCGGATATAACAACTTGCCCAGCCAATCCGAATTATAAAACAGCAACACGAGAAACAAGATGAACAGAATAGCAAATACCCGCTTTTTGCGTAATACTTTCATCCCAGTCCCTTTCTTGTCCAATATTGGTTGATCTGCCGTTCCGTCTGCTCCAACGTTCCGCTGTTGTCGATAATCGCATCGGCAAGAGCACGCTTGTCATCGATCGGCATTTGCGCAGCCAGCCGCCTTTCCGCCTGTTCGGCCGATATTCCGTCACGCTCCATCAGACGGACCAGTTGCAGCTCCCGGGGTATGTATACAAGCAGCGTTTCCTCAAACATAAACTCCAGCTTCGATTCAAACAATAGCGGAACGTCCACCACGACCAGCTTGTCCGGCGTTAGGCGGTTCGCTTCCTCCATCCGCTCCTTCATCGTCGCCCGGATTTGGGGATGAAGAATCGCTTCCAGGTCTTTGCGCGCTGCTTCCTCCTTGAAAACGATCTCCCCGAGAGCTTTACGGTTCAAGCTGCCGTCTTCATTCAGCACCGATTCGCCGAATCGTTCCGCCACGGCACCGAGCGCCGGAGCGCCAGGGAGTACGACCTCCCTGGCAATCTGGTCGGCATCGATCAGAATCGCTCCCCGCCGGACCAACATGGCGGCTACCGTGCTTTTGCCGCAGGCGATGCCCCCGGTTAATCCGATATTCATACGTTTCTACACACCTTTACTTCGTATTGGTCATGTTCATAGCGCACTCGGACAACTCCGATTAGTGAACAACCCGGGTTACATTAACTTCATAATCCCCATAGCAATCAGGATGCAGCCGGGAAGAACGGCCAGCCTTTGCAGCCACCGGGTATCCGCAAACGTCAGCCCAACCCGGAGCCCGAGCGTAATAAATAATCCGCTGGCCACCGCGATGACAGCAGCCGTCAACACCGGCGCGAAGCCGATAAATGCGGCACCGATTCCCGCTCCAAACGCATCCAGCGACAAAGCAACGCCGAGCAGCACCGCCTCCGAGGAAGATATGTAACCGGATCGGTCTACGTCGGCGAGTGACGGCGTACGCAATATTTCGATTACCAGTCCCATCCGCTTCATCTCGATCCGGAGTACGGTGCGAATTCCGCCTTCGTCGGCTTGAGCCTGAGCTTGAGTCTGCTTGGCTTCCGCTTGCAGCGAAACTGCCGGTGTCCCTGCTCCCATTCGGACGGTTTGCGGATCAACGGTAGCTGGTGTCAACGAATCTTGCCCGCTGTCTTGGCGCTGCCTCCACATTTGAATAATCGCCCATATTCCGATTCCGATTAAAATGACGGCCCCCATCGCTTTGGCAAAAGCAGGCGGCAAGTACCGGGCGGCAAAGGCACCAATTTGCATCGATGCAAAAATAACAAAGCCCGAACAAACGGAGATAATCGCGATCGACAGGAGAGGAATCCGGATTTTCCTCAAACCGTACATGACTCCGACACCGAAACCGTCGAGGCTGACCGCAAGCGCCAAAAAGGCGAGGGAAAGAAAAGGCAGCATAAACACCCTCCTGTTCAAAAGCTTTCTCGTCAATGACCGTAGGTACGATCATCGTATGAAGCTTCTTCCGATAAGGTGCCGACACTGCCGGTATTTCAGGTGTGCTTCCGTGCTATGCGCTTCGGCTTCAAAACCTGGCAACTCGGACAGAAATGAGTGCCCCTGCCTACAAGCACAGTCTTGACGATCGCTTCCCCGCAGTGGGGACACGGCTCGTCCTTGCGCCCATAAGCCGCGAGCTTCTGCTGGAACATCCCCATCTCGCCTTGTCCGTTCACGTATGATTTGATCGAAGAGCCTCCGGCCTCAACGGCCTCCAGCAGCGTCGATACGATAGCGGCGTGAAGCGCCTGAAGCTCCGTTTTCGTAAGCGATTCGGCGGGGCGTTCCGGATGGATGCGGGCTTTATGAAGAGCCTCGTCTACATAAATATTACCGAGACCGACCACGTATTCTTGATTCAGCAAAAGAGGCTTGATTTTCGTTCCTTTACCTGCAACCGTATCGCGGAACGATGCGTAGCTGAAGCTCTCGTCAAGCGGCTCTATGCCGAGCTTGTTCAGCGGAGGCTGGCTCAAGTCTTCGCCCGGCTTGAACAGATGCATCGTACCGAACTGACGCACGTCTTTGTAGCGCAGCTCGGTTTCGTCCGTGAAATGGAAGACGACATGGGTATGTTTTTCCACCGCTTCGCCGGCCCTATACACCCCATACCGCCCCTCCATCCGCAAGTGCGAAACAAGGACAAGACCGTCAAGCAAAATGCGCAAAAATTTCCCGCGCCGCTCCACGGTTTGAATCGTGCGTCCTTCCAGCATCGCGCAAAACACCGCTTTGTCGTCGGGACGCTGAATGATTCGCGGCAGATGAACGGCTACCGAGCGGATTGTTTTACCGGCCACCAACTGCTCCAGCGTTCGGCGCACCGTCTCCACCTCCGGCAATTCCGGCATGGCGTGATTCCTCCCTCTTGTTGTGCTCTTGTAGTGTGTTTTTGGGTTCTTGGGTTCTTGGGTTCTTGGGTTCTTGGGTTCTTGGGTTCTTGAGTTCTTGGTTTTTGTGTTTCGCTTTTGTGTTCAATTTCGTGCCCATGTCGATTGCCGGGTGTCCCAGTTCGAGTCGCGTGTCCTCAATAAAAGCGGTTGGGACTCTTGTTTTGGGCATTTCATGGTGACTTCGACTAATAAGAGCGGTTTGTACGTCTTATTTTCGGCTACTTAACCCGATTATTGGCACAGAGGTTAAAATAAGAGCCTCAAACCGCTCTTATTCTCGCTCATTCGCGCAATCTGACCAAAATAAGAGCTGCTATCAGCTCTTATTTGACAGATACGTTTGTTATCAGGCCGATACGCCGGTTCTAATACCTAAACGCTACGGTAGTGCAACCGGTTGAACCGTTATTTTGGAGATCCTGTCCGCACATCGCACTCGCATAAGCCAGCCAACCAGCCAACCTGCCGCCTACTTCGAGGCTGTCGATTTAAATGTGTAGAAGTGTTAATTGGCCGTTCCAAGTGAAAAGTTGCCTTCTTCTGCTCAGACAGGTTGTCCGGAATCCCTTGATTTTAAAGGATTTTAAAGTTTGGGGTTCCAGACAAAACTCGCCAGAAGGCAATCTTTTCCTTTCCACTAGGTTGTTCATAATGAATCGACAGCCGCTTACTTCGCCTCATACCAATTGTCGCCGTAGTTGACATCGACCTTCAGCGGCACGTCAAGCGCCAGCGCGCTCTCCATCACTTCCGGCACGAGCCGCTTCATCAGCTCCAGCTCGTCCTGCGAGACTTCGAATACAAGTTCGTCATGCACCTGCAGCAGCATCCGGCTGCGCACCTTCTCCTTCGCCATCCGCTCGGCGAGCTGTACCATCGCCAGCTTGATAATATCCGCGGCGGAGCCTTGGATCGGCGAGTTCATCGCAGTCCGCTCGGCGAACGAGCGCAAGTTGAAGTTGGAGGCGTTAATCTCCGGCAAATACCGGCGGCGCTGCAGCAGCGTCGTCACGTAACCGTTCGTGCGCGCCTGCCGGACGATATCGTCCATATAGTGGCGGACGCCCTGGAAGACAGCGAAATATTGCTCGATGAACTGGGCCGCTTCCTTCCGCGTAATGTTCAGGTTCTGGGACAAGCCGTAATCGCTGATGCCATATACAATGCCGAAGTTGACGGCTTTCGCCTGACGGCGCATATTGGCGTCCACGTCCGCTTCGGACACGCCGAAGACGTCCATGGCCGTTTTCGTATGAACGTCCATATCGTTGCGGAACGCTTCCTTCAGCTTCTCGTCCCCCGATATGTGAGCCAGCACCCGCAGCTCGATCTGCGAATAGTCGGCGGCCAGGATCAGCCAGTCCGGCTCGCTGGCGACGAACACTTTGCGGATTTTCCGGCCTTCTTCAAGCCGGACCGGAATATTTTGCAAATTCGGGAACTGGCTGCTGAGCCGTCCCGTCGCTGCGATCGTTTGCTGGTAATAGGTGTGGACCTTGCCCGTCTCCCCGCGGATTTCCTTAAGCAGCCCCTCGACATACGTCGATTGGAGCTTCGCGAGCTGACGGTAGATCAAGATGCTGCTTACCACCTCGTTGTAAGGAGCGAGCTTCTCCAGCACCTCGGCATCGGTCGAGTAGCCGGTTTTCGTCTTCTTGACGACCGGAAGGCCTAGTTTGTCGAACAGGATTTCACCGAGCTGCTTCGGCGAGTTCAGGTTGAACTCGCTTCCCGCAGCCTTGTAGATGCCGTCCACGAGCTTCTCGATCGTCTGGCCGAGCTCGCCGCCAAGCTGCTTCAAGCCGTCGGCGTTAGCCCGGATTCCCTGCTTCTCCATCGAAGCGAGCACGCGGGCCAGCGGGAATTCGAGCTCATAGTACAGCCGGTGCATCTCGTTGTTGTCCAGCTCGTCCTGCAGCACGGGAACGAGCCTCCGAAGCAGATCCGCTTTGCGGGCCAGATGCTTGCTCAGCACGTCCGCTTCCGGCACTTTGAACTTCGCGCCTTTGCCGTACACGTTCTCATCCAGCGCTATGACAGGCAGCTTGTACCGCCCAGCCAGTTCGCTCAGCGTATGCGTCGACTCCGTTGGATCGAGCAGATAAGCCGCGATCAGCACGTCAAACGACACTCCGCGCAGCGGAACGCCTTTCCAGTGCAGCCCCACTTCCGTACGGTGCATATCGTAGACGATCTTCGGGGCATTGTCGTCGGCCAGCCAGTCCCGGAGCCGTCCGGCTTCCGGAATATGAAGCAGCTCGGCGGGAACGAACCGGTTTGCCCCTTCGGCCGTGCTGAAGACAAGTCCGATGATCTCGGATACGTGCGGGTTTTCACCGATCACCTCGATATGAACCGCAGTCACGCCCGTGAACGCATCGGTCAGAGCGGCCAAGCTTTCCCGGGCGACAATCTCGACCTCGATCGAGGTTTCTACGGCAGGCTCTCCTCCCGACAAATCCATCTTCTCGAGGAGCGACTTGAACTCCAGCTTGCGAAACATCGCGCCGAGCGTCGGCCCTTCGTAGCCATTGTACGACAGCTCGTCCAGCTGCAATTCCATCGGAACCTCGCGGAAGATCGTCGCGAGCTCTTTGGACATTCTGGCATCGTCGGCGTGCTGCTTAATTTTTTCCTGCATTTTGCCGGTAATCTCATCGGCCTTGGCCAGCACTTCCTCGACGGAGCCGTACTGGTGAAGCAGCTTGAGCGCCGTCTTCTCGCCTACGCCCGGAATGCCCGGTATATTATCGGATGCGTCGCCCATCAAGCCTTTCAAATCAATAATCTGCTTCGGCACGAGCCCGTATTTGTCTTGAATCGCCTGAGGCGTGTACAAGTCGACTTCGCTGATCCCTTTGCGCGTCAGCGCGATCGTCACTCGGTCCGACGCCAGCTGCAGCATGTCTTTATCGCCCGATACGACAATCACGTCGAGGCCTCGCTCGTCCGCCATCCTCGTCATTGTACCGATAATGTCGTCCGCCTCATAGCCGGCCAGCTCGTACTGGTTGATCGAGAACGACTGGATCAGTTCTTTAATAAGCGGGAACTGCTCGGACAGCTCCGGAGGCGTTTTCTCGCGCCCGCCTTTATATTCTTTATATCCTTCGTGCCGGAACGTCGCTTTGCCGGCATCGAACGCCACGAGGAAATGCGTCGGTTTCTGCTCTTCGATCAATTTCAGGAGCATCGTCGTGAAGCCGAATACGGCATTCGTGTGAAGTCCGCTCGAGTTGCTAAGCAGCGGGAGTGCAAAAAAAGCACGGTAGGCGATGCTGTTGCCGTCAATCAAGATCAATTTTTCCATAACACACACCCCATTCCATAAGAGAGGTTGTTCAAAAAGTCCACTGCTGAAAACCGGACTTTTTGAACTTGCTCTAAGAGAAACTTCGGATCGGAGCCTGCCAGGCCCCTTGAAGAAATCCTCCCTTCATCATAGCATATCGACCGGCACATATGAACTGCCGCACTTGCATAGTTATGGGAAGAGGAGCGCCCGCCGCCGCAATCGGCAGGCTTCGCTCAGGCGGTTAATACACCGCTTCGAGAATACGGTTAGGAGGCGGGGGGATGAAACGCCAATGGAATCCGCAGACGGCAAAAATCGTATTTTTCGATATGAACAATACGTTAATCGATCCGAAATCTTCATTTGATTCATGCTTTCTGAGCGTACTGGTCGATTTTACCGGAAGATGGGATCATAGCGAGGGTGATTGGAACCCTCAGCGCGTGCTGGACACATACCGCTCGGCATGGACCAAGAAGGCCAAGCTGCTGGCTCGCAAGCCCCGGGAGCTGGAGGAGGCGAAAAAGCAGTGTCTGGAGGCTGCGCTCCACCGGTATCCGTTCCAGGTGAACGATGCGTTCGTCAGCTCTTTTTTCCGGGAGATGAAACGTCAGGTGCGCGCTCACGCCGTTCCGTTCCCCGATGCGGGAGGCACGCTCGCGGCGCTGTCCGAGACGCATACGATCGGCATCATTACGAACGGAAGCAAGGAGCATCAGCGCAAAGTAATCGCCAGGCTGAACTGGTCGTCCTACATTCGCAGCGAACATTTGATATCCTCGGACCAAGCAGGCAGCCGTAAGCCGGACCCGGCTATTTTTCGCCTTGCCGTCCGCTCCGCCGCCATCCG
Source organism: Paenibacillus sp. MAH-35 (assembly GCF_058135425.1). NCBI lineage: Bacteria > Bacillati > Bacillota > Bacilli > Caryophanales > Paenibacillaceae > Paenibacillus > Paenibacillus sp. MAH-35. Next base: position 128,163 of record NZ_JBYUPU010000005.1, read on the forward strand.
GCCGCAGGAAGGCGTGATGGTAGGGGATTCGTGGAAAAACGATATCGAGGGAGCGGTGAAAAGCGGCATGAACGCCGTCTGGCTGAACCGGTCCGAAACCAAAAAAAGCTCCCGCCAGGCCGGGAACGTGAACGTTCCGGTCGTCCGGAGCTTAACGGAGCTGAAAGAACGGCTAACCGGTAAATAGCGCGGCCGCTGTCTGACCTTTCTGACCACCGCCAGTCGAATAACAGGAGCCGGCAGCGATGTCAACAGCCTGTCTCTCCCAAGGGAGCCGGTTTTGCGGCTGGAAAGGGGCGGCTGGCAGATTCCATTCCGTTCGTCGACCTTCGAGCCGGTTCTGACGTATGCGCTAACCGGAAACCGTCCGTTGTCCGATCCGCTCTCCGAAATAAATGCTGCCCATATGCGCCTTCGCCCGCTTCTTCAACTTGGCGGCCTCTCTCGATATATATTCGGCGGTTACAGCCGAGCCGCATTCGCAGACGATCAGGGAGAGCGATATGTTGACACGGTCCGTCTGCACGGGCCGGCCTTCGCGGTCGACCGCTTGTCCCGGCATCTCCGGGTCCATAAAGACGACTACCCCGGAATCGAACCTCCGGATAATCTCCTCGCACAGCTTATAAGGCGAATCCGTCCGCGACAGCACGATGAAATCGTCTCCGCCGATATGTCCGACGAAATCATCCGGAAGCCCGCATAGCCCGGAAGCCTCCTGCAAGACGTCCGCCGTGAACTGGATCAGCTCGTCCCCTTTTTGAAAGCCGTACCGGTCGTTATACCACTTGAAAAAATCGAGGTCGGCGTAGATGACGGAAAAACGGCGGGATTCGATAATCCGCTTGCCCAGCTCACGCTGAATCTGCAGGTTGCCGGGAAGTCCGGTCAGCGGGTTGGCGATCCGCGCCTGCTCGATGCGCACCTTCGTAATCGACTCCAATATGGAACGGATCGAAGCCGTCCCGAGGAAAGCGCCTTCGCAAGTAATGACGACATAATCGTACAAGTTGTTCGTTTCCCGCGCAGTCGACATTTGCGATACTTGATCGAGCGGAACGAGCTCGTCGACGATGAGCGGGTTGCAGTCCATCAGTTTGCTGATCGGGCGGTTCCAGTAGAGCGGGATGCCGTATTGCCCGGCCAACTGCTGGAACAGCTTCTCCCGCATGACCAGCCCGACCGGCGCTCCGCCCTGGACAACGACGGCGCATAACTCGTTCTCGTACTCCCTGAAATAACGCGCCACTTCGGAGATATGAGTGCCCGGATCGAACGTGCGCACCTGAGAGGCGATCGTGCCGATCGTCATGAAGCTGTGCATGCTCCCGCGGCGTGTCCGCATATCCGCCATCTGCCGGGCGAGGTTGTCGTCGATGCCCGCCATTTCGCTCGAAGGACGTGCGAGCAGATACCCTTGTCCGAAATGGATGCCCATTTGCATTAGCTTGAACAGCTCGTCCGGCAACTCGATGCCTTCGGCGATAATCCGGATGTTCATTTTCTCCGCGAAGGCGACGAACGTCTCGAGCATATGCTCCTTGATCTTGTCTTTATGGATATTGTGGATCAGCGAACGGTCCACCTTGATATAATCCGGCTGAAGCTCGGCGATCGCCTGCAGCGACGAGTAGCCGGCCCCCGCATCGTCGATGGCGATCTGGTAGCCTTGGCTCCGGTAATGCTGCAATATTTTTTTGGCTGTGGAAAAATCTTCGATCGAGCACCGCTCGGTAATCTCGAAGACGACATTGTGCGGCGCCAGTCCCATCTTCTCCAGCAGCCCGAGCGTCCGTCCCGGGGTAAAATCGGGATCGTGAATCACGTCGGCCGGGATATTGATGAACAGGCGCTGGTCGCTCTCGAGCCCCGTGCAGCCGGCGATCGCTTTCTCCCGGGCGAGACGGTCGAGCGAATAAAGCAGTCCTTCGTCCTCGGCAAATGCAAACAGTTCCCGCGGGGACTGAAAGTCGGTGCCCTTCGGTCCCCGGACCAGCGCTTCGTAGCCGAAAACGTCTCCGCCCGCAAGCGATACGATCGGCTGATACACCGCTTGGATGGAACGCTCCTGCAAAATGGCGAGAAACCGTTCGGTCCGCCGAACCCGGTGGCCGGACTCCGAATCGCCGGCGCTTTGCGCTTCGCGGATCGCCCGTTTGACTGCATCGTAGATCGTATCGGACGGTTGCTGATGAGCGGACGGTACGAGCGGCGCACAGCCCAGCCGAATCGCAAGTCCTTCCAGCCGAAGCTCTTCGGTCAGATGGCGCTTCAGCCTCATTCTCAGCTGCATGCTCATCCTGAACAGCTGCAGTTCGGCGTCCGGAGCGGCCGAATTCAGCTCGGCATAGAAAAAGAAATCGTCCCCAGCCGTATGGAGCGAGAACAAGGACGGCCACTCCATACGAAGCTGGCCGAACAGAAGCTCGACGGAGCCGCGCACCCGCTCGCCGGGCCATCGCCCCTTATCGTTCGAAAGCTCCGGCATCCAGCCTATCTCCATGTATATCAAACCGACAGCCCGGCCTTTCAGCCGGTCCGCTATCAATCCGGTTTCTTCCCCGCCAAGTCCAAGCATCGAATCCCCCGCCCGCAACTTCTGTGTCTATATAAGTTGAACTACTGATAAGACCATTCCATTCCGAAAAAAATTGCTTGAAGCTTCAAACATCTTGTTCGGAGTGTCTTGGTTTAATTGGCCTTCGGGTTGTTGACACTCCAAGCCAAAACTCGCTTTCAAGCTAATTTCTTTTCTCCATTGCATTGAGCATTATCATGAAGATGTTTTGGTTCAACTTATATAGATCCGTACGGCGCCGTTCCGGACTCAAGCGTTCAGATCCGGACGTTTGCCCTTCACCAGATAAACGACGCTTTCCCCGATATTCGTTGCATGATCGGCCATCCGCTCCAAATAACGGCTGACGAAACAGAGCAGCTGCGACTGATTGATCGTACGCGGATTTTCCACCATATAACTGAACAGCTCGCGCAAAATCTGGCTGTGCAGTTGATCGACGTCGTCGTCCATCTTGGCCATCCGGTAAGCGAGATCGACGTTTTCGTTCACGTAAGCTTCGATGCTGTCGCGAGTCATCACCTGGACGATTTCCGCCATCCGGGGGATGTCGACCAGCGGCTTGATGAGCGGCTCCTCGCCGATCCGCAGCGTAACTTTGGCGATATCGACGGCAAGGTCGGCCATCCGCTCCAGATCGCCGGCCATTTTGAAAGCGATCAAGATGCGGCGCAAATCTTTGGCTACCGGCTGCTGGGTCGCGATCAGCCGCGTGCCGGCCTCGTCGATGCTCTCCTCAATCGCGTTTACGGCGGCATCCTGGGCGATCACGCTGCGCGCCAGCTCCAGATTGCCTTCCTTCAAGGAGCGGACCGACGATAGAATCGCCTGTTCCACCATGTTCCCCATCTCAATGAGCTGCTTGCGCAAATCGCCCAGCGAAGAATCGAAATTTTGCCGTTTCGTCATCATAACTGCAAATTCCCCCCGATTAACCGAATCTACCGGTTATATAATCTTCCGTGCGCTGATCCTCCGGGTTGGAGAACAGCTTGACCGTATCGGCGAACTCGATCACTTCGCCGTTCAGGAAAAAAGCGGTCTGGTTCGAGACGCGCGCGGCCTGCTGCATGTTGTGGGTTACGATGATGATCGTATAGGTTTCTTTCAGCTCCTGGATCAGCTCTTCGATCTTAAGCGTGGAGATCGGGTCCAGCGCCGAGGTCGGTTCGTCCATCAGCAAAATTTGCGGGTTAACCGCCAGCGCCCTGGCGATGCACAGCCGCTGCTGTTGGCCGCCGGACAGGCCGTAGGCCGATTTCTTCATATAATCTTTCACTTCTTCCCACAAAGCCGCGGAGCGCAAGCTTTTCTCGACAATATCGTCAAGCTCCTGCTTGTTCGAAATGCCGTGAATGCGCGGTCCGTAAGCCACATTGTCATAGATCGACTTCGGGAACGGGTTCGGCTGCTGGAACACCATGCCGACATTTTTGCGCAGCGTCTCTACGTTCACGTCCTTGTCGTAAATATTCGTGCCGTTGATCGATACGGCGCCTTCGATCCGGACGCCCTTGGTCATATCGTTCATCCGGTTCAGCGTGCGAAGCAGCGTAGATTTGCCGCAGCCTGACGGACCGATAAATGCCGTAATCGAGCCGGCCTCGACCGCCATGTTTACTTTTTTGAGAGCATGGAATTCGGTATAGTACAAGTCTAAATTGTGAATATCTACGATAGCCATATCGCGACCCCCCGTCACTTTTTCTGGAATTTTCCACGCAGGTAGATCGCCAGTGCGTTCATGCCGAGTAGTGCGATCAGCAGAACGATAATACCGGCGGCTGCAACATTTTGGAACTCGGCCTTCGGCAAGCTCGCCCAGCCGTATATTTGAATCGGCATAACGGTAAACTGACTGAAGAAGCTTTCCGGTGTAAAGGCGATGTAGCCGACCGCTCCGATAACGATCAGCGGCGCCGTCTCCCCGATCGCCCGGGACATCGACAAGATCGTACCGGTCAGAATACCCGGGAAGGCGGACGGCAGCACGACGCGCAGCACGGTCTGCCAGCGGTTCGCACCCATCGCGAACGAAGCATGGCGAAGCGACATCGGGACTGCTTTGATCGCCTCCTGGGAAGCGACGATAATGATCGGAAGGACGAGCAGCGTCATCGTCAGGCCGCCGGATAAGATGCTGTTGCCAAATCCGAACAGGCGGACGAATATCGTCAAGCCAAGCAAGCCGAAGACGATCGACGGCACGCCGGCGAGATTTGAGATGTTGGTCTGGATAACCCGGCTTAGCCTCGTATCCTTGGCGTATTCTTCCAGGTAAATCGCCGTCGCGACCCCGATGATAAACGTCAGCGGAGCCGTAATGGACATCATCCACAGCGTACCGAATATGGCCGCTTTGAATCCGGCATTTTCCGGAATCCGCGATGAGAAGTTGGTTAGGAAATCCCAATTCAGCCAGCCGATTCCTTGACTTAACACTTGTATCAGCAATAACGCGAGCGCAACGACGCCAAAACAGGTCGACATCAAAAACAGAGTCTGGAATATTTTGTTTTTGCGCTTTCGCTTGGCCAGGTTGCGATCCTCGGGAAAAGCGTTCATCAATATTCCTCCCTGAATTTTCTGGCGATATAACCCGCGATAATATTCATTCCGAGCGTAAGGGCAAACAGCGTGATGCCCACCGCATAAATCGTCAAATATTCAACCGAGCCGTATGTCGTATCCCCGGAGCTTACCGACACGATATAAGCGGTCAGCGTCTCGATGCTCTTGAGCGGGTTAAATGACATGTTCGGCAAAGCGCCGGCAGCCAGTGTGACGATCATCGTTTCGCCGATCGCTCTGGACAGTCCGAGCACGCACGAAGCGACAATACCGGAGAAAGCAGCCGGGACGACAATTTTCGTCGATACTTCCAGCTTGGTGGAGCCGAGCGCATACGCGGCATTTCTTAGAGACTGGGGTACGGCCGCCATGGCGTCTTCACTGAGCGAGGAAATCATCGGAACGATCATAATGCCGACGACGATTCCTGCGCTTAGCGCATTAAACATATCGGTTTGCGGCAGCAAATAACGGATGATCGGCGTGACGAACGTCAGCGCGAAAAAACCGTACACAATCGTAGGAACGCCGGCCAAAATCTCCAGCACCGGCTTCAAGAAGGAGCGAACCTTCTGCGGCGCATATTCGCTTAGATAGATGGCGCTGCCGATTCCGATCGGCAAAGCGACGATACTCGCGATAAGAGTAACCATCAAAGAACCGACAATTAACGGCAATACGCCGAATTGCGGATCGTTAAACAGCGGAGTCCATTTCGTGCCCGTGAAAAATTCCCAAATCGGCACTTTGGCAAAAAACTTTCCCGACTCGAGCAGCAAGATCAAAACAATTCCGACCGTCGTCAAAATCGATAGCATGCCAAACAGGAACAGCAGCTTCGGCATAATCGCATCCGACGAAATCAGCTTTTTTTTCATTTTTAAGTTGAGCGGTTTCTCCATACTCTGCATGCTCAGCATATTACGCCCCCTACTGAAAGTGGCTTGTCGAACACGGCAATACCGCGGCAGTGCCACGGCATTGCCTGCCATGAGTAGCCACGGTATAACCGGCTTTGATTCAACTTATTTCACGTGCGCGAGGTTTTCGTCATACAGCTTTTGCGTCAGTTTTACGTAACCGACCGATTCCACCAGCTTTTTGCCGTCTTCGCTCATGTAGTACTTGATGAATTCTTTTACTTCCGGACGGTCCAGCGCCGATTTCAGCGGGTACATGTAGATTTGACGGGAAAGCGGCTTGTACGTGCCGTCTTCGATCGTTTTTGCCGTAGGCTCGATTGCCGGTGCGTTGTCGTCGACTTTGATCGCGAGCGCCTTGAGCTTGTCCTTGTTCTCGAGGTAGTAGGCGTAACCGAAGTAAGCCATCGCATTTTTGTCGCCCGTTACGCCTTTGACCAATACGTTGTCATCCTCGGAAGGCGTAAAGTCGCTGCGGGATTCCTTCGCTTTGCCGTTGACCGCCTCGGTGAAGTACTCGAACGTACCCGAAGCCGTTCCCGGACCGTACAATTTGATCGGCTGATCCGGCCATCCGGCGCGAACTTCGCTCCACTTCGTAATTTTGCTGTCTTTCTCCCAAATTTTCTTCAGCTCGGCTACGGTAATATCTTTGGCCCAGTCGTTTTGCGAGTTTACGACGACTGTAATTCCGTCGAAGGCTACCGGCATTTTGACGACGTCGTCGCCTTTCGCTTTAATCGCGTCGATTTCTTCCTGTTTCATCAGCTTGGAAGCGTCGGCGATGTCGATTTCTTTATTTAGCAGCTTTTTGATGCCTGCCGAGCTGCCGGCAAAGCCGACGGTTACTTTCACGTCTTTATTTTTCTTCATAAACTCTTCCGCAACAGCCTGAGAGATCGGATATACGGTGGAAGAGCCGTCGATTTTAATTTCACCGCTAAGTTTCGGCGCTTCGGTTTTGGTCGGCGCAGGGGCCGCTCCTCCGCTCGTCTTGTTATCGTCCGCCGGTTTTTGTCCGCATGCCGCCAGAGTCAAAGCCAGTACCGCGGAAGACATCATAATCGTTCCTTTACGCATCGTGTTGCTTAACAACTCGACCACTCCTTCGCTTCGGTTCGTTTTTATGTTGCTTACAAAACTTATTCTAGTGCCGCTATGTTTTCGCAATTTTAATGTTTTGTAAACGGAGTGTTAAATATTTCGACATTTGTTTCAGACCATCGCGGAAATCGTTGCCGCTCCGGCGTTCGACAACATTTACAATCCGTTAACAAAAAACGGGCGGTCCGTTAACGATCCTTTCCTATACTGAGTGTGAACCTGACATTAGAAAGATATGGGAAGGGGAGACCTGCTTGATGCAGCGCACGCCATTTGTAAAGAAGGAGTTTTGGAAGGGGAAACCCCGGGGAGTTACGATGCGCTTTAAGCTCGCCGCGGGCTTTGCCGCGATCGTTCTTGCGCTGACGGGAACCGTCGGATTTCAAACGTATATGCAAGCCGAGATCGAGCGGCAAATCGCCCTGCAGAACGCGGAAACCGAAAAGCAGCTGCTTGCGATGAAGATGAAGCAGGAAGTGCTGGAGCTGGCCTCTTTACACGCGGGGCTCGTCGTCACGAGACAGGAAGACCATGCGGTCTCGTATGAGCAGATCGAGAAATCGTTCGCGGAGCATGTCCAGCAGATCGCCGATACGGCCTCCAGCCCGGAGGAAAGGAAATGGAGCGCCACGCTGGTGACCGTCTCCGGCGAATTCACTTCCACGTTTCATGCCGCTCTGGACACGCTTCGCAGCGCCCCGGCCAGCGAAGCCGGACGCCTGTTGGATCAGCAGTTCTCCTTGTCGCAAGTACATAAAGAATACATTTTCGAGCAAGCCGACTTATTTAATAGAAAGTATACGGAATCGGCCGCAGCCTCGATGCAGCGTTCGGAACAGCTGTCGAAGCAGGTAAAGGCCATTGCGCTATACGTATCCGCAGCGGCCGTTATGCTGGCTCTCCTTGTATCGCTGTACATCATTCGTTCGTTCCAGAAGCCGATCCATAAGATGAAGCAGGCGATGGGATTGATCGGGGAAGGGGATTTGCGGCACCGCATCGGCTCCAGCGCCCACGATGAGCTGGGGCAGCTCAGCCGGGGATTCGACAAGATGATGGATAACGTCAGCACGATGCTGGTCCGCATGCGGGAGATCGGCGTCGAGCTGAACGGCCGCTCGTCCGGATTCAGCCGGTTCGCCCAGACGACCTCGTCCGTCAGCAGCGATGTGCTGAAGGCAATTGGCGAGATCGCGCAAGGGGCGGATCAGCAGGCCTCCCTCGTCGAGCGAAGCGCCCAGCTCGTCTCGGAACTGGGCAGTCAAATCGAGGCGATCTCCCGGTCCGCCGACGAGATGAAACGGTTAAGCGGGCAAACCGGGGAGTATGCAGATCAAGGCGCCGCCAAAGTATCGGAGCTCCAGGATGCGGCGGAGACGGCCGATCGGCTGTTGAGGCAAGCCGATCTGGCAGTCGAGACGTTCGTTGCGGACACGGCCCATATTACGAAAATCGTTCAGGCGATTACGGAGATTGCGAGCCAGACAAACGTTCTGTCGCTGAACGCTTCGATTGAAGCGGCTCGCGCCGGCCAGCACGGCAAAGGGTTTCTCGTCATCGCGGACGAGGTGAGACAGCTGGCCGAGCAGACGAAAACGTCGGCCCAGTCGATCGCGGGGATCGTCGGGTCCTTGCAGCAGCAGATGGCGGAGGTGCGGAGTCAGATGGCGGCAGCCGGGGCGGCGTCGCGGGCGCAATCCGGCAAGGTGGGCGATACGCTGGAATCATTCCGGACGATTCAGCAATCGATCGCCGGCCTGAGCGGTCAGACCGAGCTGATTCACGCGATGGTGGTGCGGGGTGAAGAAGCCAGCGTCAGCCTGATCGGCACGATTCAGCACGTAGCCGCAATCGCGGAGGAGACAGCCGCAGGCGTTCAGGAAGTGAACTCGGCCTCGACCGAGCAGAACGAATCGGTCCGGCAAGTGGCCGAGCAGGCGGGTGCGATGCACGAGCTGGCAGCCGGCCTGTTCGGCGAGATCGGCAAGTTCCGGACGCCTTACGATACGGAGCTTACGGCCAGGAGAGACGGCCCGTAAGCTCAATTCAGCGGGAAGCCGTGTTCCGCCGCAGTCTCGGGAGGACGGACGACCGGCAGCAACACCTGGAACTCCGTTCCTTTTCCGACCTGACTGTACACCCGAACCCGCCCCTCATGATGCTCGATAATATTCATGCTGATCATCAGTCCAAGTCCGGTCCCTTTATCCTTGGTCGTATAAAAAGGCTGGCCGAGCTTGCCCAGTTTGTCTTCGGGGATGCCGATTCCTTCGTCGCGCACGGCAATCAGCAGCTCATCCGCCTCCATCCGCGCCTCCAGAGTAACGGTCCCCCCTTCCGGCATCGCCTCGATCGCATTTTTCACCAGATTGATAAACACCTGCTTGACCTGGTTCTCGTCACAGCTCACGTTCAGTGAGGCCGTATTATAGCGGCGAACGATGACCACATTGCACATGATCGCCTGCGTCTCGAGCAAGGTGGCCACGTGATCGAGCAGCACCGCCATATTCCGCGGCTGGTACAGAATCGCCTGCGGCCTTGAGAGCATGAGCAATTCGCCGGTAATGAGCTCGATCCGGCTAATCTCCGATTGGATCACCTCGTAATAGCTCGGCGCTATCCGTTCCTTCATCAGCTGAATGAATCCTTTGATCGCCGTCAGCGGATTGCGGATCTCATGCGCGATACCGGCGGCGAGCTCTCCCGCTACCGCAAGCTTCTCCGAACGCTGAATCAGCTCTCTCGCCTGCTTCAGCTCCGTCACGTCGCGCATCAGCATGTACCGGGCCGGACTGCCCTCGTACCAGGCGGAGAACGTAATGATATCGATGTCGCGCATCTGTCCATCCGGCCGTTTGAATCGATGCTCGCTCGATTGCAGCGGCAGCTGCTCCTCGCGTTCGGGAGCCTGGATCAGCCGGTCGAGCTCCATGCATTCCGGGCTCAGCTTCTCGAACACGGTTCTGCGCAGCACGTCTTCCTTCCGGCTCCCTCCGAGCATCCGGACCGCCGTATCGTTTGCGTACACGCTCTTGTCCTCCTTGACGACGATCAGCGCATCCGGCAAATTTTCCACCAGCGTCCGGTATTGGGCTTCGCTCTGGAGCAAAGCGTTCTCGTGCCGTTTTCTTTCCGTAATATCCCGAAAGGTGACTACCGCGGCAGCCGAATCCGAACTGGAGCCCATGATCGGACTAACGGTATATTCGACGAAAAAGGAAGTGCCGTCCTTCCTCCACAGCATGTCCTCGGATATGGTATGCGTTCTGGGATCGTCCAGCACGGAATATACCGGACAGTCGTTCTCATCGTAAGGAGAGCCGTCCGGATACGAGTGATGCACATAGCCGTGTGCTTTTCGACCGATCAGCTCTTCCGCCGCAAAACCGGTCATCGCTTCCGCCGCTTTGTTCCAGAACACGGTCCTCCGGTCCATATCGAGACCGTACACGCCGTCCACCATCGTGTTCAAGATCAGCTCGTGCCGCTCGGTCAGTCTTTTGAGCTCTTCTTTCATCTTTTTATCGGCCGTAATGTTTTTGGCGATGACGCATATCCCTTCCCGGACGCCGTCAAAGATCATCGGGATCGAAGACACCCACAGCTCCACCCGTTTCCCGGACTTGGCGACAAGCCCGATTTCCAGCTCATGCCCTTGTCCCGACATCGCTTTAACGAAGCTCTCCTGCGCCTGCTTCCGCTCCTCGGGGGAAATGAACTCGATCAGCTTGCGTCCGGTCAGCTCGGAACGGTCGTACCCTGCGATTTCCGACGCTTTCGGGTTGGAGCGGACGATATCTCCTTCCCGATCGATGAACAGCACCAGATCGGGACTATTCTCGAACAACGAGCTGAACTTCTGCTCCGCCTCCCGCAGACGTTGGTTGACCAGCACCATCATGACGCATATGCCCAAGATGAACAGGGCGGCCATGCCTACAGCGCTTGCAAATAATTGATTGACCGAAATGGACCAAGACTCCATCCCCGGCATCGTCGAGCGAAAGGTCGTTCCGTATATGAAAGTAAAGTGGACGCCAATAATCCCGATCCCCATCAGGAACGAGCAGGCAAGCCGCCAGACGAACCCGTGACGCCTTAGCCGGTAAGCGAGCCATACCGACGAATAAGCGTCCACCGACGCCAGAAGCCAGGCGAAGCCGATCCAGAACGGATCGTATTCGACCTCGGTGTAGACGCGTAACGCCTGCATCCCGATGAACGGGATCGCCATAATTCCGCTGCCGATCAGCAGGCTGCCGGCGATCAGATTGTCCTGACCTGGCGAACTGCCCGAGAATAAACTCATCGCGGCATAGGACGTACAAAAGGAGATGGTGACGGACAAGAAAAAAAACGGAAAGAGCTGATCGGCGGGAAGCGGAAGTCCGTAAGCCGTCAAAGCGATATAATGGACGGCCCATAAACCGATGCTATTCATAAATGCGGAGGTGAAAATACGAAGCTCGTCTTTGCGATACCCGAGCCTGCCGATCAACGTGACGACCGTATAGGAAGATACGACAGCAACCGCAAAAGAAAACAAAATGAGCCAGCCGTTATAGGTTCCCGCTATGATTTCCATCCCCAAGCTCCCTCTTGAAACCGACTGTATGGATACGGTAACAGCGTTTTCATTGTATCAAGGATCGGGCTGGAAAAAAACTCGAAAGATGCCGGTTATGCAAAAAATAATGCGTTTGGCACACATGCCAAAGCCTGTGCGGGAAGGCGTTTGCTTCCTTCTTCCGAAAGGTTGAAGCGAAAGATCGAAGCCAGTGCGGGTCGACCGATCCGCCGTTTACGGTTGCCGGCGGATCGCCGGAAGCAGATCGGGCCGCTGCCCTCAATTAGGCGCCAATCGCGCCTAATTGAAGGCCTAGCGCAATTCGGCCGCAGCGGGCGGCACCATCCCCGGTCTGCTGCAGCCGCCTGTTTATTGGTCCGCAAACGTCTTCTTGTAGTACGCATTCCAGTTCGGCTGCGTGCCGTCCGCGTCCGTAAATCCATACTCCTCCGCCAAATCCCCGGACATGAACGCTTTGCCCGACTTGACGCCAACGTTCGGATCTGCGGCGAGAGCGGCGATCGCTTTGCCGATATACGCAGGCGTCTCCGACTGGGCGAAATGCACGTCCTGTGCGATGGCATCCCGCCAGTTGCTCTCGGAGACGCCGAACAGATCCAGCATTGCTTCTGAGCGTAAAAAGCCGGGCGTCAGCGCGAGCGACGTTACGCCGTAAGGCTGCAAATCGGCCGCCATCGCCTGCGCGAGATGGATCGTGCTGATTTTGGCCAGGCTGTAGTACAAGTTGCCCCGGTACCGGTAGTCGCAGCCGTCGGTAATCTCGACGATCAGTCCTTGTCTGCGGGCAACCATCAAAGGAGCGCCGTAATGGCTCGTAATCAGATGAGTGGTAACCGCGCGCCGCTGCATTAGCAAACCGTCGTCGAGCGAATGGTTCCAGAACGGCGTCTCCCATTGGGTCAAGGAATCGCCTCCCCATATATCGTTAACGAGGATGTCGAGCCGGCCATCCTGCTCGTCCCGGACACGCTCGAACAGCGCCTTCACTTCCGCTTCTACGGTATGGTCGGTGCGTACGGCAATTGCCTGGCCGCCCCTGGCGCGGATAAGCTCCGCCGTCTCTTCGATCGTCTCGGGCCTGCCGGCTGTCGCCGCATGTCCGCGCACACTCCGGCCGGTAACGTAAACGGTCGCGCCCGCTTCTCCCAGCATAACGGAAATGCCTCTCCCGCATCCGCGTGTCCCTCCTGCGACGACGGCCACTTTTCCGGCTAACGGTTTCGTTGATTTCATCCGAATCTCTCCTTTTTCGTTCAGTTCGGGCATTTGGCGGCAACCCGGCGCTTGAGCTTGTGCCGTGTCCCCAGTGCTTGCCGGGACCGTTCGGGCACAGCCCGCTCCGATTCGATGTCGATGTCGGTGCCGTGTCGGTGTCTTCGCCGATACCGGCGACTTCATCGGTACCGATATCTTCTTCCATGCCGGTGTCTTCTTCGTTACCGGCGCCTTCTTCGATGCCGATGTCTTCGCCTATACCGATAAATCCAGTATACTCGTTCATTGTTGACACCTTTTGTCATATTGAAATATAGTGGGGATATTCGATTGAATTTTCGGAGGCGAGACGAATGAGAGCCGATCGGCTGTTATCGATTATGCTGCTGCTTCAGACCTACGGCCGGATAACTACGGCGGAGCTGGCCGACCGCCTGGAAGTATCCGAACGGACGATACATCGCGATATGGAGGCGTTAGGCAGCGCGGGCGTCCCGGTTATGGCGATGCGGGGCACCGGCGGGGGCTGGGAGTTGATGGACGAATACAAGACGAACTTGACCGGGCTGCATGAAGAGGAGATTGCTTCGTTATTCGTAGGCGCTCCGGAACGCGTTCTGCACGATCTCGGGCTGCGCCGGGCGTCGGAGGGCGCGCTGATCAAGCTGCTGGCCGCGCTGCCGAGCGTCGGCCGCCGGACGGCCGAGTTCGTCCGCGAGCGGATTCATATCGATGCGGCGGGCTGGCACGATTCCGGCGAATCGGTCGAACTGCTCCCCTTGCTGCAAGAAGCGGTACTGCGGGAGCGTCAAGTGAAGCTGTCTTACGATAAAGGAAAAGCGGGCGTCTCCGAACGGGTCGTCGACCCGCTCGGACTTGTCATTAAGGGAACCGTCTGGTACCTCGTAGCGGGGGTGCAGGGAGAGCCGCGAACGTACCGCATCGCCCGGATCGTCCAGTGCGAGATGCTGGACGAAGCTTCCGCGCGGCCTCCCGGCTTTCAGCTCGCTTCCTATTGGGAAGCTTCGACCGAGCAGTTCGTCACGACCCTGCCCCGTTTCGAAGCGGCGTTTCGGATCGACGCGGCCTATACCCATCTGACGATGTACTGGAAATATTCCAAAGTGCTGGAACAAGGGACTGCAGGCGAAGACGGACGCGTGCCGTGCCGGATGCGGTTCCAAAGCGAGGAGGAAGCGTGCCGGTTCGCGCTAAGTCTCGGCCCTCACGGAGAGCTGGCCGAACCGGCGGAGCTGCGGACCAAAGTCGCGGAGATGGCGCGGGGCGCGGCGGCTTTGTACGGGGAACCCTAACCTCGCGGCTGGTAATCGCGAGAGGTTCGGGTTGCGAACGACGCATGCGAGAAGCCAGGCTGGGATGGTTTTCAATTTTGTATCAATAGGAACAGGGCGTTTACTTTCCGTGGTTGAACTATTGATAGCGAGGCGTGCTTCTTTTGTCGGTTGACCCGATAAGAGCGGTTCGTATGTCTTATTAAGCAAATTCCGAGTCTAAGCTTGCATTTAGGAGCGGTTTGCACATCTTATTCCAGCATCCCTTCCATAATTTTACCCTTTGAGGGAAATTAAAAGCTCCAAACCGCTCTTATTTCCACAGGAAACCGATTATTCATCAAAATAAGGGATAAGGATGAGGCTGTCGATTCATTGTGGACAACCAAGTGGAAAGGGAAAAGATTACCTTCTGGCGAGTTTTGTCTGGAATCCCCTACCTTACAATCCTTATTCAATCAAGGGATTCCGGACAACCTGTTTGAGCAGAAGAAGGTAACTTTTCACTTGGAACGGCCTGCTAACACTTCTACTCAATGAATCGACAGGCTCAAGGATCGCTCTTATCGAAGTGACGACACACCTGGAAATCGAAATCCCCGGTTAGACACGGATCGGGACTTGATAGACGCTCGGTTAGGTGCCTGAATAGATTAATTAAGTGCTGGGTAGTAACTTGGATCGATACTTGCACTGGAAATCGAATGGGTGCTCCGATAGTAACTTGAATCGGACTTGCACAGGAAATCCAATAGGTACTTGGATACTTACATACTTGCATAGCCCGTTTCTTTTGGCGTTAAGCAAGATACGATCGGCCAGATCCGGCACCAGAAACCATTCACATTCCGGAAGCGATTCAAGCCCCTTCGATCAGCGCCGTCCGGCGAGAGCGCAGCTTTGTCAGTTCGGCTTCCGCTGTCGCCCTTTCGCGCTGCAGATCAGCCACGATGCGGGCCATGTTCTGGCGCACTTTGCGGACCTGCTCCAGCGAGTTCTGAATCCGCCCCTGAACGATCCAGTCCGTAATCAATCCGTCAAAGAAATAATCGGCGAACTCCAAAGAGCCGCTAATCTCGATCCTCATCGCCGAATGCCGCCCCACATCCGCCAGCTCCTTCTCGAACTGACGCATCCGGAGCTGCGCCGAACGAATAATGGAACGGGCATCGTCGATGTGGCCATGCTTGATATACGTGCTGACCGTGCCTCCGCCCAGCATGTCCCACGTTCCCCAGTCTTCGGCTTTGCCCAGACTCCCTTCCGCCTGACGCAGCAGATTCAGCGCCAGCTCTCCGGCGTCGACAGCCTCCCGCAGCTCCACATGGCGTTCCGAAGTAAAGGCCGCTTCTTCGTCCATCCTGGCGATTTGACTTGCCGTCTCGGCCGAATACTGCTGCAGCTTCGATTCCTTCTCCCGCATCAGCGTTTCATATTCTTGCTCGGCTAACCTCACCTCCGCCAGCGCCAGGCCGACCTCGCTTCGTTCTTTTTCCAACTGGGCCAGCTGATCCTTCGCTTCCTGCAACTGCAACGCCGCACGAAGCGCTTCCTGCCGTTCCAGCTCCAACTGCTCCTCCTTGCTGCGCAAAATCGTATGAAATAAACTAGTCAGCGTCAGCTTCGTCAATTGCTCCACATCGCGGTTTTCCTTCTCCAGCTTCAGCTCCAGCCGGGGAATCTGACTTTGCACCTCTCGGATGCGGGCCTGCATATCGGTTAACCGGCGTTCGTACTTCAACTTTTTTTGCCGTTTCTCATTCGCTTCGTCCAGTTTCCGGTTCAACGTTTCCCACACGGGCATTCCCTCCCAGATTCGGTTTCTTCTATTTACGAAAGAAGCCCCGCTATGTTTCAGTCCATACGAAAACAGTTAATCGTCAGGTGCTATGAGTATGAAAGGCGGGTGACCGGGCCTGCTTTCTGGTACCGGAACGAATATCGCCCCTGCTCCCGGGAAAGGCTAACGTTCGAGCAGAAAGGAGGAACACGATGGATAAGCGGGAACAGGCCGTACAGCGAGATGTCGGCGAAGATTTGGAAGCCCACGAACGCCCAGGCTTAAGGCAAGACGACGAACTCGATGAGACCGACACCGAACAGGACGGGAGAATTAATATCGAGCCGGATAGTGCCGCTTTTTAGCCCTCCTATAGCCAAAAACGCCCCTATCCGGTTCCGGAAACAAGGGGCGTTTTGTGTTATGTGTTCAGTTCTTTATCAATTGGCTGTTTTAAGCCGTCCTGGTAAAAATCGAGCATCAGCTTGCCGCTTGTGCTTTTCACCGCATAGAAAACATCCGATATCCGCTTATTCTTATGCTCCAATTCAGACTCCAGCCACTTGCGCGAGACGCCGTGTTCGTTCAGATTCCGTTCGATTAGTTGACCGTCCATAATGAGTTCGATCGGGAAGCTTGTCGGAGCCTTCGGTGTAATATGCAAATCTTTTTTGGTGATGTTCCGATAGTCGTGCTTTTTGAGTACCGACAGCTTGCCGTTATCCTCCAGCACCGCATACTCAACTTCATGGAGATCGAACACATCCTTTTCGCGCAGCGATTGAATAAGCGAATCCAGTGAATATTTCACTTTTTTCATATTGCCCTCTAATAGTTTCCCGCCCTCGATCAGAACCGTCGGTGAGCCTGTGATCCATTTCCGCACTTTTCTGCTTTTGATGGATACTACCGCGATCACAAAGGAAGTCGTCGTAAACACGGCAAGAGAAAGCACCAGATACGAAGACTCGATCTTGGGATTAAACGCCAGATTGGCGGCGATAGCTCCCAAAGTAATACCGGTAACAAAATCGTGAAACGTCATATTGGACAGTACTTGCTTGCCAAGAATACGCGCGATTACGAGCAGCATTATGAACGCAATCATGGTACGAAAAAAAATATGCATATATTCGGCCACGAGCTGATGTCTCCTTGGAATTGGAAGTCGGTTCCTTGGCATAGTATGCTTCCTT
This sequence comes from Paenibacillus sp. MAH-35, assembly GCF_058135425.1. Taxonomy (NCBI): domain Bacteria; kingdom Bacillati; phylum Bacillota; class Bacilli; order Caryophanales; family Paenibacillaceae; genus Paenibacillus; species Paenibacillus sp. MAH-35. The sequence continues at coordinate 145,410 of NZ_JBYUPU010000005.1, forward strand.
TGGACAGTCCTTAACCGGAAATTGCCGGATTAATAAGTCTTTGGCTTGAAGGTGACAGCCTGCCTGCCGGAAGCCGTTAGCCAAAATGTCTGTTGGAGCAGCTCTCGTGACCCGGTCGCAACCCAGGCTAGCTTCCCGATCGGTTTAACGAAATTAAGTAGTTGTACTTGTCCGCATGCTTCATTTCGTCCAATATAATGCCGAAGACGGTATCCTTGTAAATACCGGCAGGCAGGCCGAACCAAATCTTCCGGTATTTTTCGACCGCAGCCAGCTCGCCGTTAAGCGCTCTTTCCAACCCTTCGACATATGATTCAACTTTCATGTAAGCTTCGTTGCTGATACCGGTTACCAGTTGGCCGGTCAGAGCCATGTACATATCCCGGAACATCTGGTTATGTGTCCGTTCGTCGTTGCGGATTCCTTCGATTATCGCCGCTTGCTGCCGATTCGGGGCAAGCTGGATCAGTTCGTCGTAGAACAACTCGTCGTTTCGTTCTCCTTGAACGGCCTCCTTGATCAGGTTCAGCGCCTGCTGCATCGTTGTAGCCCAAACCGGTATGAAATCAGCACGAACCCAATATGGAGATATCCAGTACATGGGATACTCCTCCCTTCCAATCATGTACTGTTACCGTATGCGCATATGCCCAACGGAGTTCCCCGTATCCAGCAAAACCCGCCCGGAGCACAAGCTGTCGATATAGACAGATAAACAAAAAATCGCCCTCTCGATAAAGAGAAAGCGATTTTTCAGCATCATTTTACAAAAAGCATCGCGGTTTATCGTCCGCCGCCCCCATTTCCCGGGAAATGGACCTACTTTTTGGTCGTATGCACGATTAATTTGTAGCCCAGACCGCGAATCGAATCGATTTGCACCGTTTCCTGGTTCATCTCAAGCTTTTTGCGCAGCGAGCTGACATGAACGTCAACCGTACGCTGTCCGCCGACATAATCGAATCCCCAGACGATATTCATCAGATCGTCTCTCGTCACTACGACGCCCGGCCGCTGGACCAAATAAAGCAGCACCTCGAACTCCTTCGGACGCAGCTGAATTTGCTCGCCGTTCAGGACGACCTCGTATTTCTCGGGATAAATTCTCAGATCGGCGACCTGAATCACTTTATCCGTTCCCGGTTCCTCGACGGCAAACGAGTCCTCCGTCCCAGTCCGACGCATGACGGCCGATACCCTTGCGAGCAGCTCGGCTACCCCGAACGGCTTCGTAATGTAATCGTCAGCGCCGGCCTTGAGGCCCTGCACCACTTCTTCCTCGGCGTTCCTTGCCGTCAGTATAATAACCGGCGTCTTCACGCCCTTTTGCCGCAGCTTGGCAAGCACTTCAAAACCGTTCATCCCGGGCAGCATAATATCGAGAATAATCAAATCGAACGATTCCTGAAGCGCGGTCTGCAGCCCTTCCCCGCCATGGTCGACCACCCTCGTCTGGTAGCCTTCCTGCGACAGGTTGTACGACAGCAGCCGGGCCAAGGTCGGTTCGTCTTCGACAACCAAAATGTTTTTCGGCATGGAGCCCCCCTGCGAAACATTGCATAAATAGATTCATCTTCTCCCTGAACCGGAGAATGGTTTACGATAATAAAATCTTACCACAAAATTTCACGTTTGACTAAACTCCGATAAAGAACAGGAAGCGAAGCAGACAGTCCTACAACAGAATCGGCGCCATTTCTCTATTTTCCACGCTTCCCCCGCCTAGCGCCTGCCGCTCCCCCTCCCCGCCTGATTCCGAACCTTCTATTGCTGAATAACCGGCAGCTCCAAAGTAAATCTCGACCCGAGCCCCAGCTCGCTCTCCACGCGGATCGTGCCTTTATGCAGCTCGACCAGATGCTTGACGATCGACAACCCGAGCCCGGTGCCTCCGGAGCTGCGCGACCTCGCTTTATCGACCCGGTAAAACCGTTCGAAGATGCGCGGCAAATCTTTTTTCGGTATGCCGATTCCGGTATCGGAGATGACGATCCGTATTTTCTCCGCCTCGTCTTCCGCGTCCGCCTCGACCGTCTCTACCGATACCTTCACTTTGCCGCCGTCCGGCGTATAGTTGATCCCGTTGGAAAGCAGGTTGATCATAATTTGCCGCAGCCGGTCTTCGTCAGCCTCCATGTAGATGTCCTCATCCACCTTCATCTCCAGCCCGATCTGCTTCGGGTCAGCCGCCGGACGCATCATATCCAGCGTTTTGCCGACAAAGCTATGCAGATGAACGGGAGAAAATTGCAGCTGCGCCCGCTTCGATTCGATTTTGGAGAGCTCCAGAATATCGCCGATCAGCCGGTTCAGCCGCTCGCTCTCATCGTATATAATTTGCAGAAACGATTTGGCGGTATCCGCATCATTCATCGCCCCGGCAAGCAGCGTCTCGGCAAACCCCTTCACGGCGGCCACCGGCGTCTTCAGCTCATGGGAGACGTTCGCCACAAACTCGCTGCGCACCCGCTCCAGCCGGCGGAACGCGGTAATGTCGTGCAGAACAATAACCAGCCCGAGCCAATCGTCGTCGACACCCTGCATCGGCACCAGATTCACCTCAAGAATTCGTTCCTCCGGGAAATAAAATAAAATCTCATCGCGAATCCGCTCGTTGCGTTCGATGCACTCCTTGATCATCTGCACAAGCTCGTACGGCTGATTGGCGCTGTCGAACCTTTTGCCGATAAAATCTTTGGACGAGTAGCCAAGTATCTCTTCCGCGGATCGATTGACCAGCACGATCCTGCCTTCGGCGTCGATCATGACGACCCCGCTCACCATATTGTCCAGCACGCTGGACAGCCGGCTTTCATTCTCGAGGATGCGGTGCATTTGCAGTTGCAGACTGTCCGCCATCGTATTGATCGCCTGGCCAAGCTGACCGATCTCGTCCCGGTTGCGTAAGTAAACGCGCGATTTGTAGTTCAGATTCGATATTTGCCGCGCTACCCGTGTAATCCGCTCGATCGGCCGGGTCAGCTGGTGCGCTACCCGAAAGCTGATCAGCCCGGCGATGACGAACACGACGAGCAGTCCGCCGATGAGTCCCCACCACAGGTTGCTAATGGTCGATTCGATCACTTCAAGCCCCATCGACAGCCGAATAAATCCTACGATGTCCGCCCCGTTGCGCACCGACATCGCGACGTACAACATGTTCTGGCCGGTCGATTCGCTGCGCCGCTCCGCGTAGCCGGCTCCGGACTGTTGCGCCTGACGGATTTCTTCGCGCGACAAGTGATTGTCCATCTGCTTCGGGTCTAGGTCGGAATCGCCCAGCACGACTCCGTCGGCCGAGATGAACGTCACGCGCGAGTCGGCCGACTCTTTCAAATATACCGCTCTCTCGGTAAAATAATCGCTGTTGCGGCGTTCAAACTGCTGAATGCTTCCTTCCGCCGTAGCGATAATAATTTGAATCTCGCGCTTCATGCCGTCCTGAAGGGCGTTCATATGCGACCTCTCCAGCATAAAAGCTACAAATACCGCAGCAGCCAGCACGGAGCAGCCGATCAGAACCACAAACAGAAGCGTCAGCCGCGTTCTGAACTTTTTCATGGACAGTTATTCGCTCCTTTGCCAGTCTGCATTCCCCATCGTCCGCAAACAGCAGATCTTGTACCGGGGCCCCGGCCTCCGCAATCCGGCACAGTTCTCCTCTATTATCCCCGAATTCCCAAAATCCGTAAGCGCGGCCTTCTACGCCCCAGGACTGCCGGCAGGGGCCAAGCTTAATCGGATATCTTAATTATATAAGCCAATTTAGTTCAACTTATATAGCGTAGTCCGCCCCTTCCGTTTTTTCCAGTAAAGATTTTGTAAACGTCCGACGGCATAAGAAAAGCCCGGTATCGGATACCAGGGCCTTTCCCGTTCATACTGATCGTTCCGGCATAACGTTCGACTCGAACAGTACCGGACCGTTATTTAAATACCGGCTCTTTAAAGTCAGCCAGCTTCTCCAGCGAGTTTTTGTCGACGTCCGCGTGCAGACTGTTGCCGTGCGAGTCCATCGTTACGATCGCAGCAAACCCTTCCACCTGCAAATGCCACATCGCTTCCGGGATGCCGAACTCCATGAAATGGACGCTGTCGACTTTCTTGATGCACTCCGCGTAATACTGGGCCGCTCCGCCGATCGCATTCAAGTAGACCGCTCCGTGCTCTTGAAGCGCAGCGAGCGTTTTCGGTCCCATGCCGCCTTTGCCGATTACGGCGCGAAGCCCGAACTTTTTCAAAATATCGCCCTGGTACGGCTCTTCCCGGATACTCGTCGTCGGTCCGGCCGCTTTGACATGCCATTCCCCGCTTTCGTCCTTGGCCATAACCGGTCCACAGTGGTAGATAACATGTCCGTCGAGATCGACCGGAGCGTCATGATCCATCAAATATTTGTGAAGCGCGTCCCGGCCGGTATGCATCAGGCCGTTGATGACGACAACGTCGCCAACCTGGAGCTGGCGAATCTGCTCTTCAGTGATCGGCGCCTGCAGCACCACCTCGCGGCGTCCTTCTCCACCTGTCTTCGTCTTGTCCGCCGGATCGGCCATCGCAACGTTGCTGCCGCTCTCGTACACCCAGTCCTTGATCTCGCCTGTCGCCGCATCGAGCAACACGCCTTGACGACGGAACGCCCAGCAGTTGTAAGCAACCGATACGAAAAAGCTCGCCGGCAGCCTGTCCATCACGCCTACTTTGCATCCGAGCAGCGTCACTTGGCCTCCGAAGCCCATCGTGCCAATGCCGAGCTTGTTGGCGTTCGCCAAGACATACTCCTCCAGCTTCTGCAGGTCGGCGTTCGGGTTGACGTCGTCCACTGCGCGGAACAGCTGATGCTTGGCCAGCTCGTAACCCGTCGTGCGGTCGCCGCCGATGCCTACGCCGATAAAGCCGGCGCTGCAGCCTTGTCCCTGTGCCTGATAGATGGCGTGCATGATACATTTGCGGATGCCGTCCAGGTCGCGGCCGGCTTTGCCTACGCCTTCGAGCTCGGCCGGCAGGCTGTATTGAATGTTTTTGTTCTCGCAGCCGCCGCCTTTCAGAATAAGCCGCACATCGACGTCGTCCTTTTCCCACTGCTCGAAATGAACGACGGGAACGCCCGGACCGATGTTGTCGCCGCTGTTCGCGCCGGTCAGCGAGTCGACCGAATTCGGGCGAAGCTTGCTGTCCTTCGTCGCCTGGCGGACCGCTTCAATGATGCTCTTCTTCATTTCGATCTGGTTTGCTCCGACCGGGCAATGTATAATAAAAGTCGGCATGCCGGTATCCTGGCAGATGGGCGACACATTGCATTCCGCCATCGTAATGTTCTCGGAAATCGTCGATAACGACAGAGCCGCTCGCGTCCCTTCGTCCTCGCTCTCCTGGGCGCGCTGAATCGCGCGGCGTACGTCGGCCGGCAAATTGGTAGAAGTTTCTACGATCAGCTTATAAATGCTTTCCTTAAAATGTTGCATGAAACATGCTGCTCCTTTCGGCCGTCTAAAAGTATGGGATGATGGGTGAATCGTATATAACCTGATCATACCAGATGAAGCTAAACGTTTACAACGGTATCGACTCCCATGCCTAAAGGCAAATGTAGCTCGGATCATCGAGGCTTGCAACCTCGTCTCTCCTTGAAGAGTTTTCGACGCGGAAGTATAAGGAAAGGAATGCAGCCCAAACATTGTGAATCCGTGACGCTTCTTGGCAGAGAGAAGAAGCTCGCAAACCGTCTATCATCCGGAACCGGACAAGTTCCGGCACAAGGAGTCCAACCCGCTATGAATCGAACCAAACTGTTAATCCGTACCCTGATATTCTTCGTCGCCGGAATCGCACTGCTCATGCCGGTCCTTGGCGTCTCTAAGGGCAAGACGATGTACGCCGAACAGGTGGCTGTCCTGATGTATCATCACATCTATAATGAAGACGAAAGCTCCGGCACGATTACGACAGACCTGTTCGAGGAGCAGCTCGTTTATTTGCGGGAACGCGGCTACACGTTCATCTCGCTGCAGCAGTTTCTGGCCTTTATGGAAGGCGCCGGCGTCCCCGACAATGCCGTGCTCGTTACATTCGACGACGGATACGAGAGCGTGTATGCGAACGCTTATCCGATCTTGACCCGGATGGGAATCCCGGCCGCGAACTTTATCATTACGAACAAACACGACAACCCGCGCGAGCATACGCCAACCTTCATGACCCCGGACGAGATCCGGACGATGACGACGGCGATGCCGGGCATTATAAGCGCGCAATGCCATACGGAAGGGATGCATGACAATCCCGACGCACCGTTTATGGTCACCCGCCTGCCTACCCCGGACGGAGGAAAGGAGACGGAAGAACAGTACCGGCAAAGAATCGTGTCCGACACCCGGGCATGCATCCAAAGGTTAACGCCGCTCGGTCCGGAGAAGGTCAATACGCTCGCGTACCCGTACGGCGTGTACGATAAGATCTCCTCCGAGCTTCTGAGAGAAGCCGGCATCGAGTACGCCTTCACGATCGTGCCCGAGATGGCGACCCGAAGCGTGAACAAGATGCAGATCCCGCGTATCAATGCGGGCAGTCCGCATATTTCGCCGGAAGTGCTGCACCAGACGATCCAGCGGCGCATCGAAACGGTGATCCGATAACAAGCTGCCGCGGGACGCGACCAACCGGAGGTCCGTATGAGCCCGCGGCCTTTTTAGTTGTTCAGCAGCGCCCGCAAGCGAGCCGGGAAGTCGGTGATGATGCCCGACACGCCAAACGCGATTAACTCCGCCATACGCGGAACTTTGTTCACCGTCCATGGATATACCCGGATGCCGAGCCGGTTCGCCTGTTCCATCCACTGCCGGTTGACCAGCTTGTGATGGGGATGCATCGAATACAGCTCCACCCCGTATTTGCGCGCAGCTTCCTCCGGCATGATCGGCTTTTTGTCGACCAACAGGCCGATTCGGAGGCCAGGCTCCTCCAGCTTCATACGGGTTAATCCCCCATGGTGGAAAGAGGATACGAACACCCGTTCCAGCATACTCCGTTCGCGAAGGAGACGAAGCAGGCCGCTCCGAAGCTCCGGGCTGTCGATCTTCATCTCCACGTTCACGCCTACGGCCGGAGGAAGCAGGTCGAATACTTCCTCCAGCAGCGGCAGACGTTCCCCGGCGTACCGGTCGGAGTGCCACATCCCGGCATCGAGCTGCTTCAGCTCCCTTGTCAGCAACTCCGCGATCGCCCCTCTCCCCGTCGTCGTCCGGTTCACCTTCGCATCATGGCAAACCACGATGCTTCCGTCTTTGGACAGATGCACATCCAGTTCGACCGCATCCGCCCCTTGCTCCACGGCAAGCGCGAATGAGCCCAGCGTATTTTCCGGCGCCTCGCCGGCCGCTCCCCGATGGCCGACTATCGCGATTTGACGGTGCGTAGTTCTCATATCCTATCTGGCCTCCGCTATATGGGCTAATGCCGCTTGCTGGTTTTCCCAAAAACCGTCATGTATAATGCAGATGAGGTGAAGCTGATGGAAAGCCATTTTCTCGCTTATTTATACCGTCTTCGCTACATCGAGCGATGGAGCCTGATGCGCAACGTCCATAAGGAAAACGTGGCCGAGCATTCGTTTCACGTCTCGCTGCTGACGCACGCCTTGTGCACGATCGCCAACGTCGTTTACGGCCGTCGTCTGCCGACGGAGAGAATCGTCACCGCAGCGCTGTTCCACGATACGACGGAAGTATTCACAGGCGATATCCCGACTCCGGTCAAACATCACAATCCCGATATTTTGCGCAACTTCCGCGAAATTGAACAGCACGCGGCGAAGCGGCTCGTCAATATGGTCCCGCCGGAGCTCCAGCACGTATACGGTCCCTTGATCGAGGGCAAGAATACCGATCCGGAGCATGCCCGCTATATGAAAGGCGCCGATCTGCTGGACGCTTATCTGAAATGCGCCTCCGAGCTGTCGGCCGGCAATCGCGAATTCGCCGTAGCCAAAAAACAGATCGAGCAGTCGATCGACAAGCTCGATATGCCGGAGATCCGTTACTTTCTGCAGCACCTCGCCCCCAGCTTCGAGAAAACGCTCGACGAGCTTAACGAACCGGCTCCGTAACAAGGCCGGTGTGCAACAAGACGAAAACCGGACTTCCCTGGATAGGAAAGTCCGGTTGTTCGTATTGCGTTACTTCGGTCCAAGCATCATGGCCATCAGCAGCACGTAGCTGACCCCGTTGATCAGCGTGAACGTCCGCAGCTTGCGTACGGCGGCCGCCGTGGAGTCTCCGGCGATCAGCTTCTTGAACGGCTTCGAGGACATCCCCGTCATGGCGAACATCACAAGGACGAGTACGATCGCCATCACCATCCACCATACCGAATATTCGGCCTTGCTGACCATATACCCTCCGGACAAAAACGCCAGAATGAGAACGTACTGGCCGATCCGGTTGCCGCGGTGAAGCGCTACCGCGGTCGGACGATTAACCGCGCCTCCTGCCAAAAACGGAAGCAAAATGTAGAAAATGAGCGCAAGCGCGCAAATGACATGCACGACATACATCGCCTGATGCACGGCTGAACGGCCTCCTTCGATCTCTGCGTATAGCAGTTCGTTTCAAATGTAGTATATCGGAAAGGCTGTCCCGATACAAATCTTTCCGGACATTTGTCACGAACGTGTAACAAGTGCCTGCAGCCGAGATCGGGCTGTATGGCCGGTGCTTGCTTTTCAGACCGGCCTGCGCTTATGCCATATGAACGATCACATTGCCGTCTTCTACGCAGACGTCGTACCGTTCCACCGTTACGTCATACGTCTTCGTTCTCGTCGCCGGGTCGACGATCATGCAGCCCGACTTGATATCGAATTCCCAGAAATGCCACGGGCACCGGACAACCTCGCCCTCCCGCTCGTATACGAACTCGCCCGGCCTCGGAGAGGTGACGTAAGCTGATGTAATGCCTTCGCACAGCGGCGCCCCCTGATGGGGACACAGATTGCGTATCGCATAGAACCGTCCGTCGATATTGTAGATCCCGATGCTGCGGCGGTTCACTTCAACGATCTTCCGCGTGCCGGGAGGGATCTCGGACACACGGCCTGCCAAGTAGCTGGACATCAGTTGCTCCCTCCCTTGGCCGCGTCCCGCTGCGGCAGCCCGTACAGCTCCGCCGCATTTTGATAAAAGACGCGCTCCCACAGCTCATCCGGCAGTTTCGGAAAAGCAAGCTGCGGCGAATCGAAGTCCCAATGCGGGTAATCGGAGGCGAACATCAGACACTGGCCGGCATGGATCGCCTCCAGCATCGGCAGGAACAGCTCCGGCTTGGCCGGCAGTTCGATCGGCTGCGATGTCACGCGCACATGCTCCCGGTAATACTCGCTCGGCAGCTTCTTGACCCAGGGCGTATTATGGCGCAGCGCCTTCCAGTCCTGATCCATCCGCCATATAGCCGGCGCGATCCACATCATCCCCGCTTCGATCATGACGACCTTCAGCGTCGGAAACAGCTCGAACACGCCTTCGTATATAAAGCTTGCCAGATGCGTCATCATAATGCCCGCCCGGGCGAGCCGGTACTCCGCATAATGCGAGACATAGCCGGCTCCCGTCGGCGGAGGATTGATCCCGATACCCTCCATGCTGACATGGATCGCAAACGGCAAGTTATGCCGCACGCACGCTTCGTAGATCGGATAATACCGCCGGTGTCCGTAAGGCTTCTCGGCTCCGTTCGAGACGATGACCTGGACAAAGCCGGGATGCGAAGCGACGCGGTCGATCTCTTTGGCCGACAGGACGGCGTCCTGCTTCGGAATCATGATGGACGCTTTGAACCTGGGTTCCTTCGAGAGCACATGCTCGATTGTATAGTCGTTGCACGCGGAGCACACGGCGGCCGCATAGTCCGTATCCGGAATCGTATTAATCCCGTAATCCATGCCGGTGATGATTCCGTAATCGATCTGATACTTCTCCAGCAGGTTGGCGCGAATGTAATTGAGAGCGACCGTCTCGTCTCCCGGAGGGATTTTATACTCCTGCATCGTGCCGTTCGTTCCGCCGTTGTTGTACATGCCGATTTGCCCGGGCACCCGCGGTCCCCATGTCTCAATCTGTTCCCGGTAATATCGGGACATGTACGGCTTCAGCGCCTGGTATCCCCCGCGCAGAGGGGCCAGATGAAGGTCGCAATCGATGATGGAGCGTTTCCTTTTCGGCCTGGTTCCAGCTCCAGTTCCAGTAAGAGGTTGAATCGGCTGATTCGTTTCCATTGGTTTCTCTCCCCCGTGATCATCTATTTATTTATAGGTTTACTTGGCCATTTGCTCGGCGATCTTCTTGTTGATCCTCTCGTCCGCTTCGCGCAAGGCGGTATTGATATCCTTCGCATTCGTCGCGATATCGTGAAAGATCTGGGTAAATTCCGGGGCCGCGAGCGCCTGATACTTCGATAACGGTGAGATCGGCGCAGGCTGATCCGGGATCATTGCCTTCAGATGTTTATTGTGCATGTACGGCAAATCTTTGCCGTATTCGCTCCAAATATCGGTGCCTTGCAGAGCCGGCGAATACCCGCGGCGGGCCAGATGTTTCTGGAACTCCTCGCTCGTGACGTAGGCCGCCACCTGAAACGCCATCTCCTTATGCGTGCTGGTGACGGGAATCAGGAAGTATCCCGGCGCCAGCTGCGGCCCGGTGTTAGGCGCCTCCTTGTAACGCGGATACGATACGATGTCCCATTCGAGATTAGGATCTTTATCGGCAAAATATCTCGTTCCGAGCGCGTTCGGTCCCAGCATCATCGCGAGCCGCTGCTCGCTAAACAGCTTGAGCTGCGTCGCATAAGCGGAAGTCGTCGAATCGACCTCGTTGCCTGCAATCCGGTAAAACTGCGTCAGCGTCTCGAACATCCGTCTCGGCTTCTCCGAGGCGAACAGTCCCTGGTGTTTGACCGGATCGATAAACACGGGAGACAGCGGATCGCCGTTCGCGACCGCCCCGGGCGACATGCCCATCCCGTAATAGTGCACGCCGCTTTCGGTCCGGCTCATCTTCCTGGTCAATTCATATACATCGTCCCACGTCATGCCGTCCTTCGGGGCAGGCACGCCAAATCGCTCAAAAAGCGCTTTATTGTATATCAGATTGACAGAATCAACCGTTACCGGGAGCCCGTACATCCCGCCGCCCGCGATTTGCCTCATCGCCGCTACCGCGGTCGGCTCCAGACGCGACACATCGTATTTGTAAGTTTGAATCAGACCGGAGATATCGTACTGCAAGTTGTACTCCTTCAAATAACTGTATATCTGGCCGTATGCGTCATAAAAAATATCGATCGGCTGTTTGGATTCGACCAGCGATTTCAAGTTGACACTGTTCGAAGGAGCGATAAACTTCGGCGTTACATGAGGAAACTTTTCTTTGATTTTGTTCCCGAAGGCGCTCATAAAGCCTTCGTTGTTCGTAATCGAACCGACGTGGAACCAGAATACGAGCTCCACCGGTTCGGTTGACCCGGCAGGCGCGGGAGCGGGTGCAGACGATTCTCCCCCGCCGGTTCCGGAGCTTCCGCCTCCCCCATTCGTTCCCGTACCGGAACCGCCGGAGCAGCCGGACATGACGCCTATGCATAACGCAAGACTATAAACTAACCATTGCCTCTTCTTTATCTTCATTCGAAGTCCCCCTTGTGATCCGGTTCCGTCAACGAAGAGCACACGGGAGGGAACAATACCCGTCATCGGCCGGCATCGTGTAGGAGCTGTCCTGATAATATTACCCGTTGGCCGGGTTCCGGTATTTGGCGTTTCCCTTCGCCCCGAACTCCTTTACATTGAATATCCAGTCCGTCTTGACACATTCTGCGTAGGATTGTATGCGCATACATCGAGATCTCGCTTTAATCATACCTCCACAAAATTTGAAGCGAAATACACGCAGTTTAGTTATTTCTGACACTTTTTTTGGTCTTGACGCTGGACCTGACGGTTCGTTATGGTAATCTCGAGGGATCGTGAAACGGGCAGCTGCAGCCGCCGAGGGGGAGTGCAGATTGGGAAGTGCGATGCTGGAAGTGAAAACGTATACATGTGCCGGGCCTCAGCCCGGATTTATCAAGGGCGAGGAAACCCATCACAATTATGTATTAATCGGTGCGGAAACGGGAGCGTTCGACTATGGAATCGGGACGTTTCACGGCCGGGCTTCCTTCGGAGACCTCGTGTTTTGCCCTCCCGGCACCGTTTTCAGGCGTCAATCGCTCGGGGACATCTCCTTTCACGTCTTCCAATTCACCGCGCTGTCAGGAGCGGATGGAGCCCTCTCCGGGCTTCCTGTGGGGAATGTGTCGATCGGCGACGTCAATCGGCTTTCTTCCACTTACTCCTACTTGCGCAAAAGCTGGGTCGCATACGGCGGCGGCTCCGGAATGATTCATTACGCCAGCCATATGCTGCTGGATTTGCTGTACCTGTGCGAAGAGGAACGAAAGCAGGCGCTCCATCGCAAAAAAATGACCGACCCGCTGATGAAGCAGGCGGCGAGTTCTATTCACCGGCAGCTGTCCGGTGAAATCCGTATGCAGCACATCGCCGAATGTCTCGGCATCAAGCCTTCCGAGCTGACCCGCCGATTCCGGCTGGCATACGGCTGTACCCCGGTTGAGTATGCGACGCGGCTTCGTCTGGAGGAAGCGAAACGGCTGCTGCGCGAAACGAACGATACGCTCGAGGCGATCGCCTCCCGCTGCGGATACGAGAACGGCTCTTACTTGTGCAGGGTGTTCCGCGCGAAAGTCGGCATGACGCCTTCCGCGTTCCGGCACGATCATCAAATCTAGTTGAAGGGGGCTGTGTCACACCGTCATTTTGCGACTTTGCGAGCCCCGCTTGAACCCGAATTTCCGCGAGCAAAAGGACCTCCGCCTCCACATTACTGTGAAAGCTGAGGTCCTTTTGTCGGATGTCGAGGTCCTTTTGTTTGTAAATCCGGACGTTCCCCTGTCAGGCGGGCGGATATTTTTAGAGCAGCCCCTTCGGGGGCCCGTCAAAGCTTAACCGTTCACGATCGCGATTACGCTTCGTACCGATTGCGCGGACTTATCCATCGCCGCTTTCTCTTCGTCGGTCAGCTCGAGCTCGATCACTTTCTCGATGCCGTCGCCGCCGAGAATCGTCTGCACGCCCATGAACAGGTCGTTGTAGCCATACTCGCCCTGCAGCAAAGCGATGGCAGGCACAATGCGCTTCTTGTCCTTCAAAATCGCTTCCGTCATCTGGACGAGCGAAGCCGCCGGAGCGTAATACGCGCTGCCGTTGCCGAGCAGGTTGACGATCTCGCCGCCTCCTGTGCGCGTCCGCTGTACGATCGCATCGATGCGCTCCTTGGAGATCAGCTTTTCGATCGGAATGCCGCCGACGCTTGAGTAACGGACGAGCGGAACCATATCGTCGCCGTGGCCGCCGAGAACGACGCCGCGGACGTCTTCAACCGACACGTTCAGCTCTTGGGCGATGAACGTGTTGTAACGGGCCGTGTCCAGCACGCCGGATTGACCGATAACGCGGTTTCTCGGGAAGCCGAGCGCCTGGTAAGCGACATATGTCATAGCGTCTACCGGGTTGCTCAAAATGATCACATAGGAATCCGGGCAATACTTCTTAACGTTTTCGCACACGGACTTGACGATGCCGGCGTTCGTATTCACCAGGTCGTCACGGCTCATGCCCGGCTTGCGGGCTATGCCGGCGGTGATGATCACCACGTCGGAGCCTGCCGTATCCTCATAGTTGGCGGTACCGACGATGTTGCTGTCGAAACCTTGCACCGGGCTCGATTCGAGCATATCCAGCGCTTTGCCTTTGGTCGGATTTTCGAGCTGCGGGATATCGAGCAATACAACGTCGCCAAGTTCTTTTTGTCCGAGCAGGAACGCGGTAGTCGCCCCTGTGAAGCCTGCACCTACAACGGTAATCTTTTTACGCTTGATCGCCATAATAAAGAATCCTCCTTGGTTCGGGTCTTTACAGGATCATTGTAGACAAATTGACGCCATTTAAAGCAAAATAGCGGAATTTAAATTCCGCTATTTTACAACTCGTATTAGTCCATGTTTTTGATAACAAGGTTAGCGAACTCGGAGCATTTAACTTCCGTTGCGCCTTCCATCAGACGTGCGAAGTCATACGTTACCGTTTTGTCGGCGATCGACTTCTCCAGCCCTTTGTAGATCAGGTCAGCCGCTTCCAGCCAGCCCAGATGCTCCAGCATCATAACGCCGGATAGCGTAACCGAACCCGGGTTCACGACGTCGAGTCCCGCGTATTTTGGAGCTGTACCGTGAGTAGCTTCGAAGATCGCATGGTGCGTCACATAGTTGATGTTCGCTCCCGGAGCAATCCCGATGCCGCCAACTTGAGCTGCGAGCGCGTCGGACAAGTAGTCGCCGTTCAGGTTCAGCGTCGCGATGACGTCGAAGTCGGTCGGACGAGTCAATACTTGCTGCAGGGCGATGTCGGCAATTGCGTCTTTTACGATGACTTTGCCGGCTGCTTCCGCATCTTTTTGAGCTTTGTTAGCCGCTTCCGCGCCTTGCTCTTCTTTGATGCGGTCGTATTGTGCCCAGGTGAACACTTTGTCTCCGTATTCGCGCTCTGCAAGCTCATAGCCCCAGTTTTTAAACGCGCCTTCGGTGAACTTCATGATATTGCCTTTATGAACAAGCGTAAGGCTCTTGCGGCCATGCTTGATCGTGTATTCGATAGCGGCGCGAACGAGACGCTCCGAACCTTCTTTGGAAACCGGTTTTACGCCGATGCCGGAAGTTTCAGGGAAGCGGATTTTCTTAACGCCCATTTCATTTTGCAAAAACTCAAGCACTTTCTTCACTTCGGCCGAGCCTTCTTGCCACTCGACGCCAGCGTAGATGTCCTCTGTGTTCTCGCGGAAAATAACCATATCGACAAGCTCCGGACGTTTAACCGGGGAAGGCACGCCCTTGAAGTAACGAACAGGACGCAAGCAGACGTACAGGTCGAGCTCTTGACGAAGAGCAACGTTCAGCGAGCGGATGCCGCCGCCTACCGGAGTCGTCAAAGGACCTTTGATCGCTACGATATATTCGCGGATTGCTTCCAGCGTATCGTTAGGCAGCCAGCTGTTGTAGTTGTTGAACGCTTTTTCGCCGGCGAACACTTCGTACCAAGCGATTTTTTTCTCGCCTTTGTAAGCTTTCTCAACAGCTGCGTCGAGAACGCGTTTGGATGCTGCCCAAATGTCCGGCCCCGTGCCGTCGCCTTCGATGAACGGGATGATCGGATTATTAGGGACTACCAGTTTACCGTCAACGATCGACAGTTTCTCGCCTTCGGTCGGCGCTGCGTAATGTTCGAATTGAGCCATGGGAAACCTCCTGAGATAATAGTAGTATATGGGAAAACGCCAGCGTAAGGGCGTTCATGCCCGCAAAAGAACGGGAGTTGCAGACCTGTGCAAATGTGAATCCCTCAATGCACGTGAGAATCACACCCGGTGTGAATCCCTCACTGTACGAGTGAATCACACTCAGTGTGAATCCCTCATTGTGTGAGAGAATCACACCCAGTGTGAATCCCTCATTGTGTGAGAGAATCACACCCAGTGTGAATCCCTCATTGTGTGAGAGAATCACACCCAGTGTGAATCCCTCATTGTGTGAGAGAATCACACCCAGTGTGAATCCCTCATTGTGTGAGAGAATCACACCCAGTCCGTAACACCCCGCTCGCGGCAAAATCTGAATCCATCCGTGCCGCCGATACCCCAAGTGTACCACACTTGGGGGACAACTACGAATTGGGGAACGGCCTCACGAGCAGAGGCACACTCCGGATTCGCTTAACGGCTTTCGATCGGAACGTATTTCTGATTGACCGGACCGGTGTACTCGGCGCGCGGACGAATCAGACGATTATTTTCGTATTGCTCCAAAATGTGAGCGGTCCATCCGGATACGCGGCTGATCGCGAAAATCGGCGTGAACAAGTCGCGCGGAATTTCAAGGGACGTGTAAACCGATGCGGAATAAAAGTCGACGTTCGGCTTCAACCCTTTTTGACCGGTTACAAGCTCTTCGATCTTGATCGACATATCGTACCAGTTCATGTTGTTCGTGATTTTGCCGAGCTCGCGGGACATCTTCTGCAGATGTTTCGCGCGAGGGTCGCCGTTTTTGTAGACGCGGTGGCCAAAGCCCATAATTTTCTCTTTGTTCGCCAGCTTGTTGTTGATATACGTTTCGACTTCGGAGCTTGTACCAATCTCCTCCAGCATCGCCATAACGGCCTCGTTGGCGCCGCCGTGCAGCGGTCCTTTCAGAGCGCCGATAGCGGAAGTAACGCCGGAATAAATGTCGGACAGCGTAGCTACCGTGACGCGAGCGGCGAACGTCGACGCGTTCAGCTCGTGGTCGGCGTGCAGGACGAGAGCTTTGTCGAGCGCTTCTACGGCGATCGGCTCCGGATCTTTGCCTGTCAGCATGTACAGGAAATTGTAGCTTACCGATACTCCCGCTTTCGGAGCGATCGGCTCCTTGCCTTCGCGGATGCGTGCGAACGCCGCGACGATGGTCGGAAGCTGCGCCTGCAGACGAATCGCTTTACGCAAATTCGCCTCCGCGCTCATGTCGTTCGCTTCCTCGTCGTAAAGCGCCAATGCGGAAACCGCGGAACGGAGAGCTGCCATCGAATTCGTATTTTTCGGGTACAGCTTCATTTGCTGGATCACGGAATCCGCCACCGGCGCGCTGGCGCTCAGATCGGCGTGAAGCTGCTCCAGTTCCGATTTGTTAGGCAGCTTGCCGTACCAAAGCAAATATACGACTTCTTCAAAAGAAGCATGCTCGGCCAAGTCGTCAATATCGATCCCCCGGTACGTCAGTACGCCGTCGATAATCGAGCTGATCGAGGACGTAGTAGCTACGATACCCTCAAGACCTTTGGTTGCTGTCATCTTATTTCGCTCCTTTTCGGTATCGATTATAGATATAGGTGATAAAAATCGCGGACATGGAAAACTATCAAGTAATATAATAAATGATTTGGGTCGATAAAGAAACAAAACGGGGATAAAACTTCATTATCGGCGCAATAAACATGTGCTATCTCCCGATAGCTTCACATTTTAACAAGATACATCCAATCACCTGCCGGGCCGGATATTGTTCATTTTATAATAATCACACAGCAACCCCTTAAATCATGCCAAGTCCATATTGTGGGTAAAATGTGAGATAAGGTAGTAATCATGACAAAGCGCAGTACAGGTAACGAAAGCAAACTTCATTCCTCAGCGCAATAAACATTTTTTTGATAAAATAGATCCATATCTCGCAACCGGGAGGCGCACACCTATACCATGAGAAGCGAACGCGTAGGCATCATCGATATCGGATCCAACTCGGTCCGCCTCGTCGTGTACGAGCGGGTCGGGGAAGAAGCATACAGAGCGATCGACGAAAGCAAGGAATCGGCGCGTCTCAGCGCCGCCATTCTCCCCGACGGCTCGATCGCGCAAGCAGACATCGAGCGGCTTGCCCGCATTTTGAAAGAATTCCGCATGCTGTGTCACGTCCACGCCGCGGAGACGGTGCGCGCCGTGGCGACAGCCGCGATCCGCAACGCCAACAACGGCAGCCAGGCCGCGGAGCAGCTGCACCTGCTGACCGGTATCCCGATCGAAATCTTATCCGGCGAAGAGGAAGCCCGTCTCGGATTTATCGGCATGATCAATTCGATCGACGTCAAGGACGGATTTCTGATCGACATCGGCGGCGGCAGCACCGAAATCTCGCTGTTCCGCAACCGGACGCTGATCCGGAGTGTCTCCCTTCCGTTCGGCGCCGTGAATACGGCCAAAACCTATACGGATCAGGGCAATGCGAGCAAGGACGACCTGAAGCGCATCCGCGATATGGTGCTTGCTTCGGTCAAGGATGAGAAATGGCTGACCGGGCATCCCGACCTGCCGCTGATCGGCTTGGGCGGAACGATCCGTTCCTTGTGTAAAATCGACCAAAAGAAGAAAAAATATGCGTTCACGCAATCCCATATGTACGAGATCGGCAAAGAAGGCCTGAACGAGCTGTCGGACTGGCTATCCTCGCTTGACGTACAGCAGCGGACCAAGGTGGAAGGGCTGTCCGGCGACCGCGCCGACATTATCGTGCCCGGATTGATCATCCTGCATACTTTGTTCTCGCACATCCGGGCCAGCCGCTGCATCGTCAGCGGGGCGGGCCTTCGTGACGGAGTGTTTTACGAGACCGCTTTTCCCGACAAACCGGTCGTAGCGGACGTGCTGGCCGATAGCGTCGGCAACCTGCTTGCTCTGCACCCTGCCGTATTCCGTCCCCATGTCGAGCAGGTCGCGAGGCTGGCTGCCAAACTGTTCGAGGATTTGTCGCTGGAAACCGTCTTCGGCCGCAGAGCGCTGGACCTGCTGCAAACTGCGGCCATGCTGTACCGGATCGGCGTTACGGTTCACTTCTATAACTACAACAAGCATACGTTTTACCTGATGGTCCATTCCCGGCTCGACGGCTTGTCCCACCGGGAGACGGTGCTGTGCGCGCTGATCGCCTCCTACAAGTCCAAAAGCAAGGCGCGCAGCATGATGCTGCCCTACAAAGATCTGCTCGGCGATACCGATGCGGACCTCGTCTACCGGCTCGGCTCGCTGCTCCAGCTTGCGATCTCGCTCGACCGGAGCGAGACCCAGCCGCTTCAGGAGATCCGCGCGAACGTCGTCAAGCAGGACCTGGCTATTAGCTGGACGAGCCGTCATGACCCCGCGATCGAGCTCAGGGAAGTGGAGCGAGCCGCCGGCGAATTCAAGAAAGGCTGGGGGCTGCGGATCAGAATGACGCCTGCCACTTTTTCCAGGTGACGATATCTAAAGCTTCGAACTGGCTGCGGAACGGGGTCATCGTCTCATTCGGCTCCCTTTCGTACTGGCCGCTCGACCTCAAGATTCTCGCCTTGACGTTGTCCGACAGGCTGATGCGCAAAATGTGAATCAGCATCTCCTTCAGCCCCGGGTCGAACACCGGGCACATCAGCTCGATGCGGCGCGTCAGGTTGCGGGTCATCCAGTCCGCGCTGGACAGCCATACTTGGGGCTCGCCGCCGTTCTCGAAGTAGAAAATCCGCGAATGCTCGAGAAACCGGTCCACGATGCTGCGGACGGTAATCGATTCGCTCAGGCCGGTCACGTTCGGGCGCAGGCAGCAGACGCCCCGGATGATCAGATCGATCGGCACGCCGGCCCGGGACGCGTCGTACAGCTTATCTACCATCTCCTGATGCGACAACGAGTTCATCTTGGCGATAATCCGGGCCGGCTTGCCGGCCGCCGCATGCTCCGCCTCGCGCTCGATCAGCTCGAACAATTTGGACTTCATGTCGGCAGGAGCTACGCCGAACGCCTGCCAGTCGTGGGGAGCCGAATACCCCGTCATTTCGTTGAACAGAACGGAGGCGTCTTCCCCGATAACCGGATGGGACGTGAACAAACCGATGTCCGTATACAGCCGGGCCGTATTATCGTTATAGTTGCCCGTACCGACGTGCACGTACCGGCGCAGCCCTTCCGGCTCCTGCCTGACGACGAGAGTAATCTTGGCATGCGTCTTCAGCCCGACGAGGCCGTATACGACGTGACAGCCCGCCTGCTCCAGCTGTCTGGCCCAGGCGATATTGCGCTCTTCGTCAAACCGCGCTTTCAGCTCCACGATCACCGTCACCTGCTTGCCGCCCTCGGCGGCCGTGGCGAGCGCTTTTACGATCGACGAATTGCCGCTCACCCGGTACAGCGTCATCTTGATCGCCATCACGTCGGGATCGTTGGCCGCCTGCTCGATAAAGTCGCCTACCGCGTCAAACGATTCGTACGGATGATAGACGAGCACATCCTTATCGCGCAGCACCTCGAAAAAGTCGTCGGTTTCGTCAAATTCTCTGGGGTATACCGGCTCCAGCTTCGGAAAGCGGAGATGCTCGAACCCGGGCAGCGACAGCGACATCTTCATCCAATAGCTGAGGTCGATCGGGCCGTCGATCTCGAACACGTTGTCGCCGATCTCGAACTCTTCTCTCAGCATCTCGAGCGCATACGGATGAAATCCTTTCTGCACTTCCAGCCGGACCGGAGATCCCCAGCGTCTTCGTCTCAGTTCCTTCTCGATCTCCTCGAGCAGATCTTCCGCCCCTTCCTCGTCGAGCGTCAAGTCGGCGTTGCGGGTCAGACGGAACGGATCGACGGCCACTGGCGTATAACCGGCGAACATCGTATGGATATGCTCCTCCATTAAATCTTCCAGCAGCACGAACTCCTGCTTCACACTGTTGGATCTCGCCGGAACTTTGACATAGCGCGGCAAGTTCGACGGGACCTGAACAATCGCGAAGTAAGGCTCCTCCTCCGGTTCGTCGCCTTCGCGCTGCAACGTTACGGCCAGATACAGAGACAAATTGCGGACCAGCGGAAACGGACGGCTCTGGTCGACGGCCATCGGAGTCAGTACCGGGAAGACGTAGTCGTGGAAGTAAACGTCCATCTGTTTTTTCTGATTTACGGTCAAATCCTCATAAGCGGTAAAAATAAGTCCTTCCTTCGTCAGCGCCCTCGTCAGCTCGCGGTGCGTCTTGTACTGCTCCTGCACCATTTTGCCGGTCCGCTTCATAATGCGGCGCAGCAGCCCTTCCGGCGTATAGCCGGTAAAATCTTTTTTCGTATAACCCGCCTTTAACTGATCGGTAATGCCTGCGACCCTTACGCTCATGAATTCGTCCAGATTCGTCGATACGATCGACAAAAATTTAATTCTTTCCAGCAGCGGCGTCGCCGGGTCCTGCGCCTCTTCCAGCACGCGGCGGTTGAATTCGATCCAGCTCAAATCTCGGTTAATATAATGGGAGACGGAATGTTTCAGCTCCTGCATCGGCTTCGCCACTTGGGATTCCTCCGTAACGGAAATAGTTGCTGTCTTTTATTATCGCCGGAGAATGTTAAGCGGATGTTAAACTTTTGTAAAATGTTCGGGGGTCCGTGTAAAATGTCGAAAACCGGTAAGCCCGATCGTTCGGCAAATCGGACAGCAAAAACCGGTAACGGGGGCCGGGCCGAGGTGGTGTGAAACTCCCGCGTCTCCATCCCCCGCTCAGCGCCGGAAAAAGAAGTAGTTTTGACCGTTTGCGATTTTGTTTCGAAGCCAGGCGGAGAGCATATTGCGGAAAATCGGCCGGGTGAACGGAATAAGCAGGATAATCCCGGCAATATCGGTGAGAAATCCGGGGGAGAGCAGCAGCAGGCCGCCGACAAGCACGCAGACGCCGTCCAGAATCGCATCCCCGGGCATTTGCCCGACCGACATTTGCCGCTGGACCTGAGCCCATACTTTTCTCCCTTCCTTCCTGGCCAAATAAGCGCCGGCGAAACCTGTCAGCAAAATCAGGCCGAACGTCTGCCAGCCGCCGATCCGCTGTCCCACCTCGATAATCGCCCAGATCTCCAGAGCCGGGATGATAATAAATACCAGCAGCAGCACTTTCCCCATCGTTATTCCTCCCCGAGCAGCCGGTACAGCTCCGGCGCTTCTCTGTCGATCCTTACGGGCTTCCAGTCCCGGCCCAGCCATACGTGGCGGGTGGCTCCGGTGACCAGCAGCTCGCCTGCAGGAGCTGGACTGCCATTCCGTTCGGCCGCTTCTTGTTCCCCATCGGAAGACACCGCTCCCCCCTCCTCGAGCCGGCGGATCTGCGATTCGAAATGAACCGTTAAGTGATTGTATGAACGGATTCGGGTGTAGATCGCAATCCTGTCGTCATATTTCGCCGGCAGACGGAACTTCGATTCCAGCTCGATCACCGGCAAATAAAGGCCGAGCTCTTCGATCCGGCTATAGGGCAGCCCCCGCTCGCGAATGAGCTCCGTACGGCCAACCTCGAACCATGTGGCGTAATTGGGATGATACACAACCCCCATCCGGTCCGTCTCGCCGTAACGCACCCGGATCTCGTAACCGTGCCACCGTCCCGGCTCCTGCTGCTGCTGCTTTTGTGTCATCGTTGTCCCCCGTTCCCTAACCTGATGCTTCTATTGTACTAAACCGCTTCTCTTTCCTCAAACGGTCCGCCCGGTAGACAGCAAACTCGGAGACATGATAAGCTTTGTCCGAATATGCGGCATGATGCGGAAAGGACGACACTTATGCGCCTCGAACGGCTGCTTGCCATACTGATGCTTATCGTTAACCGGAAACGGATATCCGCAGCGGAGCTCGCGGAGAAGATGGAAGTATCGGTCCGGACGATTTACCGCGATATCGAAACGTTGTGCCAGGCCGGTTTCCCACTTGTTTCCTATCAGGGAGTAACCGGCGGCTTCGAGATGATGGACGGGTACCGGCTCGATCGTACGGCGCTCACCTTCGACGAGATCTCATCCGTCCTGTCGGCGCTGAAAGGCATGAGCCGGGCGCTGGACGATACCCGGTACGGCACGACGATTGAGAAGTATACGAGCCTGCTGGGTGATACGGAGAAAGAATCGGTCCGCTTCTGGCAGGACCGGCTCGTGATCGATATGAATCCATGGGGCTCCGATGGCGTTATGAAGCACAAGGTGGCCTTAATTCGCGAGTCGCTGCAGGAGGATCGTACCGTCAAGTTCGGTTACTCTTCGGTGAACGGGGAGCCGACGACCCGGGAAGTCGAGCCGATGACGCTGCTGCTGAAGGGCGCCTCGTGGTACTTGTACGCCTACTGTCCGCTCCGTAACGACTACCGGCTGTTCCGGCTGTCGAGGATGTCCGGTCTCGCCGTTACCGGCAACCGGTTCGAACGTCGGGAGCATCCTCCGATGGAGGAAGCGGACTGGGGGCGGATGTGGGAAATGAACTCGAAGCCGGTCACCTTGAAGCTGCGGTTTCCGCCGGATATGCGGGCTAGAGTGGAGGAATTGTTCGGCGTCGAACGGCTGGTGACGGCTCCAGACGGCTTCCTGCTGGTCACGCAGACGTACCCGGAGGATGAATGGATCTACGGCTTCCTGCTCAGCTTCGGCAGCAAAGTCGAGGTGCTGGAGCCCGAGCGGGTCCGGCTGTTGATTCGGGATCGGGCGAAGGAAATGGTGTCGCTATACAGTCCATACCAAAAACCATGACAGACACTTGTCAGGGTTGCTGAAGTATACTGTATTCATTCTCAATGAAAAGGAGGCAATAAAAGATGGATGCGAAGTTTTGCCAAAGCTGCTCGATGCCGCTTACTACCGCTGAAAGCCTAGGTTCTAACGCCGACGGAAGCGCAAATGAAGAGTACTGCACGTATTGTTATCAGGAAGGGGCTTTCACCGACCCGGACGCTTCCGTCCAATCGATGATTGAGGTGTGCGTACCGCATGTGGTCGCCGGCCAGAAGATGTCCGAGCAGGAAGCCCGTGACATGCTGAACCGGTTCATCCCGAAGCTGAAGAGATGGGCATGACCGGCAATCCCCGGCTGTCCATCCATTACATCCCGATAAGGGACGAGCTGTGGATTGGAGGCCGGGGATCGCGCGGTTTCGCCGATCTGATCAATAGATGCCCTTCTGCTTTTACGGTTCGTTACTTCATTACTTCTTCTGCGCTTTAACCTGATCGATCTTCTTGTTCGCCGAATCTTCCGCTTCCCGCATCGCTGTATTGATGTCTTTCTCGCCCATCGCCGCGGAGATGAAGGCTTGCTCCAGCTCCCCTCTCGCGATGCCGTCATATTTGCTGCGGTAAGCCGACGGGGCCAGCTTGGCTGGAAGAATCGCCTTTATATTTTTGTTTTTGAATTCCGGATAATTTTGAGCGAACGCCATCTGAATGTCCTTATTATTAAGCGCCGTCAAAATCCCTTTCTTCGAGTTCTCCAGTTGAAACTCGTCCGAGGTCAAATAAGTGAGCACCTCAAACGCTTCCTCCTTCAGCTCAGATGCCGCGGACAAGTAAAAGTATAATGGATACGGCTGCGGACCGAGACCCGGCGCATCTTGGAATGCCGGAAATTGCACGAAATCATAGTCCATATTTTTAAAGGTCAGCTCGCGGATTCCGGTTCCCGAAGCATTCAGATACATCGCCACGACTTGATCCTTCTCGAACAATTCTTTGCCGACCTGGCCGCCGAACTGGTTTTTCTTATCCAAATGGTTATTCGGAAGCCGGTAGATTCCGAGCATCGCCTCCATATATTCTTTCCATTTGCTGCTGCTAAAATCAGCTTTCTCCGTATTCGCATTGATCAGACTTAAGGAGAAAGGATTGCGGTACAGCATAAAGTTCGGGTATACGAGCGACCCGTGATACCGTACATCCCCCTCGATCCGCGACATTTTTCTGGACAGCTCATAAAACTCGTCCCAGGTCATACCGTCCTTCGGGTACGATACGCCGAATTTATCGAACAGTACCTTGTTGTATACGATCGTCGAGGCCGCGCCGGCGACAGGCAGACCGTATATGCCTCCGTTCGCCAATTGCTTGGCCAGGGCAAGCGCTGTCGGCTCCAGCCGGTCGAGATTATATTTGTGCTTTTTGATCAGCGGTGTTAAATCGTACTGCAGTCCGTTCTCCAGCATGTTATCGTTAAACATCAATAAGGATGAGATGACGATATCAAACTTGGTTTTCGAAGCGAACAATTCGGCAATGGCCGGCTTCGGGTACGGGATGAACGATACTTGGATATGCGGAAATTTCTGCTCTATAGCCGCACCGTAGTCTTTCATAAAGTCATCCGCGGACCAGCCGAAGGTCGCATCTTTAAACACCAGCTCGATCGGCTCCTTCTTTTCCTTTACCGGTTCCTTTGCATTCGTTCCCCCTTCAACCGCTCTATCTGTCCCGCTTCCTGTTCCTCCTGCCCCTCCGCAGCCGGACGCGACAATCGTTAAAGCGCCTAGCAGCAAAACTGTTTTACGTCGAAACCGTCCCAACAACAAAAACGCCTCCTTTATGGAATGCATGTGATGAATGCGCCTTCATTATTCCACAAAAGGCTTTGCTCTGGGATTTCAAGTTTTTGCGATTCATTTCGGAATCTTGATCCGGTGTTATTCAATTCTTTGCTCCGCCTTTCATAATCTGTTGAGCCGCAAGGGATTGGAGTTGATAGGGTCTGCTGCGCACACCATTCTCCAGCTATTTACAGCAACACCTGCCCATGATACGATAGGTTCGATTTTACGGAAATGGACGGAGGGGACGTGCGACAATGAAGCGGAGTGTTTATCCTATCTTTCATTCGGTATATTTCCGCCGCCTCTTCCTTTCCTACTCGATCATAACCTTACTCCTAACCTGCTTGTGCGGGGCGATTTTGTACAATAAAGCGAGACAGGCGGAGGAGAGGACGCAGGAACAGGACAGCCGCACCCGGCTTAATCAAGTGAAAACCTATATGGAAGAGCTTTATCCGGCCATTTATAAAAACGCTTTCATCAGTGATATATTAACGACAATGGATACGGCTAGCGGGAATGACGATGCCTTTACTTCGTTTTACAAAGAAAACGGGCATAACATTTATCGAATTTATCAGGTTGCGAGCAATCTAAAGGCGATGATGCTGGCCAATCCGGGTACGGAGAACGTATCCGTTTACTTCAAAAACCTGAATTTGATGGTCGATCCATACGCTTATTATAAGGTCGCTCCCCATTCCCCCAAGTACGAGCTGTTAACGGAGCTGGACCAAGGGCATACGACTACCGGCGTCTGGCTGCCCCGTACCGTCTCCTATGGCGAAAACTCGGCCGACGAGCTGCTCACTTATATTTATACGTTCCCGATCCAGGCGCATGGCGGCGACATCAGCGGATATATGTTCATCGACATTTACAAGTCGCATGCAAACAGCCTGCTGGACTCCCTGCAAAGCTCGGACGATGAGAAGCTGATGATGATCGACCGCAGCCGGAATTTTACCGCAGCTACCAGCAATGTAAGCGGGACGGAACTGGAGGCTTACCGGGCTAAGCTGGCCCGTCTTCCATCCGGTGCCGGCAGGCAGGACGGTTTGCTTTTCAGCGTAATCGGCGGCGACGTCTCCGCTTCCGGCCATGAATGGACATTCGCCTCCATCCGGCCTGTGCAGTCCCTTTCCTTGTTCTCGTATTGGATGAATCCAGAAGTATTGCTGGTCAGTTCGGCCGTGCTGCTGCTTGTTATGCTGTTCACCTATTATTTGACGATCAAAACGTACCGGCCGGTCCGGCAAATGCTCCATAAGCTGCGCGAGACGAATAGCGCTCTCCTGCCCGATCATCAGCATAACGAATTCAAAATGATCGAGCAGGTACTGACCGGCTTAAACCATACCGTGAAGCAGTTGTCCGGGCAGCTCGACGACAAGAAGCTTGCGGCACTGCTCAGCGGCAGTCTTGCCGAGAATGAACTGCCTGTGCGGCTTCAGAAGGATTGCTGCTATTTGGTCGTTAATGTGAAAGTATATCGGGAGAGCGTGAAGGGGTGGAAAACGAAATGGCGCAAACTAGCGCCCCCATTTGCCCACGAAATCATTGAGAAAAACGGAACCGAACTGAGTTTGCTTCTGTTTATTGAGCTGGATGAACGGATAGAGACGAAAAATCTGCTTAAGGAGCTGCTTGATCGGATGCTGCAACCGGATTCGGCGAAAGGCGCTTCCTTCGCCGCCGGAGTCGGCGGCATCGTCAGCTATGCGGACGACATTCCCAAGTCTTACGAGCAAGCCCTATTAGCTTTGAGATACTTATTTATGGAAGAGTTCCATCCGATCGTCGATTACGATGAGATTCGTTTGCGCTCCGGCATCCCGGCCATGAACTATGAGCCTCTCGAAAATGCGCTTCGAGCCGGAGACGTCGTCTCTGCCGAACAATGTCTGGACGAATTTGTCGATACACTAAGACGTGACAGGTGGTCTCTCGAAGCCGTCGAGTTTTGCCTGATGCAAATCATGATGGTTTTGTCCAAGGTGATGATCGACTTGAATTCGCGGGAAAGAATGTTCCCGCCGTCTCTTCTGTTTCAAGACCTGCGGCGGGAAACCTTTGCGGATACAATCCGGCAGATTCGCGAACTGTGCGCACAGACCGGGAGTCATATACAGCGCCACTTGAAAGAAAACGCCGCCCAGGACGACATCTTCCACAAACTTAAAGCTTACATCGACGATCATCTAAGTGAAGATATTTCGCTGGACCGGCTGTCCGACATGGCCGGCTTGTCGACCGCTTATTTGTCCAGACAGTTCAAAGAAGTGCACGGCGTATCCTTCCTGGACTATATGACCCATGCGAGGATGGAACGGGCTTGCGAGCTGCTGAGAAGCGATGCGGGCTCGGTTACGGGAATAGCCGGCCAGGTCGGGTATGGCAACGTCCCTTATTTCTGTACGAAATTCAAGAGCAGATACGGCGTCACGCCAATGCAATACCGGAATTCGTACAGGCTGGCCCTTAAGGAGTGAGCGTCTGCAAATAGCGGGCGACTCCATGCTCCACATTGGTCGCGAGCCGGGCCGTCGCCTTCTCGATCAGCAGCGGATGGGCGTTGCCCATCGCGTACTTCTCGTCGGCGATCTCGAACATCGGCAGATCGTTCAGGTTGTCGCCGAAGCAGACGATCCGATCCGCCTGCAGCAGCTGCTTGAGCTGCGCGACGCCGTCCCGCTTGTTGGCCCGGGGATGATTCATTTCGAGCCAATGGTATCCCGGCGTGTAGATGTCCGGGCCGAAGTGGCACAACACCTCCCTGCTGCGCGAGCTGAACAACCGGTACATTTCCAACAGCTCGGCCTCCGTCCCGATCGCATTCACTTCCATGATCTGTTCGTCGGCCGGAATGTCGTGCTCGGTCACGAGCCGGAACCGCTCGTCACCCGTCCGGAGACGGTCTGTGACATAGTTCGTTTCGCTCGGATTAAACAGGCCTTTGTAATATATTTTAAATTGCCCGTTGCCGTCGACGGTGTATACGATCGGATTCAGTCCCAGGCGTTCCTCGGTCTCGATGATTTCCATAGCAACTTGGCGGTCGAGAAGATTGGCGTGGAGATAACGGCGCTCTGCCGGATCGTACAGAAACACCCCGTTAATCAGCACAACCGGCAGCTTCAGGTCGAGCGGAGCCAGGATGTGGCCCGCAGAATCCCACGAGCGCGCCGTCGCTACGGAGAAGTGGCCTCCTGCCGCAATCCATTCGTTTACCGTGCGGATCGTTTCCTCCGATAGCCGCTGCTCGCCGTTGAGCAGTGTCCCGTCCAAATCCGATATGTATAACGTTCTCATCCGAACTCCCCCCGAAACTTTTCATATTCGCCCATTTAGAAGCCGGGCACCGTCCTCACCCGGCCTATCCCGATCCTTGACTTGCAGGAATAGAGACGACGGACAAGAAGGACCCGTATCCGCAGATTCGGGCCCTTCTGTATGTTTATCGCTTTACAGCACTTTAGCTTGTCCGGAGTAAATGACGCCCACTTCCGCATAAACGGACACTTCCATGTCGTCCTTAAGCAGCGAAGTCGCTTCGTCGACGCCGACGATCACCGGAATCCCCAGGCTCAAACCGACTACTGCCGCATGCGAAGTAATGCCGCCGGTTTCCGTAATGACAGCCGACGCCTTCTGGAATGCCGGAATATAGTCTTTGTCCGTGGCGACGGTGACCAGAATCGAGCCTTCCACGACTTTATCCAAAGCTTCCTGAGCGGTGCGCGCTACGACGACTTTACCTGTCGCCGGCTGGCTTCCGATGCCTTGCCCTTTGGCGATCATCTCGCCGACATGGTGCACCTTCATCAGGTTGGTCGTGCCGGAACGGCCTACCGGAACGCCTGCCGTAATAATCACGAGATCACCGAGACGGATATGTCCGGCCTTCATCGCATTGTCTACGGCGAGCTGGAACATTTCGTCCGTATTGCGCGCTTCTTCGCCGTGGGTCGGCAGTACGCCCCAGATGAGGCTCAGGCGGCGCATGACTTGCTCGTTAGGCGTAACCGCGATGATCGGCGATTTCGGACGGTACTTGGACACCATACGCGCCGTGTACCCGCTCTCGGTAGGCGTAATGATCGCTTTGGCGTCCAGATCCAGAGCGGAGCTGGCGACCGACTGGCTGATCGCTTCCGTAATCGTCGTTTGCTGCGCCGTACTCTGACGAATGAAAATTTCGCGGTATTCCAATGCCGACTCCGCACGCTCGGCGATCCGGGACATCGTCTGCACCGATTCGACCGGATATTTGCCTGCCGCCGTCTCACCCGACAGCATGATCGCATCCGTACCGTCGAAGATCGCGTTCGCTACGTCACTCGCCTCCGCACGCGTCGGGCGCGGATTGCGCTGCATCGAGTCGAGCATTTGCGTTGCCGTGATGACCGGCTTACCGACAAAGTTACATTTTTTGATCATCCGCTTCTGAACGAGCGGAACTTCTTCAGCCGGAATCTCCACGCCGAGGTCGCCGCGGGCGACCATCAGGCCGTCGGATACTTCGAGAATTTCATCCAGGTTTTGAACGCCTTCCTGGTTCTCAATCTTGGAGATAATCTGGATATGGTTCGCGTTATGCTCTTCCAGCAGCTGACGAATCTCCAGCACGTCGGACGCTTTGCGCACGAACGAGGCTGCGATGAAGTCAACGCCTTGCTGAATCCCGAAAATGATGTCGTTCGCATCCTTCTCGGTAATGCCGGGAAGCGAGATGCGGACGCCCGGTACGTTTACGCCCTTTTTGCTTTTGATCGTGCCCCCGTTGACGATGCGGCACTCGATCTCGCTGCCGCGAATATCGACGACGGTCAGTCCGATCAGGCCGTCGTCAATCAGAATCGTCGAGCCGACATGAACGTCGCGTGGCAAATCTTTATACGTGACGGAAATGCGTTTGTTATCGCCGATGATTTCCTCAGTCGTGAGCGTGATGGACTCATCCTGCATCAGCTCATAGGAGTCGTCCTTCAGCTTGCCGGTACGAATCTCCGGTCCTTTCGTATCAAGCAGAATCGCTACAGTTTTGTTCAGCTCGAGGCACGCTTGGCGGATGTTCTTGATCCGGTTGCCGTGCTCCTCGAAATCGCCGTGGGAGAAGTTGAGCCTGGCCACGTTCATTCCCGCCGAAATAAGCTGCTTCAGCGCGGGCAAAGATTCACTGGAAGGTCCGATGGTACATACAATTTTCGTTTTGCGCATGATGGTTATGTTCCTCCTGAGATTTCGGATTAACGGGAAGTGCGGGGCCTAATTATCAACTTGCTCCACTGCTTCGTGCATATACGTAAACTTGCCGATCTTGCGGAATTTCTCATAACGATCGGAGACGAGTTCGTCTTCGTTCATCTTCATCAACTGCTGCAGATGGTTCCATATCGCGGCTTTCACGCTTTCGGCCTGCTCCTCCGGATTCCGGTGAGCGCCTCCGCGCGGCTCCTTGATAATTTCATCGATCGCCTCGAGTTGAAGCAGATCGTCGGCCGTAATTTTCATCGCCTCCGCCATCTCCGCCGCTCTGGAAGCGTCCTTGAACAGGATCGAAGCTGCCCCTTCCGGCGACAGCACGGAGTAAATCGCGTGTTCCAGCATCAGAACGCGGTTGCCGACGCCCAGCGCCAGCGCGCCGCCGCTGCCGCCTTCGCCGATCACGACGACGACGACCGGTACGCGAAGCCTTGCCATCTCCAGCAGATTGCGGGCGATCGATTCGCCGACGCCTCGCTCCTCGGCCGTAGCCCCGGGAAAAGCGCCCTTCGTATCCAAAAACGTAATGATCGGCCTGCGGAACTTGTCCGCCTGCTTCATCAGCCGGAGCGCCTTGCGGTATCCTTCCGGATGCGGGCTGCCGAAGTTGCGGGCGATGTTGTCCTTCGTATCTTTGCCTTTCTGGTGGCCGATTACGGTAACGGGAACGCCCTGAAACTTCGCAATCCCTCCGACAATCGCCAGATCGTCCGCGAACATCCGGTCTCCGTGCATCTCGATAAAATCGGTACAAAGGTATTGAATGAAGTCCAGCGTCGTCGGACGCGACGGGTGGCGCGCGATCGCCATCTTCTGCCCGGCGGTCAAGTTATGGTACAACTCTTCTTCGTGCTGGACGTAACGAGCTTCCAGCTTGGCGATTTCGTCGGAGAAGTCGATTTGTTTCTCTTCACCGAACTTACGCAGATCGTCGATCTTGCTTTTCAATTCGGCAAGTTTACGTTCAAAGGGCAGCTCATTAGCCATTCGCACTTGCCTCCTTGGTCGGTTTAACGGTGTGCAGCTCCAGCATCTTGATCAGTGTGGAGCGCAGTTCCTTGCGGTGGACGACCTTGTCCAGCTGTCCATGCTTATGGTTAAACTCCGCCGTCTGGAATCCTTCCGGCAGCTTTTGGCGGATCGTCTCTTCGATGACGATTCGTCCGGCAAAGCCGAAGCGGGCTCCCGGCTCGGCGATGATAATGTCGCCAAGCATGGCGAAGCTGGCGGACACTCCGCCGTAGGTCGGCTCGGTTATGATCGAAATATATAGGCCTCCGGCATCGTCAAGCTTGGCGAGCGCCGCGCTCGTCTTGGCCATCTGCATCAGGCTGAGGATGCTTTCTTGCGTCCGTGCTCCCCCTGAAGTCGAGAAGATGATCAGCGGATACTTTTTCTGGATCGCGGTTTCGATCGCTCTCGTAATCTTTTCTCCGACTACGGAACCAAGCGTGCCGAGGAAAAAGTCGGCGGTCATCACCGCCACGATAACCGGATACCCCCCGATCGTCCCTTCGCCGGTGACGACTGCATCACGAAGGCCCGTCGACTCCATCGACCGGGTCAGCTTGTTGACGTAGTCGGGGAATTCCAACGGGTCTTCGGAAATCATATCGCGGTCGAATTCGAAAAACCGGCCGTCGTCCATCGTAATCTCAATTCGTTCAAAGGCGCTCAGCTTGTTATGATAATCGCATGATGTGCAAACCTTCAAGTTTTTGCCCAATTCTTTGCTGTACTGAATTGTGCCGCATTTGGGGCATTTGCTCATGATGCCTTCCGGTATTTCACGCTTCGATTGTTCCGACGGGATGGTAGCGTACTTGCGTTTCTTCTGGAAAAAATCTTTTATTGCCACATTTACACCTCTCCAAA
This sequence comes from Paenibacillus sp. MAH-35, assembly GCF_058135425.1. NCBI lineage: Bacteria > Bacillati > Bacillota > Bacilli > Caryophanales > Paenibacillaceae > Paenibacillus > Paenibacillus sp. MAH-35. The sequence continues at coordinate 177,568 of NZ_JBYUPU010000005.1, forward strand.
ACCGTTGTCATCCGTATTCGGCGCTGCAGACCGGCGCATGCCCGAGGCTGGAACGGACGCATGCCCGGGCGAGCGCAGTCGCCTCTTTCGTGCCGCTCCGGGTGTACCTCATCCGTGCAAAATTGCGTTCAACACTTCCTGGACTTCTTCCAGCTCGCCCTCGGGAACGAGAATTTCGAATTGATGCTTCGATAGGCTAACAGGGCGAACTTGTACCAAAAACCCTTCATCCGTCAGTTTTTGTTTGATTCGCTCTGCGATTTTCGCGGTCGGAGCGATATAGATGACCGTCCACATGCTACTGAAAACCTCCCTGACTACCGAAACGCCTCTCGTGTACATTGCAACCATGATACCATATTCCGTCTTTTACCCGCAAGGAAACTGGTGTCGAATCATGGCGCCGGGTCCTCGTTCTTTTGATCGTCGGAGTCCTCGCTGTCATATTGCTTGGCGTTTTTGTTCTGATGCGCGATCCTGGCCGACGCCGCGGCAGCAAGCCCGGCGACCAGATCGTCGAGGAAGACGTGGATCTCTGTGGCGTGGTTGTTGAGCGAACGGATGACGCCTGTTTTTTCCTTGTCCAAATAGCCGAAACTGGTCAGCCCGATCATCCCGTATACGTGCACGATGCCCAGGGCGAGCGTCTCATCGACGCCGTAGAGCGACTCGTCGTTTTCCATAATTTCCTGCAGCGGCTGTGGCAGCAGCCCTTTCTCCGCCAGAATGTCCAGTGCGATTCCAGTATACAGCGTATACTGCACTTCCCGTTTACCGAGTACGGCCATGACGCTTTCCTCGCACTCTTCCACCGTCAGCTCGTCGTTGTACGGCAGTTGGAGTTTGTGGACGATCTCCGCGACCTGCCGGAGCGTGACGCCTCTTTCGGCAAGCATATGCAAAGCCAAACGGTTGGACATAGGCATTTCCTCCTGGTATATGGATATGGATTCACTTAGCGTGGCCGGGCTTCCTGCGCCGGATTGCCAGAGTGCTGGCGCGGGTGTTCGCACAGGCCTGATATTCGGGGTGCTGTTGCCGGAAAGACCAGCCGTGAGAGCGATCCCGCCCTACCTCCGCCTTAGCCGTGCGGCACTAATCGGAAATACGGTAAGGGCCCGGTCACCCGTCCGGGTTTTACTAAATGTATGCAGACCGGCCGAGGAATGTTCGGGATAAGTTGTCCGTTTTTTGCGTTTTTTTGGGAGCGAATTGATTGGGGACACGAAAGGGCGTTTAATTGGCCTTACGGGCGGCGGGCGGCGGGACGGAAAGCGCGTGGGGACAATTAGACGACAGCCGATGGATGAAGTGGGAGACTGGGGCCGGATGGCGGTGACTAGTTGACGCAGGGCGGGATGGTGGTTGGTTATGCGGCGGTTATTGGCGGTGGGCAGGACGGTGGTGGGTCGTTAGTCAGTGGCTATTGGCGCAGGGCGGAACGGTGAGCGGTTAAGCAGATCGCTATTGGCGGGTGGCAGAACGGTGGTTGGTAAAGCGACGGTTGATGCGAGAGCGGGGTGACGGGAGAAGGATAGTCCAAACCAATTGATAAGGGTGGTTTGTAACTCTTAATGGGCGGACTAAGCTCATTTTTCCAATATTAAGAGCTTTTGGGAGCTCCTATTTTAAGCTTCTCGAGCGAAATCCAAGAAAATCCGTGAAATAAGAGGGGCAAAAAGCACTTATTTTGAGAAACGAGGCAATTACAAAGAAAAATAAGAGGTCCTAGAAGCTCTTATGCTGAGCTTTCCAGTTATGTTTGGAGTTATGTTCGCGCAGATGGCCACCAGTTAGATGGTTTACTAACAAATATTGGTTTAAAATCCTTCCCGCACTAGTGTGTGTTTGCGCTCCCAGGTCTCATTGAACGAAAGCACGCACTTCCAGCAACCCAGAATCGTGTTCTCAATAGCAACAGGCCCTCCCTGTACACTGGCATAGATAGGGCACCTCCCCTTCCCGAAGGCAAAGCAAAGAAGCATCCGCTTCCATGGAAATATGGAAACGCATGCTTCTGTGACTTCTATCGGTCCGAATCCGCGATAGATTGTTGGGCTAGGTTGGAACAGGTTTTGGTCTATTGAGCCGCCTTTATTCTTGCTCGCAGGCTAAAGTTCTCCCCTCTCGAATTGCCCTGCGGACGGGGACGGTATGGCTCTGCTTGACGAATGCCCGTCTGTCCATGCAACCGGCTGCTGCACCGTCAATCTTCGTCAATCGGCATCCGCCTTACAGCTATTTGACACGAGCGGAGTCGGGGCCCATGATATCGCCGATTTCCTTTATCAGATCCGGCGACGGCTTTACATTGTACGCCTCGTTCAGCGCAAGCAGGCGCTGTTCGCGTTCGTAGAAAAGCACGACCGGCATCGCTCCTGCGTGCCGCTGCAGCAAGCTTTGCAGCCCGCTCAGCCGCTGCGGCTGCTCGCGGTCCGCGGTTATTTTGACGAACAGCCGCTGCGTCCGCCCGGGCGCGCTGCGTGCAGGTTCGGGCTGCTTCGCCTGCGGCGTTTGCACCCGCGCTTGTGCCGGCGCTTCGCCTCCGGCGGCTCCCTCGCCCGATCGCTCCGCTCTCACGCTCCCGGACGCGTTCCTCGCTTCCGCGGCTCCCGGATCGCTTCCGCTCCTCGCTTCGCCGCCGCGCGACGCAGCGACTCCGCTTCGCGAGCCGCCCGGCTGGCGCTTCAGCGCCCGGGCCTGCTGCGACGCATCGGGCGCCTCCAACGGCACGACGCGGTCTGCGATCAGCTTGACGTCCTCGTCGTGATGCTGGAGCCGCGCCTTCATGAACAGCGCATTCCCTTTTTGCATAAGCGTGGACGCCTTCTTCCACACCTCCGGGAACAGGACGACCTCCACCTTGGCGATCCGGTTCTCCAGCTCGGCAAACCCCATCGGTTGCCCTTTCTTAGTCAGATGCGGCTTGGCGGACAGCACCATGCCCGCTACGAGCACCTCCGCATTATCCTCGTACTCCGGCAGCTCGTGCAGCAGATCGGCGTCCACCTCCGCGATCAGCTCCTCATACGCGTCCAGAGGGTGCCCCGACAAATACAAGCCGAGCAGCTCGCGCTCAAACTCCAGCTTCTGCATCTGCGAATACGGCCGGACGTCCGGCAGATCGACCGTCCAGTTCGTTTCCTCCGTAAAGCCGAACAGATGGAGCTGCAAATCTTCCCGCTCCTTCTTCCACTTCTGCGCCGCCTCCACCGTCTCGTCGAGCACGGCGATATGCTGGGCGCGGTGGCCGGGCAGCGAATCCATCGCTCCGCCCTGAATGAGCGATTCGATCACCCGTTTGTTGCAGACACGCAAATCGACTCTCCGGCAAAAGTCTAGCAAACTCTCGTAAGGCCGGTCCCCGCGCTCGCGGATAATCGTCTCCATCGCGTGCGTACCGACGTTTTTGATAGCGGCCAGCCCGAAGCGGATCGCACCGTTCACCGGCGTAAACTGGATGCCGCTCTCGCAGACGTCCGGAGGCAGCACCTCGATGCCCATCTTGCGGCATTCGTCGACGTATTCGGCGACCTTGCGGTGGCTGCCCATCACCGAGGCGAGCATCGACGCCATGAACGTAACCGGATAATGCGCCTTCAAGTAGGCCGTCTGGAACGCCAGCACCCCGTAGGCGGTCGCATGAGCGCGCGGAAAGCCGTAATTGGCAAACCGGACGATCATATCGTATACCTTGTTGGCGTCCGCTTCCGAGTACCCTTCCTTCAAGCTTCCGGCGACGAAATGCGCCCGTTCCTCATCGAGCACCTCCCGCTTCTTCTTGCTGACCGCCCGGCGCAGCTCATCCGCCTCTCCAAGCCGGAAGCCCGCCATCTTGGAGGCGATCTGCATAATCTGCTCCTGGTAGACGATAATGCCGTACGTATCGCGCAAGATCGGCTCCAGCTCCGGATGCGGGTATTCCACGCCGATTTGGCCGTGCTTGCCCTGAATATACTTAGGTATGAATTCCATGGGGCCCGGACGATATAAAGCGACTACGGAGATAATGTCCTCGAAGGTCGAAGGCTTCAGCTCCTTGAGCACGCGCCGGCATCCGGCCGATTCAAACTGGAAAATACCGGTCGTGTCGCCGCGGCTCAGCAGCTCATAAGTTGCCGCATCCTCGTAGGAAACCGAATGGAAATCGATCTTCTCTCCGGTCTGTTCGCGGACCCAGCGGAGCGTCCGCTCGATAATGGACAAGTAACGCAAGCCAAGGAAGTCCATCTTCAGCAGCCCGACCGCTTCCAGATGCTCCATCGAATATTGCGTCAGGGCGACGGTTTCCGTTCCTTCCTGGAGCGGTACATAGTCGGTCAGCGGCTCGCGCGAGATGACGACACCCGCCGCGTGTGTGGACGCATGACGGGGGAACCCTTCCACCTTCATCGCCATCTCGACGAGCCGGGCCGTACCCGGATGTTTGGCGCACAGATCCTTCAGCTCCTGGCTCTGATTCAGCGCTTCTTCGATCGTAATGCCGAGCTGATTCGGAATCAGCTTGGCCGCACGGTCGACCTCGTGATAAGGCAAATTCATTACCCGCCCGACATCGCGCACGGCCGCTTTGGCCGCCATCGTTCCGAAGGTGATAATCTGGGCGACATGCTCCACGCCGTATTTGTCCACCACATAGTTGATGACTTCGTCACGCCGCTCGTCGCTGAAGTCGATATCGATATCCGGCATCGAGACGCGCTCGGGGTTCAGAAACCGTTCGAACAGCAGACCGTACTTGATCGGATCGACATCGGTAATGTTGAGCACGTAAGCAACCAAGCTTCCGGCAGACGAGCCCCTCCCGGGACCGGTAACGATCTCCTGCTCGTGGGCAAACCGGATAAAATCCCATACGATCAGAAAATAATCGGAATACCCCATATTGCCGATCACGTCGAGCTCGTAGCGGAGACGGTCTTCCAGCTTCGCCCTGTATCCGGCATCCGCCCACTCGGACATGGCGCCGTACCGCGTTGCCAGCCCGTCCTCGCACAGCTTGCGCAAATATTGCCCGGAAGTCATCCCCTCCGGAACAGGCTGGTATTCCGGCAGGATCAGCCGTCCGAACTCCAGCTCCAGCGAGCATTTCTCCGCTATGTCGATCGTATGGTCCAGCGCCTCCGGAACGTGGGCGAACAGCTTCGCCATCTCCTCGGGACTTTTCAAGTACATCTGCTCCGTATGGAACTTGAGCCGGTCGGGATCATCCAGCGTCTTGCCCGTCCCGATGCAGATAAGCACGTCTTGGGCGACATGGTCTTCAGCCATCACATAGTGGGCATCGTTCGTCGCGACCAGCGGGATGCCGGTTTCGCGGCTGAGCCCGATCATCGCCTGCATGACCTTTTTCTGCTCGATCAGGCCGTGATCCTGAATTTCCAGATAAAAATCGTCGCCGAACATGCCGCGGAACCTTAGCGCAGCCGCCAGCGCCTCCTCCCGGCGATCATGCAGCAAATGCTGCGAAATCTCGCTGCCGAGACAAGCGCTTAAGCAGACCAGTCCTTCGGCGTGCTTCGCGAGCTGCTCCAGATCGGTGCGGGGCTTGTAATGAAACCCGCGCAGATGAGCGTCCGAGACCAGCTTCATCAGGTTGCGGTACCCCGTCTCGTTTTTGGCGAGCAGGATCAGATGATGCGTAGGCTGCTCCTGCCGGGACGCCTTCGTCAGCATCGAACCGGTGGCCACGTACACCTCGCAGCCGATAATCGGCTTGATTCCGTTTGCTTTGCAAGCTTTGTAAAACGGGATGGCGCCGTACATCACTCCATGATCGGTGAGCGCCAGAGCCGGCATGCCGAGCCGTGCCGCTTGCTCCGCCATTCGCTCGATGCGCGAGGCTCCGTCCAGCAGACTGTATTCGCTATGTGCGTGCAAGTGCACAAACCCTTTCACCAGCGTATCCCCCTTGCGTGTTCGCCTTTTGTTCGCTTCTCTTATTGTAGCATATTCCGGTAGGGGTTTCCCATACAATAGTGAAAAGAGAGCGGCCAAGCTTTCGGAAGCGAATCTATCGGACCGGAGGCGGAAGAAAGGGGATTTGCGGATGCGGGAATTTGTAACCAATCTGGCGATCGATTTCCTCGTTGCCTTCGGCATCGTGCTGGGCGCCTGCATGCTGGCCGGCATCGGATCGGTGCTGACGCTACAGGCTCCCTCCTACAAAATGCTGGATATAGCCGGGCGCATCAAAATATGGGCCATGGTGGCGGCCGTCGGGGGGACGATCGATCCGATCCGGGTGATCGAGACCAACTTTCTGGAAGGTCATCTGTCGCCGGCTTTCAAGCAGATTATGTACTTTGTCGCCGCCTTTGCGGGCGCTCATATCGGAACGGTGCTGGTGAAATGGATATGCGAGGGGGGCGTCGAGCCGTGAAGCGGCAGCCGAATCCGAGAATCGCACGCTGGCTTGCCGGGGCCGGCTTGCTGTTCTCCGGGATGATCATCGGCAGCGCCTTGTATATGAGCATGCATCAGGCCAACTTCAGTCAGCTCGTGAAACGCAACACCGAACTTTTCGACGAAAACGAAAACCTTAAGAAAGAAATCCAAAACTTGAACAAATTCAAGCACAGCCAGTCCGTAGTCAAAAAAATAACGGTACGGCTGGAGAAATCGACCCTTGATCCGCTGGTCGAGCAGGAACTGAGGCAGCAGGTGCAGAAAAAGCTCGAGCCGTTTTACGAAGGCCACAGCCTGTCGATCTTCACCTCCGGCAAAGAATCGGAACGTCTCGCGGAAATTCGCAAGCTGCAGGAGATCGTCACGAATCAGTATTCGGTGAACGATCAGAGCTACAAACTCGAGGCGACGGGCATTGCGATCGTCCAGACCGAATTGATCGTATTCGTCAAAACGTCGGCCGCTCTCGGCTCGATCGGCTCGTTTCATTTCCGCTGATTTTTGTAGAACCAGGGCGTTTCTGCTATGATAGAAAGAAAAACAAGATGCAAGTACAAGGTCACCCGGGCGCGTCCGGCATCCGGGGAGCCGCTTTAGGATCGCCGGAAAGCCTCTGCGATGCGCGGCTTCAGATCTGGCCTTGCAGAAGCTTGTGACAAAGGAGTATCGTCTACCATGCAGTGGCTTCAAGGAGCCCTTCTGATCGTCTTTGCCGTTTCATTGCTCGGCTCGGTCTTCTTCAGCATCCGTTACCGGAGACAGCATTCCCGAAAAGCGCGGGGCACCGATTCCGCCAAAATGAATATCAGCATGGGTCTTATGCTCATTTCCATCTCGGTCATCCAGCTGTTCCTGTTCACCGGTTCGTCCGTCCGCGTCGTCGTTGGCGCCGTCATGCTGCTGCTCGGGCTGTTCAACCTGTTCGCGGGCATTCGCAACTACGGGATCTACAACCGGATCAAGGAATAGGCTCTGCCTATTCCTGCAAGACGCGCCGGCCTGTAGGCGAGAACTTCTATAATCAATCGCAAAGACGCTTCCGGCTCACCCTCTATGGACACGGGGACCGGAAGCGTCTTCTGGTTTGCAGCGGCGACGTGTCAGTCGATCGCCTGCGCGGACAGCATCGCCTTGCACACAAGGTTCGTTCCGAGATAAATCTCGACGTCGACTTTGCCATGCTTGCGGTTCAGCTCGATCACTTTCGGCCTGATCTCGATTTCGCTTTCTAGCTGGAGGGGACGCAGGAAATAAGCCGAGAAATGCTCGAGGACAAAGTCGCCTTTCTTGTGCGTCTTTAACGAACGATAGGCAAATTGCGTCATCAGCGTTGTAAGCACGCCCTCCGATACGGTTCCGAGCCGCCCGGTCATCTGCGGCGTAATGACCCCGCGATAAGACAGCTGCCCGCCGTCCTCGCGCATCTCCTCGAAGCCCATCACGATCAAATCCTCGAACGTCTCGCCGATTTGCGGCTGCTTCTGGATCACCTGTAGCGCCTTCAGTACATCTTGACGGCTGATCACCGAGAGCAGCTTGCCTTTCGGATCAACGACCGGCAGCAGCTCGATTCCTTCCCATACCATCATATGAGCGGCGGACGTAACCGAAGTTTGCGGCACGACCGTGATCGGACTGCGGGTCATCAGCTTGTCCAGCGTCTGCTCCTTCGGCACGCCGAGCACGTCCTTGGAGGCGATCATCCCGATGACCTTATTCCATTCGTCCACGATGGCGAACCGGCTGTGGCCCGTCTCCTCCACCAGCTTCTCCCAGTCGGCTACGGTACTGTTGCCTTTGAGCGTGTGCGGCGGCTGCTGTGTAGACAAGATGTCCTCGACCAGCGTGATCTTTTTCTTGATCAGCCTGTCGTAGATCGCACGGTTGATAATGGAAGCAACGGTAAACGAATCGTAGCTTGTCGAGATCAGCGGCAGTCCGAGCTCGTCCGCGAGCCGTTTCACCTCGTCGTTCGTATCGAATCCGCCGGTGATCAGGACGGCCGAGCCGTGCTCCAGCGCATACCGGTGCACCTGGTAGCGGTTGCCCACGATGAGCAGGCTGCCCGGCTCGATGTACCGGGCCATCGCTTCGAGCTGCATCGCGCCGATCACGAACTTATGCAGCGTTTTCTCCAGCCCGGCCGCTCCTCCCAGCACTTGCCCGTCCACAATATTGACCACTTCGGCAAACGTCAGCTTGTCGATATTGGTGCGCTGCTTTTTCTCGACGCGGATCGTGCCGATCCTCTCTCTCGTGCTGACCAGTCCCTGATTTTCCGCTTCCTTGATGGCGCGGTATGCGGTTCCGTCGCTTACGTCCATTTCCTTGGCGATTTTGCGTACCGATATTTTCGTATTGATCGCCAGCGATTCGATATATTTTAAAATTTGCTCGTGCTTGGTAGCCGATTCCTGAAGCAGCTCATCCATTCTGTTATACCCCATTCCTACGAAACTGTACCGTTCTGTATTACTTTCTATTATAGTACCCGGCGGATAACGTGACAACCGTAGGCGTTCGTCCGATCCGTTATAGGAATCCGATTTCCGGAACCTCTAGCAAAATTGGAGGATTATACCACAAGCAAACGGGCGTGTAAACGATAATTCCAGATTCCCAACTGCACTACTCACAACGTGTATTTTCCTTTATTCTGGAAATACATGATTAGATTGGAGGAACCCATACCATTCGGCAGGAGGATTGAACCGTCATGGACAACGTCGTGGTGGATCGCCAAAACTTAGAGATTGCGATTCAAACCGTGCTTCATCATTACCACAGCGAGCTGGAACTGGCGACCAAGACGAATAATTCGGCCTTAATCCAACAGATGGCCGGAGAAATTACACGGAGGGCGAAACAATTTCAAACCATAACGGAAGACACCATGATCGAAATGGAGGATGATGACGATGAGCTATAGAAGCGTATCGCCGCACTTGAAGTCAAGCTGCTATAACTGCCGTTACTTTCAGACGGGCGGCGATATGTTGAATGGCTTATGTTTCTATAAATCGACCGAGGGGAAAGCCGCCATCGGAATCGGAACATGCGGCCACTTTACGATGAAAGGCGGATCGGATCTTGCGTGGAGGGGCATCGCCCGCCGTCCGGGCGGCGATATGCGCCAAGCGACCGCAATGCGTTAGCCGCCATAAGCAGATACGACAAAGACGCTTCCATCTCCACGGCTTCCGTGGTTTTGAAAGCGTCTTTTTCCATGCCCGGGGACGGAGTCCCTTGCCGGTTCCCTTCCCGGATCGGCCCTTTCGCCTGCGAGGATTCAGGCTAATCTGCGAAAGGGCTTGTTTACTTTTTCGTGCCGAGCGCCCGGATCTTGCTGTCGACCCACAACTGACGCCGCCGGCGGCTATGATTCCGTACACGGGCGAGCTCGTGTTTCGTTTCTTCATCCACTCCTAAGATGCGGTGCAGATGCGCCGCCACGATCATCAGGGCAAATCCGATCCAGACGATGCCAAATACGGTCGGCAGCGTAAAACCTCCCCCGATATCGAGACGCGGAACGGCGTAGATCAACATCCCCAGCGCCAGGCTCATATAGATGACGCTCTTCCATTCTTTCATGGCAATCTCTCCTTGGGTTGTACTCCCTTCATTGTATGAGACAACCTTGCAAGGTATGACTGCCATCGCCCGGCGGGACCCGATGACGAAATTCGCTTGTGCCGGAATCACCGGGGAAGACTATTGCAGATCGGCCCGAATCTGCCCGGCGTTGTCGACGTACACTTTATACGTTTGGGTCCCGTCCGGCGTCGTCATCAGCAGACCGTCCGACACGTGGACGTTCGCCCAGCGCCTGGCCGGCTTTCCGAGGCTTGCTCCCTGATCCGTCTTCGGATGTACGCCGCCGGCGAATTCGCCGTCTCCGGCGGTTGGTGAAATTTTCAGCTTGGAGCCGCTCGTGTCGAGCAGATTGCCGATGAGTTCGATGTTACCGCCCGGAGTGACGGCCAGTGCCGACTGTCCGTTCGCATTTTGCAGCTTGATCCGCTGGTCCTTCGGCCCGCGAATTACAAAGTCCCGCTCGTCGGACAGCGGAAACGTCTCGAAGCTGTCAAACACGTAACGCGGCGCAAAAAAGCCGGTGTCGGTATAGCGGACGCCTGACAAACGTTTGAACTTCGGCGCTTTGTCAACGGATACGTGAAATTCGGTCGCCCAAAACTGCACGTTCTCCGTATGGCCGCATGGATAAGCGCCTCTGGCTCCGGCAGCGTTCCGGTACGGGGACGCGATCAGCCGGCCGCCGCCCAGCACGCCGTCCTGCCTTCGGGCAGACTCGAAATAACAGCCGATAAACTGAATGTCGTCCGAGTCGTGCAAATGCAGCAAAATATCCTCGAATCCGAGCACGGTGCAGGCGATAAATTTCAACCCTCGCAGGTTGCCGCTGGCTTCGATGTTTTTGGAGACGCCGAGTCCGATACTACCGTGCGGCGCCCCTCTTTTGGAAGTGTGCTCCAAACCGGCGATATAACAGTTCACGTAGGTCGTCCCGGCAAAACCCGAGCTGAACGGGGATAACCGCAGCCCGTCCCCGACATTCCCGAGCTCCTCGGGATTGCTCGCGATGCCGTGCAGGGTGAGCTTGTCGCCCGATACGCTGGTCGAGGTGTAGTTGAGGTAGCTGCCGGCCAGCCGCACCGTTCCTTGAACGGGAAACGGATTGCTTGCAGTCCACGGAATTTCGATCGAATATTGCCCCGCCGATCCGCCGAACGCTGTAACCCGGTACATATCGCCACCTCGCACACATACGCCGGTCATTCCCTGAAACAAACAATCGTAGAATCGGTTCCTTTCCGCTCCGGCTTTCTTGTACTCATTGCCGAGCGAGCCGGCCGCCTGAAGCTTCGCTGCTATCCGCCAATATCCGACGATCTGCACGTTGTGCATGAGAATATCCTGGGCATTGTCCAGAAATACCCCGACGTCCCATTCGTCGCCGAGCGCAGCCGTCAGCTTGTCGTTGTAGCCGCTGATGCCGTTAAAATTCGGGACGAGGCGCAAGTTTCGGATCGAAGCGAATTCGCAGCCTTTCGGCACATAGATCCCGACTGAAAACTTACGGGTCGTCGCCGGGAGATTACCCGCAGCATCGGCGTTGCGGAAATTGGTCAGCCCGTAGACGGAATCCGCATGATCCGGCAGCGTCTGCGGATTGTGCAGCACCCCTCCGGAAGGAAGCATATCGGTGGCGTAAGCAATCTCGTATGTTTTCGCCCCGGTGCCGAGAAAGCGCAGCTCCGTCGGAGCCGGCTGCTTCGGCCGGTCGGAAAAGACCAGGTCCCACGCGCTGACGCCCGCTCCCTCAAGCGAGACGCCCGTGTGCAGCTGCAAGGTGCCTGTCACGTTATAGATGCCCGGGGGCAGGAAGACGATCCCCCCGCCTTCGCCGGCACATGCCTCGATCGCCGACTGAATCGCGGCTGTATCGTCGTTCGTCCCGTCGCCCGCCGCGCCGAAATCCTTGACGTTTACGGCGCCGTATGTCGCTTGCTGTACCGAATACGTTGATTGCTCCACCGTCTGATTCGAAGCTGCGCTCGCTTGCAGCAAGCCGCCCGCCGCGACAGTTATACCCGCAGCGCCCATGGAGAGCAGAAGCTCCCTGCGGCTGACACGTTTGCCCGTTCCCTCGGGTTCTGTTCGAACAGGCTGCCGCTCACTGCCGGACTCGTTCTTCATCGCTCAACGCCTCCTTGGATCTTGTCCTGGTCCTATAGCCGGCTTCCGGCGATTCAGGCGTACGCTTCTTGTCGGGAACTGCTGACGAACGCTCTGCATGAGCCTAGGAATCGCCGGAACCCCTTCTGAACGCACCGTACCAAATGCGGCATGCCTAGTAAACAAGCTTCCTGAAATGGCGAATCCGATGAAACGAGATAAAGTTCCCGTTATGAGCCGTAACCGCCCGCTCGTCGCCGGAGCGGCTCAGCACAACCAGATCGTCCCCGTCGACGGCCATGCTCGCGTAATGCCGGGCCTGCTTCGGGTGATCCGTTTTCGCGACCAGTCCGGCAAAGCACCAGTCGATGCAGTTTCTGGAGAAGTGCAGCTGCAGCCGGTGCCGCTCGTTATACGGCAGGTCGAAGCGCTCCGGCGGAAGCAGCTCCGCCCGCGTCATGCTGTCCGTCGTCTGGGTGCTGAGCAGCCAGTACAGCCGGGTCGTCTCATCGTATAGGATATGAAACTTCATCTGGCCGCCGGGACACGGTACGAAGGCGATCGTCTTTCCGGAAGGAACGGTCTCCAGCATCGTCGCGATCGTCCCGTCCTCCTGCTCCACCGCTTTGGCCACATTCGCGAAGCCGGTCCCTCCCGTATGCGCTCTCATCCAGAGATGGAACGTGCGCCCTTGCGGATCATGAAAATAATGGTTCGGATCGGTAAACTGCACGACATTCGTCTCCAGCCAGCCGATCCGGACGGCCGGCCGCCCCGGGGCGATGCGCGCCACGGTGCCCGGTTCGACCTTGTAGAACGGAACGCCGAAGCCGTTCAGCGCGTACTCGTCGATCGCGTCGCGAAAGCCCAGCTCGGAAGCGAACGTCCAGCTTGACCGGAGAGTCAGGTCGCTGCCGGCGCTCGCCCGCATCAGAACGGGGGCAAGCACGCTGACCCCCCAGCCTTTGTAGGCCGGATCGGTCATTTTTTCCATAACGAGATACACATTGCTTTTGGCATAATGAACGTTCGCCGGTGCCTGGTGCCACTTCTCGCCATCCGTAAGCCGGACGGGGGCACTCCACGTCTCGCCCCGGTCGTTCGAGCGAATGATCGTCAAATCGTTGCAGTGGCCCAAAACATATAACGCGTCCCCCGCGACGAACGGTCTTCCGTGAATAAACGGAAAGTCGGTCCGAAACGTCCATGTGCGGCCTTGATCGTCGGAAGTAAACACTTTGCCCTGCCACGGCCGGCCTGGCTCAAGCTCGCCCTTGCTGCCCGGCAATGCCGCTACGCCCGGGCCGCCCAGATCGAGCGTGGCGACAAGACGGCCGCCCGGCAGCACCGCGAGTCCGGGACTGTATGCGAACACGGTGCCCGGATCGGGCGACTCGTATACCTTTACCATTTCTGGCGCGAGCTCTTCGACTTTCCAATCGGACATTTACCTTCATCCTTTCCCGCCGCTATCCAACCTGATCCGGCAGTCGTTTTTTTATTTTTTGTTTTCGGCGATCATTTTCGTTATTTCCTCGTCCATCTCCCGCAGTGCCGTATTCAAATCTTTGGCTCCGGTCAATATATCCTTGTTGTACTTGTTCATGATCGTGCGGGCCTTGCTGTCGTAAGGGGTTGGAATATGCGATCGGGCCGGGGTCGTCTTGTAGATGGCTTTCACGTTTTTCCCTTGCAGAAACGCTACGTCTTGGCCGAACGCCTCCTGTACATTTTTGGCTTTTACTATCGGCATCTTGCCGTTGCGCGCCATCAGCAGCTGATTTTCTTCGGACAGCAGCACTTCGACCACCTTGTAAGCGGCATCCTTTTTGTCGCTGATCGAAGTGACGACGATGCCGTGTCCGTCGAACTCATGCCCCGTATTCGGCGCTTCCTTCAGGCTCGGATAAGCAACCATATCCCAGTTCAGCTTATCCGCCACCTTGGAGATCGCCGGGAGTATATTCAGACCGGCCAGCATCGCAAGATTGCCTTTCGTAAATTCGCCGAAGTTGTTCGGATTGACGAACTTTTCTTTATAACCGGGGATCTCGTATATTGTGTTGTACATTTGGAAGATTTGCTTCCACTTCTCATTCGTCACCGTCGATACATGCTTCTCGCCGTCGATGATCGGTTGGCCGATCGCGGAAGCGGTGCGGAACGGCAGATCGGGATCGAATCCGCGATATACGACGCCGCCCTCGGTGCGGGTCAATTTGCGCGTCAGCTCGATCGTCTCTTCCCAGGTCATGCCGTCCTTCGGGTAAGGAACGCCGAACCGGTCGAACAAATCTTTGTTGTAATAAAGCGCGTTGAAATGTCTGGTGAAAGGAACGCCCGATAAGTATTGGCCGCCGCTCGCGATCTTGAACGAATCGAGCGCCACCTGTTCGATCCGGTTCAGGTCGATCTGATGCTTCTTCAGCATCGGCTCCATATTGTCGGCGAGCTTGGCTGCGATCACATCGTCGAACAGCAGGTTCGCCTCGAACAACAGATCGAATTTCTCGCCTTTTGCAAGCAGCAGCTCGTAACGGTCAACCGAATATTTCTGGCGGATCAGTTCCAGCGTAATGTTGGGGTATTTTTTTTTGACCGGTCCCTCGACATACAACTGATACTCTTCGTCCGTAATCAGACCGGTGTCGACGATCTTCAAGGTAACCGGCTTCGTCGTATCGAAGCCGTCGGCCGGTGTCATGTTCGTCCCCCCGTTTGCCTGTTCCTCTCCGCTCTTCCCGTTAGTCCCGCCGCATCCGACGGCCGATAGGACGGCGAGCGCGGCCAATGTTCCGGTAATCCATCTTTTTGACATAGTAGACTCCCCCTGCATTCAAAATGGTAAAGCGTCGTCTGCCGGCTCCGTACACGCCGGTAACCAACCGTCTGTCGATGGCGTTCAACGCGACTTCCCGGCTCCGGCAACCTGCGCATGATTGCCGAATGTGTACCGCTTTCATTTGTTCTTTAATACGGAACGACGTTTCCTATGACTAGTATAACGCTTACCCTGTACCGCTTCATTGCAATTCTTAAGGTTGACCTCCCACTTTTTAACACCAAATGTTTAGGATGAGTGCGAGTTCAAAAAGTCCGGTTTTCAGCACCGAGAAGATGGGATGAAGCTAGGAAATGAGGAGCGGAGCGTAGTGGCAGCTTTTGTGAGCACCGGAAGTTCCGGCTGAATTCCATATTCGATGTCGAGTAGGCTTTCGGATCTCCTTCGTGATCAAAAGTGGACTTTTTGAACAACCTCTTTAACAAAAAAAGCTTTGCCGCAACATACCGGCAAAGCCTCTGCTTTCTTATCACTACCACATCTCAAATCCCGGCGACCCGGGTACGCCGCTGTTGATCATTCCAACCAGCGGAATCGTATAAGCGAAGACGATCAGCACGATGCAGACGCCAATCCAGACGCTCCACCGTTCCAGCAAAGCCGGAGTAGGCTCCGCCGATTCGGCGACTTCCCCGATCGGGTATTCCTCGTGGCCTTTCGGCGCCCGGAGCATGCCGATGATGCAGCCGATCATGATCAGGACGGCCAGGAACAGCAGCACGCCCGATACCGCCATCGCGACATGATACGGCATCCACGATAATGCGTCCGGATGATCGCCGTAAGTCGTGTAAGCCGTTCGTCGCGGAGAGCCGAACAACCCGACCGTATGCATGGCGCCGGACATGAAGAACATGCCGACACACCACAAAATCGTCTGCACGATCCCCCACTTGTTCATGCGCGGCGTCAGCGTGCGTCCGGTCACGACCGGAACGAGCCAATACGTAATGCCGAAGAAAGTCAGCGCGACGCTGGTCGCCACCGTCAGATGGAAGTGCCCGGTTACCCACAGCGTATTGTGCACGACCGCATTCATCTGATTGCTTGCATTGATGATGCCGCCCGCTCCCGCCGGAATGAAGACGAGCATGCCCATAAACGGAGCGAAAAACCGGACATCCTTCCACGGCAGCTCCTTAAACCAGCCGAACAAGCCTTTTCCCCCTTTGGACCGCCCGTAGAGCTCGAACGAAGCGAACAGCGAAAAAGCGGTCATCAGCGAAGGAACGATAACCATAAACGTCAGGACGACCTGGAAATATTTCCAGAACGGGCTGATGCCCGGCTCCATCAACTGATGGTGAAAGCCTACCGGAATCGAAAATACGATGAACAGCATAAAGGACAGTCTGGCCAGAGCGTCGCTGAATATTTTGCCGCCGATCACTTTCGGGATGATCACATACCAGCAAATATACGCCGGAAGCAGCCAAAAATAAACGAGCGGATGGCCGAAATACCAGAACAACGTCCGGCTCAGCAGCACATTGATCGTCTCGACCCAGCCGAACGACCAAGGGATCAGCTGCAGCAGCACTTCCGCCGCGACTCCGATCGTCGCGATCTGCCACAAAATCATCGTCGCGACCGCCATGAAGGAAAACAGCGGCGACAGTTTGCCTTTGTGCGTTTTCTTCCAGTAGCGGTAGTTGTAAAACATCCCGAACCCGCTGACCCAGCTGCCGACTACGATGAGGGCGAGCGCGATATAGAAAAACGGGGAAGCTTTCAGCGGCGCGTAAAACGTATACAATACGCTCGCCTTGTTAAGCAGGATGACGACCGTGCCGATGACGGTGCCGATCGCCATCAGGACGAAGCCGATCCATCCCATCCGCAGCGAAGTCGGGAGCAGCTTGCCCCCCAGCGTCTTGGACATGCCCGAATACAGGAAACCGATAATGAAAAAGGTGGTGAAAATTAACGCCATCAATACGCCGTGCGCCGTCAGCAGCTGGTAATACCCGATGCCGGCCGGCAACTCGATCAGTCCGCCGCGGACGAGCCCCTGCAGCACACCTGCGATACCGCCGAGCAGAAGAGCCGTGAAAGCGAATAAGAGATGCGCCAGAACGAGCGCCCCGTCCTGACGGTCGAAGCGTTCCGCCTTCTCGCCGCCCTTCCCGCGCGTTGTCATCGGCTCCGCAGCCAAAGCCGCCTGCGTGTCTGTTGCCATATTCATACGATCGCCATCCTTTCCGGACCAGGCCGGATCTGTTTATTTCACGACCAGCGTCGTTTTCATCATTTCATGGCCGATTCCGCAATACTCGTTGCACAGAATCAGATATTCTCCCGGTTTTTTGAACGTATGCGTCGTATGGTTCACCTCGCCGGGCAGCACCATCATATTGACGTTCGTCCCCGGAATCTCAAAGCCGTGAATGACGTCCGGGCTCGTAATCGTGAAATGCACCGTCGCCCCTGCCGGAACTTCCAGCGTACCCGGCGCATAACCGTAAGCGAATGCGGTCATGATCGCCTCATATTCGTTGTCGCCTACTTTCTTTAATACAGGCTTGTCGAAAGGCGCCGTCTCGTTCACCATCGTCGGGTCTATCGAATGATGATGGCTGCTTGGCGGTGCCATCCCCATCGAAAACGTCATCACGCCCAATACGAGCAAAAAAACGACCAGCATGGAAAACCCGAACGTCAGCCAAATTTTTTCCAAACGGTGCATGTGCATGCCAATTCCCTCTTTCCCCCCGTTAATTCCGAGCCAAGTACAACACGAACACGGCCAGCCACGTTACAGCGATAAATCCGCCGAGCAGCATTACCGCCGCGAACGTTCCTTTTAATGACGGTTCCGACTTCGAGTGCCGGTCCTGCTGCGGCTGTGAAGCTTGCGAAGCCGATTGCGGTGCCTGAACGGCTTGCCGGTTATGATCCTCGTGAGCAGTCGATTCCCCCATATCCGAACGCCTCCTCTCCTACCGCTTATAAGGCCTGTTGTTGCCCGCTTTACTCTGCTATTGTAGCGGCCCGGAGGAAGTCCGCACTGTGACCAGCATCACTCGCAGCCGCCCAGAGCCGTGAACAATTTGTTACGGCTTGCCGCGATGTGCAAACTCCGCAAACTTTCCACAAGCCCAGCCGGGGCGAAACGCCGTCCACCCATTCACCAAGGGATATATGTCCTCATATGATGAGAGTAGTCTATGGAAGCAAATCAAATCCGCAAGACGGCTCTTCTAAAGGAGACACACCATGACCAGTACGAAAATGACAATCCATGTGCAAAACATGGGCGGTATGCTTCAGGATCACACGATCGTTCTCGGGGATCGCGCAGTCCGTCAATCCAAAATTCCGACTAGCGGAACCGTCACGCTTAAGTTCGGCGCTTCCAAGCAGCAGGTGAAGGTCGTCTCCGCCTCTCATCTCGACGGCCTGCGCATCGGCGAGCCGCTGGCCCGCAGGCTGGGCGTTCACCATGGAGCCCATGTCGGCGTTTCGTATAGGGCGAGCAGCAGAACGTTGTCGCTTGGTCCGCTGATCGGCGTCATGATGAGCCGGGTATACAGCGGTACTCCGGATCGTCCGTTCGGAACGAACACGGGGTTTTGCAAGGAACTGGTGGATGCGTGCCATACGTACGGCGCTCTCGTTTACTTTTTTACTCCAGGCGATATCTCTTCCGGACAGCAGTCTCTGGAGGGCTGGACCTATTACGGCAGATGGCGCAAATCCAGCTTTCCGATCCCGGACGTCGTGTACAACCGGTTGACGACGCGCAAGCTGGAAAATATGCCGAGCGTGCAGCATTTTATGAAAGAAGTCAAATCCCGTTACGGAAATTACGTGTTCAACGAAACGTACTTGGACAAAACCGACGTCTTCGACGCGCTGAAGCAGGATTCGTCGCTGACCCGGTATTTGCCGGAATCCCATTTGTTCAAAAACTACCAGATGCTCAAATCGATGACGGCCCGCCATCCGATCGTCTTCCTCAAGCCGATTACCGGCAGTCTCGGCAAAGGCATCATCCGGATCAGCCGGCTTGCCGGCCAGTCTTACATGTGCCAGTCTACGAGCTTGAACGGCACGGTCCGGCAGTCCTTCCCGAGCATCGACGCCCTGTTCTCCTCCTTATCCGGCAAGCTGAAGCAGCGCCGCTACCAGATCCAGCAAGGACTTCACCTGATCGAAACGGGAGGAAGACCAGTCGACTTCCGCGCACTCGTGCAGCGGGGACCGCAAGGCGTGTGGGGAGTCACCTCCGTGGTCGCCCGGATCGCCGGCAGCAATCATTTCGTCTCCAATCTGGCCCGAGGCGGGACGCTCAGCCGGGTGAAGGAAGCTTTGCAAAAGACGAATCTGAGCGCCGCCCAGCAGCGCGCCGTTAACACTCATCTGCGCAAAGCCGCCCTTGATATCGCCAAAGGAATCGAATCGCACATCAAGGGACATTTCGGGGAGCTCGGCGTAGACCTGGCCGTGGATTCCCACGGCAAAGTATGGCTGCTCGAAGTGAACTCCAAGCCGTCGAAAAATGACGGAACGCCGCTCTCCGAAGGCGCCATTCGGCCGTCCGTCAAGATGACGGTCCAATACGCCCGTTATTTGGCAGGATTTTAGCGAAGGTGATAGCGATGAAAGCAACGACAGCGACGCGAATATCCGGCAATACGGTCGGCATTATGGTTTGTCCTTCGGCGGGCGATCCGCCGTTTTCCGAAAAGCAGTATTACCGCCGACTCTCATTGCTCGGTCAGAAACTGGGGCTGGCCGTTTTTGTTTTTTTCCCCCACCGGATCGACTGGGAGCGCAGACGCGTGCTCGGTTACCGCTACAACGCTTCGGGAAGCCGCTGGGAGAAGCGTCTATACCCGCTCCCGGAGACGGTATACGACCGCTGCTTTTACTCGGACGCGAAGCTGTACGCCGAATTCCGGGAGCCGATCCGCCGCCTGATGCAGACGCCCGGCACGCGGTTTCTCGGCTACGGCCTGAAGGGCAAGTGGAGCGTTCATCAGATGATGATCCGCGACGAGGCGCTCTCGCCCTACATCCCCGAGACGGAGCTGCTGCAGAGCCCCGCCGATATCGAGCGGTGGCTGGAGGAGAAGGGGGAGCTGTTTCTGAAGCCGCACGGGGGCAGCCAGGGCAAAGGGGTGCTGCGCGTGACCCGGGAGGAGAACGGTTATGCCGTGAACGGACGCAGCCACCGCAACGAAGCGGTGCGCTCGGGTTTCCGCTCCAAGCGCCGGTTGCTGGATTGGATCGCCGCTTTTACCGGAGGACGCAAATATTTGATCCAGCCATACTTGATCCTGACGACGACAGAGGGAGAAGCGTTCGACATCCGGGCGCTCGTGCAGAAAAACCGTACCGGCCGCTGGGAACTGACCGGCATCGCGGTCCGCCGGGGAGCGCCGGGGAGCGTTACCTCCAACCTGCACGGCGGCGGCCATGCCGAGGAGGCATTGCCTTTCCTGCGTCAGCAATACGGCCGGCCGGCCGCCGAGACGATCGAGTCGTCCGTCCGCGAGCTGGCGCTGCGCATCCCCTACGTGCTCGAGCAGTATCACGGCCGTCTCGTGGAGCTCGGCGTCGATATTGGCGTCGACACCGCCGGGCACGTCTGGATTCTGGAAGCCAATTCGAAGCCGGGCCGGTCCTCCTTCGCCGTATTAACCGACAAGAAGGTGAGACTCGACTCGATCCGCAATCCGATCCTGTACGCCAAATTTCTGATCGATAATCCCGGCAAACGTCATGATCCGTCCCTATAACGCCATCCGGTAATGACTCGCTGCATATAGAAGCTTATGAACCGGCAGCTTCTGTTTACCTGGTGCGACCATTGTCGGTATATGGCCACCCAAGCTTCTCGCAACCTTTTAGGAGGGTAACTTCATGAGTTTGACAACGTGTACAATCCATTTTGCGGCGCGAACCGACAAGACCGTGTACGTCAGCTCCGCCCTGATGAAGTCGCTGCAGCTGACGGGAACGAAGCCGGTAACGCTCAAGGTGGGAAGCAAGTCTCTGCTTGCGCCGATCAAAATCGTCAAAAAGACCGGGAACCATCTGTATTTGCCGGTTGCGGTCAAAAACGCGCTCCTCGTGCCGCGAAGTGGAACTTGCATGGCCGTTTCGCACGGGGGGCGGGATATTCAGATCGGACCGCTGGTCGGCATCCTGACGAACGCATCGAGCGCCAGCGTCGTGCAGCCGTTTGGCTCCCGTTCCCCGCTGCTTAAGCAATACATCGGCCCCGGCAGCCAGAAATCGTTTTTTTTCGCTTTTACGCCATCCGGGGTCAACTGGGCCTCCGAAACCGTCACCGCCTACTTCCCGTCCGGCGACGGCTGGGTCCGCAAGACGGTCCCGCTGCCCGACGTCGTCTACAACCGGCTGTCCAGCCGCAAGGCCGAAAAATCGCTTTCGATCGAAAACTTCAAGGAGCGGTTCGTCCGGAGGGGGACGCCGATCTTCAACTGGAGCTTCTTCGATAAATGGGACGTGTACAACTTGCTGGAGGGCGACAAGGAAGCGTTCAAGCATGTGCCGGAATCACACCTGAACCCGACGCCCGAACGGGTCAAGGAAATGCTGGAGAAGCACCGGTTCGTCTATTTGAAGCCGACTGGCGGCAGCCTCGGCATCGGCATTTACCGGCTGACGTATCATCCGAAGCGCGGCTATTTCGCCCGGTTCCGCCGCAGCGGCAAAAATGTGCTGTACCGGTTCGCCCAGTTTGGCGGCCTGATGAACCTGCTGAACTCGCGGAGCGGCAGAATGCGCAATTATGTCGTCCAGCAAGGCATCCGCTTGATCGAGATCGACAGCTGCCCGATCGATTTCCGCTTCCACCTTCATAAAAACGGTCAAAATGAATGGGTAGTCGCCGGAATCGGCGCCAAAAAGGCCGGGAAAGGGAGTGTGACGACCCACGTCAAAAACGGCGGGCAAATTATGACGCCCGAGCAGGTGCTGGACCGCGTATTCGGCAGCAAAGCCGATACGATTCTGCAAAACGCCAAGCAGACAGCCATCAAGCTGGCCGAAGCGATCGAGAAAAACAGCCGCCACTTGCTCGGCGAGCTCGGATTCGATATCGGGATCGATCAGAGCGAGCGCATCTGGATGTTCGAGGCGAACTCCAAGCCGGGGCGTTCCATCTTCAAGCACCCTTCCTTGAAGTCGCAGGGCAAGACGTCTCTCGGTCTCATTTTTGAGCATAGCTTGTATTTGGGCAGGTTTCGGGCTAGGAGGGAAGCTTAAGTGGAATCTTCTGCACAGCACCATCGCCCTCTAATCGGCATTTTGACGATGGACGATCCGGCGGAAATGTTTCGGGGCAACCGGAACAACTTCATCGACATTATCCGGACCGGCTCGGAGCTCGGAGTGTCGGTATGCGTCGTGACCGTCAAAGATTTAAAGCTGAAGCACCGGAAGATGATCGGATACGTATTCGATTCGGCGAAAGGAACGTGGTCCCCGCAAACGATCGGGTTGCCCCATGTTCTGTATAACCGGATTCCGCTTCGCCAGGACGAAGCGCTGCCCGAGGTACAGCAGACGCTCCAGGCCTGTGTCCGGCATCCGCACATCCGGATGTTCAATCCTGCTTTTTTTAACAAATGGTCGTTGTTCGAATGGCTGAGCAAAGGAAAAACAACGGCGAAATATATTCCGACCACCCGAAAAGTAACGACGCTCCAGGAGTTCGACAGTTTGTTTAAGCTTCACTCCTCGGTTTACTTAAAGCCGATCGGCGGCAAGGCGGGCAAAGGCATTATGAAGGCGGATCGCATGAGCGACCGCCTGGGCCGGAAGCTGGAATACTGCTTGAGCGTACAAGATACAAAAGGCAGTGTCGTATACAAATATCCGAAGATGTCGCAGCTGTGGGCGAAAATGAAAGAGGAGATCGGACAGGAGGAATACATCGCGCAGCGCGGCATCTCCCTGGCCCGCCATAAGAAGCGGCCGTTCGATCTTCGCCTTCTCGTTCAAAAAAATGCGAAAGGTCAATGGGATGTGACGGGGGTCGGCGCCCGCCTCGCCGGCAAGCTGAGCATCACGACGCACGTGCCGCGCGGCGGCTCGATCGACGACCCGGAGAAGCTGCTCGCCTCCACGTTCGGCATCGACGGAGCCAAAAAAATTATTCAGCGGACGCGCAGAGCGGCGCTGGCGATCGCGCGTCAGGTCGAGAAAAAGTCAGGACATATGCTAGGCGAAATGTCGATGGATATGGGGGTTGACATCCACGGCGGGATCTGGTTTTTCGAAGCCAACTCGAAGCCGATGAAGTTCGACGAACCCCATATCCGCAAAAAATCGCTGGAGAGGATCGTTCATTATTCCTTGTTTCTCATCCGGGCCAAGTCGAGCGCAGGCGGGGGTTACCCCGCCGCCCATTCCAATTAAATCGGACACTGCTTTACGGTGAGCGGACAACCGGCACGCAGAAACGGCGGTTAGGTCCGCTTCCGTACATTCGCAAAGTGGGTGAACCTTCTTGTCAGAACCGTCACTCGGCATTATGACGTTATATTTGAGCGATCGGGCGAATCTGGAAGAGCGAAGCTACTTCCGCAAGCTGATCGTACAGGCCAAAAAGCTGGGCATCCGGGCTTTCGTCTTTACCCCGCAGGATGTGGATTCGAAGCAGCACCGCATCTATGCCCACCATTTCGAACCGGCGGCCGGCAAGTGGACGCGCAGCTGGACCTCGTTTCCCCAGCTGATTTACGACCGGTGCCGGTACCAGCCGACGGAGCGGTTCCGCCAGTTCCGCCGCTTCCGGGCTACTTACAGCCAGCTTATTTATTTGAACCGCCCCATCTTGAACAAGTGGGGAATGCACCAATTTTTGGCCAAATCCAGCCGAATCCGTCCGCATCTGCCGGCCACGAAGCAATATGCCGATCATCGCGACTTGACCGAATTCATACGCAACCACCGGCATATTTACCTGAAACCGATTAACGGAACAGGGGGACGGGGAATTCTCCGGATATCCCGTCAGCCGAACGGCCAGTTCTACGTGCAGGGCCGGGACCAGAACCGCCGCATCGTGGCGCCTAAGCTGCTTACCGAGAAGCAGCTGCCCGGCCAGCTGGCTTCCTGGAACGTAGCCGGCCGCTACTTGATCCAGCAAGGCATCCAAAGCCGGCTGCCGGACGGCCGCGTCCATGATTTCCGGCTGCTGATCCAAAAAAACGGCAGCGGGGAATGGGAAGTAACCGGCTGTGCCGGGCGGATCGGTCCGCGCAAAAGCATTACCTCCAACTTGCACGGCGGAGGCCAGGCCATCTCGATGACGGAGCTGCTGGGCCGGAGGATGCATTCGGAGGAAAAGATCGAGTCGATCCGCAGCAGCGTCTACGAGCTCGGCGAGGAAATCGCCAAATCGGTGGAAGGCCATTTCGGCCGGCTGTGCGAGCTTGGCATCGATATCGCTATCGATCCAAGCGGCCATCCGTGGGTACTCGAGCTCAATCCGAAGCCGGCGCGCGAGGTGTTCGCCCGGATCGGGGAAAAGGAAACGTACGAGAAAGCGATCTCCCGTCCGCTCGAGTTTGCGCTGTGGCTGCATAAGCAGGACACGGCTTCGTCCGCTTCGATGCGGAGAAAGCGGCGGCGTTCTTCCGCCCGCTCCGGTCCGGTTCCAGGACGCAAATAAATCCGTCAGGCGCTGCCGCGACTGCAATAAAGACGGGGCTGTCCCCCTATTTAAACGAAAGGACCTCCAATTCCACTGCAACACGTGGAGGCTGAGGTCCTTGTTTCTTGAGGAACATCGGTTACATCGGTTCGGAGCGGGTTCGAAAAAATCGCAAAGCGACTTTGGAGACAGTCCCGTTCCGGCACGCCGGCGTTTTAAATATCGCGCCGCAGCGCCTTCAGCACATCGACCCGCGTCGCCCGGACAGCGGGGCGGACGCCGGACAGAATGGCGACGAGCAGGCTGATCGCGACGCAGATCAGCGTCAGCGCCGGAGGAATGTCGGAGAAGCGCAGACCTTCCGGCGGATTGCTGTCCAGCAGGCCGCGGACGATCTGGGGCAGCGCCAGATTGACGGCAAAGCTGACGGCGTAAGCAACCGCCGTCCCGATCGCCGCTCCCATAATTCCGATATAGGCGCTTTCGATCAAAAACACGCTTTTGATCGTCCTCGGATGGGCGCCGATCGCTTTCATTACGCCGATATCCGGCGTACGTTCGGTGACGGCCATCGTCATCGTGTTGTAGATGCCGATCGAAGCGATCAATACGGCGATCGTGCCGACGAGGATGAGGCCGATTTTCATAATGAGGAACACCGCGTTGATCTGATCGAGCTGATCGACGATCGAATACGTCGCATAGCTTGCCGTCTTGAGCCGCTCGACGATCGATTTGACGTTCTCCGCACGGTCCGCATATACGTAGACTTCGTTGTATATCCGGGGTTGTCCGAGCGATTCGGGAGCTGGGTCCTCGGGATTTTTCGACGTCATGGCGCCGTATGCGGTCTGCGTGAACGATTCGATCTGCTTCATGACCTGTTCGTGGATGTAGACGTAACGGTCCTGGAGCCATTCCCGGGAGGGCGCTTTGCCGATCCCGACGATCGTGACCGGAACCGCGAAACTTTTCGTTTCCTCGCCGAACCGCTGCACCACCTGTACATTCATCGTTTTCCCGATTAACGACTTCGCCTTGTCGGATACGGTTTTCTCGCCTTTGCCCGCAGCCGGCTCTTCCGCATCCGCGTTATCTTGCCGCTGCTCCTCCATCTGCTTCCGTTCCTCGGGAGTCAGCATCGATTCCGCAAAGTTGAAGCCGATGACAATCTCGAAGTCCTGCTGCGGCATCCGCCCTTCCGCCAGCTCGAAGCCGGCCTTCGCCTCGGACGGCATATCGACGACGACCGCCTGTCCGCGACCTTGAAGCTCGCCGATCCGGAATTCCGCCGACTGCTGGACCCCATATCGTCTCGTCACCGCCTTGACATGGTCCTGCGATTCCATAAACCCGATCTCGTTATCGCCGATCTGGCGGAACGATTTCTCGGATTCCTTCACGCCGTGCACCATAATTTGCGTCAGCAGTCTGCCCTCCGTTATATCCGCGACGACCGACTTTTGCAGGCCGAAGCCGACGGAAGCGAGCACGATCAGGAAGGAGCAGCCGATCGCCGTCGCGAGCACGGTCATAAATACCCTCGACCGGTTTTTCTTCATATTTTGCCGGACAAACCGGAACCTGTCCTTCCACTTCACAGCCATCCTCCTCCCGTCGCCTGCAGCGGCGCTCTTTCGAGCCGGCCGTCGCGAATCGTCAAGGTGCGGTGTCCGATCGAAGCCACCTGGTCATCGTGCGTAATGATCAGAAACGTCTTGCCTTCGTCCCGGTTCAATTCGCGGATCAGCTCCAGCAGCGACCGTTCGTTGTCCGAATCCAGACTGCCGGTAGGCTCATCTGCGAGCAGGATCGGAGGATTCGCGATCAGCGCCCGCGCGATGCCGACCCGCTGCTGCTGACCGCCTGACAGCTCGCCCGGATAATGGGTGCCAAACGACTCGAGTCCGACGCGTTCCAGCATCGCCTTCGTCTTCCGTCTACGATCCTTCTCGCTCGCCCCCTTCAGAATAAGCGGCAGCTCCACATTCTCGTAAGCGGTCATGCTTGGAATCAGTTGAAAGCTCTGGAATACAAATCCGAATTGGGCAAGCCGGAAATCCGCCCATTGCCCTTCGCTAAGCCGCGTCACCTCTTGTCCGGCGATCCGGATCTCACCGGTCGTGGGGCGGATATAACCGCTGATCAGGTTGAGCAGCGTCGATTTGCCCGAGCCGCTTCGGCCGACGATCGTCACAATCTCCCCTTCTCCTACCCGCATATCGATTTGATGAAGGACCGGAACGATACGCTCGCTGCCTCTTTTGCCGATGCGGAACTGATGGCTTACGCCGTTCACTTCGATCATAGCTCTGCCTCTCCTCCTGTTGCTTTCTCTTTATTTGGCCGGCCGGCTTGCTTTCTCCAGTCCTTGCTGGAGCAGCTTCCTCGCGTCCGGGTACACGTCTTTGTTCGTCGATTGCAGCACGACTACGATCACCTGTTTCCCGTCCCTGGAAGCGGAGGACACGAGACAATACCCCGCCTGGTCGGTAAACCCGGTTTTGATGCCGGTAGCTTCTTTCAAATAATTGGCTCCCCCGGGCTGAAGCAGCAGATTCGTATTCGTCAGTTGCAACTTCGCGGACGGATTCGCGGACGTCTGCACCGCAGCCGTATAGCTGGCCGGCTGAACCGCCTGCCGGAACAGCTTGTTGTTCATCGCTTCTTTGGCGATCAGCGCCAAATCTTGCGCCGTGGAATAATGTTTGCGGTCGTGCAGGCCGGTAGCGTTGACGAAGTTCGAATGAGTGGCGCCCGCTTTCTTGGCCCGCTTGTTCATCAGCTTGACGAATTCAAGCTGCGCTTCGCGGATGCCCAGCTTCGGATTGCCTGCCGCTTTCCGGCCGATGTACACCGCAACCGATCGCGCCGCGTCGTTGCCGGACGGCAGCAGCGCCGCCTCCACCAGATCAAACAGCTTCAGCCGCTGGCCCGGTCGAAGCCCTGCCCGGCTCTCCTCCGGGTCTTCGGGAGCGACCTCCTCCCCGACCGTGACCAGCTCATCGGGCTTGCCCAGCTCCAGAGCGAGCAGACCGGTTAAGATTTTCGTCGTGCTTGCCGGATACGCCTGTTCCCGCTCGTTTTTGGAATAGAGTGTCTTGCCGTTTGCCGCATCTATGACAAGGGCATGGCTGGCCTGAATGCCATCCGAAGCGAGGATCGCTCCGCCGCCGCCGATCGTGCGGTCCATCCATCGTTTAGCCTTGGACATGTATTCCTCGCCGAACGTGTTGCCGGCTACCAGAATTAGCAGTGCGATGCCGAGCGCGGCAACCGTTAAACGTTTCATTCTTCAGCTCCCTCTCCGCTTTGATCGTTACCCAGTGTAACGGACAATGTTTAATCGAAAACGAAGAAAGGTTTAAATATTCCTTAACTTTCTCTTCAGATCGTTATGGGAAGGGGTGGTCACCCATTTGCCACTCCTGCCGCTCTAATTGAAGTCGTACGTTAACGTTTTTTCGAACTCGAACATTCTGATCATTTAACCGCAAAAAAACCGCCAGGGAGCATTTCCCTGACGGTCTGGTGTGCATACGGCCGACGCGGCGGTATGGACGTACTTTAGCTATAAGCTACACGAGGCAGCGGTCCCACAAACGTTTCATATTGCCGCCGAACAGCGCTTTTTTGTCCTCGATCGGCAAGTCGGCATACGCCAGCCAGCCGACCTGTGGCCGGGGGTCGCGCATCGGGGAATCGGTTCCGAACAGTACCTTGTCCGCGCCGGTCTCGCGAACCAAGTATTCGATCGCGCCAAGCGTAACGGACGTGTACGTGAGCTGGAGATAGACGTTTTTGTGCGCCTTCGCCGTTTTCGCGTATAGCTCGGCAATCTCAAAGCTCCTCGCCCCGTGATCCATAAAGATCGCTACCTCCGGATAACGACTCGCCAATTCCTCGATCTGTCCGACGTACTCCCCGTCGCTTTGGCCCGCCGGATCGACGAGGGCGTACAGCTTGCGTTCATTGCCCAGTTTCCACCAAGGCGCGAATACCGGGTCGGTGTAAGGAATATGCGTCAAGTAAAAGTACGGCTTCATTCCTTTGAACCGTTTCTCGAGATGCCATCTCCGCGCCTCCGCTTCGACGTCCTCCACATAGTTCGGATCGATCACGGCATACCCCTCGACCTCCTCGGGATATTTGCTTCTGGCCAACTCGGCGATCCGGTTGCCCGCCTCCGAATCTCCGCCGTTGATACCGGCCCACGGAGCGATCGACATTTTCCGGATGCCGATCTGGCGGTACAGCGCGATCATCGCGTCGATGTCCCCTTGCAGCATCGGAAAACCGCTGCCCGTACCGCCTCCGTCTTCGATCAGATGGGTATGGGAGTCGTACACCGGGATGGTGATCGGCAGTCCCCTGCAAGCGTTCGACGTGACTTCGTCCTGCTCCGGCAGCGCAGCTTCGGGAGGAGCCGCGCCGAGCAGCTTCGCCAGATTGCCGCCTGCGATAAGCCGCTTCGCCTCTTCCGGAATCCGTGCGTAATCGATCAGCGCACGCGCCGCACCTGGGCTTTTGAACGGCATACCGCTGCCAAAAAGCAGCCGCTCGGCGCCGAATCGCTCGTAGGCGGTCTCGATAATTGCATTGCTTTGCAATGCCGAGAACTCGATCCGTACGTTCGGATGTTCATCGAGCATCGGGAACAGCCGGCGTTCCTGGCTCCAGCTCATCCCCTGCAGCACGACGGCCAGATCGGGATGGCTGCCGGCAATGCCGGCAACAGCAGATAAAGAGACTTCCGCCGCATCAACCAGCAGCGGAATCCGCTCCTGCTCCAGCATACCGAGCAGCTTGCCGACCGTCCTCCGGTCCGGATCGTAGTGGTGGCTCTTCGGAAACAGCTTGACGGCGCGCATCCCGCTCTGCCGCAGCTCCTCCAGAAATGCCGCGGGCGCCGGAAAGTCGCCCAAGTGGTCGGGCATCGCCGCCAGACAGCCGAACAGCCGCGGACTTTTGGCAAGTTCTTCCGGGAGCAGCCGGTTGCCGTATACCGGCGAATGCGATTTGGCCATCCCGTGGTAGACGAGCGCCCCGGCAATTCCGCACCGCTCCATCTCCGCCAGCATATCTTCCGTGCGCCACATTTGCAGCCGATGCTTGTAGCCGATTTTTCCGACATTGGCATTACAATCGAAATAGTGCAATTGCTGCTGTTCTCCAGTCATCGTTTTCTCCGCCTTCCGATGGGTTGGTCCGGTTATTCCGGGTATTTGATGGTTATCGCTTATCCTGTATGGGTTATCTCGGAACATTCATTTCAATACATGTAAAGAGGCTTTCAGGGCCGCTGTTCCCGCCGTATGGGCCGTGAGCCGCTCTTCCTCCATGCAGTCCACATGCGGTTCCTGACTACACGGTCTCCCCGTGCGCTTGTGCCCTGTTCCGGAAATAAAACTTCCGCTAACGCAGCCTGATACGCCTAACCCTGTACTTACCGGAAATTTCGTTTCCGCTATTTCAGCAAAATCGCGCCTAAACGTTGATTTTCAGCGAAATAGAGGAAACGTTTCTTCCGGTATTCGGGTCCGAACGACTCATTTCGCAGATTAGCGGAAGTTAATCTTCCGGTAATCGAGAAGCTCCATCTGCCACTGCGAACCACACACCCGATAAGGCTCCTAACGCTAAATGCTCGCATCCCTGTCGCCCTACACCGCTCAGCTTCCCCACTTTGCCAGGATGACTCCGGCATCCGCGCCGATCGCCGCAAGAGCGGCCTCTGTCAGAAGCCCTTGCTGGAGCACCGACGGAGCGGCGATATACGCCAGCATATCCCGCATGTAGTCGGCTGCCGTCGCCTGCTGGCCTTGCCCGGCCAACAGCCCGATTATATTCAGCCGGTACAGGAGCTGGCCGGATAACACGGCCGACATCCGTCCCGAGGACGCTTCTCCCTCGATCCGTCCGCGCAACTCCCCCAAGAGAAGCGCCGCCGATTCCCAGGTTGCCGTCAGCGGAATTCGGAAAGCCGCGCCTTCCGCGATATCGTACGCATACCCCGCAGCCATATCCGCATCGTTCGCATATTGGCGGATCAGCGTTTTGTCGCCGATCGAAAGCGCATAGTCGCCTCCTGCACGCTCCTGCACCGACTTGATCTCATACGCGGCGTTCCGCGTTCCGTCGTTCTCTACATAGATATGCGCCCGCTCCGGAAGCACGCCCGGCGACAAAGGTGCGTCTGCCGTGACGACGATCTCATTCTCCAAAACAAGCTGCTTCGTAAATCCGGCAATGCTGCCTTCCACAGCGGCCAGGGAAGTGGCGATCAGCGATTGACCGTTAGCCTGCAATACGGTTCCGTCATGCAAATAGCCGTATTCCGGCTGGCCGCCGCGCTCCGAGACTACCCCGAAAAATCCCTGGAACGTCAGCTTGTCGTCGACTGTGTAGACGATGTCCGGGTTCAGAGCGTTCACGATATAGTCGGTTCGGCCGTCGGCAAGCACCACCTTGATCGCAGCGGCCTCTGAGCCGGTGACGACAGCCGCGCCCGCCTTTACCTGAACCGGACTTATCGATTGGATGTACCGGCTGCCTCGGTAAGGCTCGATAACGGAGGCGAACAAGGAGTCCAGGTTTTGTCCGGCGCGTCTGGCAAGGACGTAACGCAAGCTCTCAGGATTACCCGGCTTGTTCTGCGGCGGGATGCCGTCCGCCAGTGCAACCTCGTCAAACACGCCCATCATCGTCAACCGAAGACGCACATCGGTCGGCGCTCCCATCCCTAACCCGTATACGTTCCATGTATCTTCGACGCCCCAGTCGACGCTGAACGCGTTCGCCGGCGAATCGTCCCGCTCGACCCGCTTCAAGTAGTGGAAGCCGCTGCCCATATACCCGGTGCCTTCCACGCTGTCCACCCGCTGGCCGTACTCGATGTTCGGTCCCGCATAGGTGCCGGTCGGCTGGGCCGTCAGATTCAATCCTTCTGTCGTAACGCCGCCTTCCGCCCCGTGAAAGCTGAAATGATGCTCGCTGCCGCCCTTCACCCGGAACAGATCGACGATGTACGAGTTCGCGTCATCCACCCGGATCGTCGCCGTTGTCCGCCGGTACGTCTCCGTCTGCGGATAAACATCGTCTGCTTCCACATCGATCAGCTTGACACGCTCCCCATCGTCGAAATGAAGCGGCGTCGACACCCATTGGGGCTGCTGCTGCGAGCGGTCCACGACGACCGTATTATGGCTCACCGTATTGCGGACGAAATGGAACCGGTGCATATCCCGGCTGTCCGTAAATTCCGGGTACCCGAGATCCGGCGACAAATCCAGCCCGAAAGCGTGCAGACCGATATTCAGCGCATCCCGGTGTCCGTGGTAAATCGTCCGCCCGTAATACATCCACAAATCGCGCAGCGTCTCTTCCGATGCCGTGCCGTCGCGAAGCGCCGTAAAGCCGTAGCCGGTCAAATTCGCGCTCTCCTGCT
The DNA here is from genome assembly GCF_058135425.1 of Paenibacillus sp. MAH-35. Lineage (NCBI taxonomy): Bacteria > Bacillati > Bacillota > Bacilli > Caryophanales > Paenibacillaceae > Paenibacillus > Paenibacillus sp. MAH-35. The sequence continues at coordinate 209,599 of NZ_JBYUPU010000005.1, forward strand.
TTAGCGGTCCGTGCGCGGCGATAACGGAACCGATCTGTGCGGCGACGCCTTCCGGATCGGACGAGAAAATGTCCCCGTGAATGCCGGCGGTGCTGTTGCCGTTGAGGAAATAAGCCATCTGGGCGAATCCGGGATCGCCGAACGTCTGGAACGCTTTGACGTAATGGTCGAGACTGAGCCATACGGCCGGATTGCCCGTCCTGCCCGAATCGCCGATCGTCGGCATATAGTTGTCGCTTAAGACAAGCGGGGATAAACCGCTGAACAGTGTTTTCAATTTCAAATTTCCGTACAAATCCGCCCCCGGGTATAGATCGTAGCCCTGCAAAATATCCGCCGTCGTGCGGAACTGGTTCAGCCAGTACGAGTTGTATTCCGGAGAAGCTTCGTCCGGATGACCGTCCCGGTCAACCCGGTTCACGAGCGAAGGAAGCACGTTGCCGCCCGTGACGCGGGCCGGATTGTACAGCGCACCACCCGCCTGGAACGTAAAGTCCAGCCATTCCTTCGTCTGCGGCAGCGTATCGTACACGACCGCCGCCATCGCCAGCGCGCTCTGGTGCATGCCGGTATTGCCGAGAATATCGCCGTTTCGGACCGCCGGGTACACTTGGCTGACGATCCGGTCCTCAATATTGCGCGAGATCGCCGCGCCGTTTATTTTCGGATTGTCCAGTCCGAGCTCGCCCGCCTTTTGATGCAAAAACGCAATCAGCAAACCATCCTCGCGTTCCGGGAAAAACGCGTCGTAAGCGCTCAGCAGCTCCTTGATCAAAAACGTTTCCCAGATCGCCCCTACCGCCTTGCCTTTGCCTTCCGCCCCGTTATGGAGATAAGGCGCTTTGTAGACGGACGTATCGAGCTCCGGGTATACGTCGGCGATCCGGTCGAGCATCACGAGGCCGGCCCGCGCGTATTTCGCGTCTCCCGTATACAAGTAAGCGTCTCTCATCGATTTCAGCGCATCGACGAGAAAGGCGTTTCTCTCCCCGTACCAGACGAACCGGTGAACGTAATAGGCGATGAACGGATACCGGTTGCCGCTGCTGTCCACCCAGCCGAAGCCGTCGTCGACGCCCCAGCCGGGTCCCTTCTCCGGATACAGCGTATTCACAAGCAGGCTGCGGTCGGCAAGCTCCGGCCGGAATATCCCTTTGCCGTCCAGACCGCTCTCGTAGTAGGCCCCGAAATCGTTCGTCGGGAATTTGTAGCCGCTGCTCGGATCGACGATCTTCCAAGGCTCGTTGATCGGATCTCCCTGATACGGATAAGCGCCGAACTGGTCAATGTCGCGTCCGGTAACGGGACTGCCCATCGTCTCGTTAACGGCATAGCTGCGCGGGAGCGTCTGCGGCGGGACCGCCTTCCAGAAAAAGTCGTAGCCATCCTGCGCAAAACCGTCCGACTGGAAGTACGCCTCCGCTCGCGTCACCGCGGCATTGCGCAACTGACTTGCCCAGCCGTAAGCCAGCACGTTGCTTCGGGCCGCTTGCACTTTGGCAGGCGTATAGATCGTGCTGCGCGTTTTGCTGCTTGTGATTTCCTTGATGTCGATCGTAATCGACGAAGCCGCGCCGCCTACGAAATCAAAATGGACGATGTAGGTTTGCGGCGATAAAGAGTTCAAGTACGGCTCCCGAAACGTCACATCTAAGCCGGACACCGTATACGCCTCTCCCTCCGGAAGCGGCGAGCCTCCGATGCGCAGCCCGCCCATCGTGCCTGCATAAGCGGACACCGTGACGGTTAAAGGCTGCGGAGCGGACGCTTGCTTGTAATACATCAGCGACGGTACACTCAAGCCGGTCGAATCGGTAACGTTCAGCTCCACTTGACGTTCCTCCCCTTCATCGAACACAAACGTCAAAACGGCGGTTCCAGTCGGCTGCCCGGCCAAATATTCCTTCTTCAGGACGATCTCGCCCGTTGTCGCTGTGTAATCTCCTCCCGGCTGCAAAACGTAGCCGCCATTGCGGATCTGCAGCAAGCTGTTGCCGTTCGCCGTCACCCAGAGCGGAATATCTTGCTGCCGTGCCGCGTTTTTATCGAACTGGGCGGCGGTCGGCTCGACGACAGAGTTGCGGATCACCCGGGTCAAGGAAACGTCGTCGTACCAGATTGTCCCGGCTCCGCCCCTCATATGTACGGCCACGTGGGCGTACTGGGCGCCAGCCGGAGCGGTTTCCTGCATCGCCGCCCGCGACCAGCCGGCTGCGGAGCGGTCCACATCGAGAACTTTCTGCGATAGAAACCCTGCGGCGTTCGGAGCCGAATACCAGGCCAGCAGGATGAAGGCGCGTCCGGTTACATTTTGCGGCTTGAAGTAGCTGCCGAATTCGTACAGCTTGCCCGCTTGAACCGGAATGTACGACTGGGAGAAGAAGGCGATCTCCGTGGTTCCTTGCGTGATCAGCTTGGCCGACCGCGAGCCGGTATGGCTGACCGCCGCGTCCCATTCCCACGTGCCGGCCGCGCCGCGCGACCAATCGTCCGGCGCGGCGGCGCCGATTTCGAAGCTTGCATTTTTCACCAGATTAACCGGCTCCGCTGCTGCCACAAATCCGTTAACCGCCAGGATCTCCAATACCATGCACACGACCAGCAATGCCGCGATCGCCGTCCGTGTAACCGCAGCCCGGCTCCGGCCCGGTCGCCTTGATTCGCGCCGTATCCCGCTGACCTCGTCGCGTCCCCACCATATGCCGATTTCGTGCAGCCTGCGGAGAACGCCTTTCCGATATTCGCTGTTTCGATCCTTCCGATCCGCCAAGAAAATCCCTCCCGATTGTTAACCTTTGACCGCGCCGATCAGCATGCCTTTAATAAAGTACTTTTGCAGGAACGGGTAGACGAGCAGGATCGGCACGATCGCCACCACAACAGTCGCCATCTTGACGGTCTCGGGAGGAAGCTGGGCGACCAGCATCGGGTTGCGGATTTCGAGCTCCTGACTGACGTCCGGGGAACGAATCATGTTTTGCAGCACGACCTGCAGCGGGTACAGCCTCTTATCATTCAAATACATAATGCCGGCAAAATAAGCGTTCCAATGGCCGACGCCGTAGAACAGCCCCATCGTGGCGAAGATCGGCGTCGACAGCGGCAGCACGATGCGCAGCAGCGTCCGCCAATCGCCGCAACCGTCTACCTTGGCCGCTTCTTCCAGCTCGTGCGGCAGCCCTTCGAAATACGTCTTCATAATCAGCAGATTAAATGTCGACACAAGCCCCGGAAGAATAAGCGCCCATATCGTATCGACGAGCCCGAGCGACCGGACGACCAGATAGGTCGGGATCATTCCTCCGCTGAACAGCATCGTGAACACGATGCCGAGCAGCAGGCCGCTGCGCCCGGGCACCGTCTTTTTCGACAGCGCGTAGGCGAGCAGCGAAGTGACGAGCAGGTTGAGAAACGTGCCGACTACCGTCACCGTCACCGTAATTTTCAATGCCTGCGGGATGCGTCCGCTCGTGAAGATTTCCTTGTAAGCGTCAAACGTCACCTGCTGCGGAAGCAGGACGAAGCCGCCGCTTCGCATCACCTCCGTATACGGCGTAATCGACATGACGACGACGTAATACAGCGGAAATAACGTGCTCAGCGCGAACAAGGTGAGGAACCCGTACATAACGGCGTCGACGATTCTGTCGCTTTTCGATTTCCGGATCGCCACCGTCCCCGGCTTGGTTACCATATTCCGTCACCTCCCAGCTTTTTGGCCAGCTTGTTCGCTCCCAGCACGAGCACCAGACCAATCACCGATTTGAAAAAGCCGGTAGCAGCGGCCACGCTGTAATCGAGCTGCTCCAATCCCCGCCGGAACACCCACGTATCGATAATATCTCCGACCTGGTAGACGCGGGAATTGAGGAAGATGTACACCTGCTCGAAGCCGGCGTCGAGAATATGACCGAGTCTGAGGATGAGCAGCAGCACGAAGACGGAACGAATTCCGGGCAGCGTAATATGCCACATTTTGCGCCAGCGCCCCGCCCCGTCCGCTTCCGCCGCCTCGTACAGCTCCGGGTTGATGCTAGCCATCGCCGCCAAATAAATAATTGCGCCGAAGCCGGTGTTTTTCCACAGATCGCTTACGAGCAGCAGCGGACGGAATAGTCCGGGCTCGGTCAGCACATTCGGGCTGAACCCCCATGTATCGCGGATAAAGGTCGTGACAAGCCCGGACCCTGGGGCAAAAAAAGCGAATACGAGCCCGTATACGATAACCCATGACAAAAAGTGCGGCCCATACGTAATCGTCTGCACCAGCCGTTTAAACCAGACGATCCGGATTTCGTTAAACATAATCGCCAGCGCCACATCCGGAATCATATTAAACAAAATCCGGTAGAGGCTGATCACCAGCGTGTTCCGGAAAATAACCGGAAAATCAGGCGACTGGAACACCGTCCGGAAATGGTCGAAGCCGGCCCACGGGCTGTCCCAGATCCCCTTAAACAGGTTGTAGTCTTTAAAAGCGACGAGCAAACCGCCCATCGGCAAATAACAAAATAAAACGTAATACAGCACTCCCGGCAGCATCATCACATAAAACCAGCGGCTGCGCGCGATGCTTCTCCACAGCTGCGAACGCCGCTTGCTTGAATCCGCAGGGGAGAAGTTCGTCTTGATCGTCGTTTGATTATCCATCGGCCCGCTCCTTTAAGAGGTAGTTCAAAAAGTCCACTTTTGATCACGAAGCAGATACAGGAAGCCTACTCGACATCGAATATGGAATTCAGCCGGAACTTCCGGTGCTCACAAAAGCTGCCACTACGCTCCGCTCCTCATTTCCTAGCTTCATCCCATCTTCTCGGTGCTGAAAACCGGACTTTTTGAACGCGCACTTTAAGTCTTACCCCCTCGGATACACCCGTCCCGCCTTCCGGCAGGACGAGCGCCCGCTTGTGCCGCCAGCCGGCTAATTCAATTTCAGAGCTTATCTATACAGATAAAGGGGGATGCCAGCCGCCAGCGGCCAACACCGCTTTTCATAATGCATCTTTAGCTCTGAATTCGAATCAGTTAGCGGCTTTAAATGTGATTTTTTTGCCGCGCGCCTCGCTGATTTGGCTGGCATACGCTTCGAAGATGTCCTTGGCTTTGTACTTGATCATGATCTCCTCTCGGTATTTCGGCCAGTTCGCGCTCGACTTGTCCTCGAACAGCATTCTGGCATGATATTCCGACATTTTGGTCCGCATCTCTCCCAGGTTGACCCCCGGAGGCGGTGTCGTACTGGCGCCTACGCTCGGCACATATTTGTAGCCGGTGCGCAGAAAAGCAAGAATCGACTCGTCGCGCGGCGTCTGGTCCGGATCTTTGACAGTCAGCCCGAACGTCTCCGGCGACGGCGGCGAGAAGAAGTCGTAGATCGACAGGAAGTTTCCTTTTTGGACGATGTCCTTCAAATACGCTTCTTTCTGGATCGTGATTTTCGGGCCTTCCTTCGTATAATGCTTGCCGCTTTGCCCGTAACGCGTCAGCAGGAAACCTTCCTCGCCCGCCAGCCAGTCCAAAATCTCGACGGTTTTGCGAATTTTCGCCGGATTCTGATCGGCTGTCTTCTTGCTGAACAGGAACGGGTAACCCGCTTCGTTCTCGGTCCAGAACGGCTTATCCGGATACGGATTAAACGGCACCCAGTCGGCTTTCGGATTCAGCGCCTTCGCTTTGTTCTGCACGCTGCTCGGGCTGCTGTCCAGCGCAAAATTAACGTCAGGGCTATACACGATACCCGCTTTGCCCTGGACCGCTTTATCCGTCACTTGTTCCGCCTTATTCAAAAACCAGTCCGGATCGACGAGGCCGTCCTTAATCATCTGAAGCGTATCGTCGACTACCTTGGCTACGCGCGGATCGGTTTGCGTATCGAAAAACTCGTCGTTCTCGACGTAATACCCGGCATAGAGACCGTGCTGCCGCCACTGCGGAAACGAAAGCGACAGCGACTTGCCGTTGCCGTTCGTCGTAAAACCGAACGTATCCTTCTTGCCGTTGCCGTCCGGGTCGTCGTGCGAGAAACTGCGCATCGCTTCCAGCATCTCGTCGTATGTTTTCGGAACCGGCAGCGAAAATTTGTCGAGCCAGTCTTTGCGAATGTAATACGCGAGATCGAGTTTTTTCTTGTACGGAAGCGGCGCCCGGTAAAAGTCGCCTTCCACCTGATACGATTTCATTTCCAGCTCGTTCGTGTTCCAATACTTGTAGTAGTTCGGCATCGTTTCCTTCGATACGTAAGGTGTCATCTTGGCGATCAGTCCGTCCTGAATGAGCTTCTGCGACAAGGTCCCGCTCGTGATGAACATATCCGGACTATTGCCGCTGGCCAGCGCCACGGTCAGCTTGTTGTCGTAATCGGCTCCCGCCGGATAGCTCTGAATCTTCAGGCGCACGTGAAACTTCTCTTCGATCGTTTTCTTGACGAAATCGTCGTCCGGCTTATCCGGAAGCAAGCTGCCCGCATCTCCGTCGATAAACCAGGAGATTTCCAGCGCCTGCTCCGCGCCGCTTCCCTGATCCGGCCCGGCCTTCTCCCCGCCGTCCGCTTTCGTGCAGCCTCCGGCCAGCATGGCCGCCGCAAGCACGGACGTCAGCCAAACCTTTTCTCGATTGTTCATGAGAATTCGTCCCCTCCTTTTTTACTGTGAACGGATATCCGCGAGCGGATCTTCCATTACGGTGAACACGCTTTCATCTTAAACGGGGCAACCTTTGCCTGAAAACTGCAAAAACCGGCTTTTCCCTATAAAAAACGAAGCCGTGCGACTGTAAAAACGGACTGTACTTTCACCGTGCCGCTCCCTGTGCCAGCTGAGCAGGCAGTCCGAATGCGGCCCCAAAGGCGAAAAGACGGGCTTACGCGCCGCTGCCGACCCGTCTGCCCGTCTATTCGTGTTTGCCTGCATACTGAATTTTATATTCGTTGGGCGTCAATCCGAAATGCTGCTTGAACAGCTTGAAGAAATAGCTTTGGTTGACGAACCCGACACGTTCCATTACCGTATTGACGCTGGCCTCCGATTGCGACAGCAGGTCGGCCGCATGGTTCATCCGGACCTGTGTAATATATTTGGCGACCGACAGCCCCGTCTCGTCCCGGAACTGCTTGCCCACGTAAGAAGACGACAAGTGGACCATGTCGGCGATGCTTTGCAGGCATAAGGCGGAGTCCGTATACCGCGATTCCACGATATCCCGGATCGTAGCGACAAGCAGCTGCCGCTTCGTCGTCTCCGAGCTGGCCGCGTCAATGCCGTCTTCCGACGAAAGGTGGAACAGCTGCGCGAACAGTCCACGGACGTCTTCAATCGTTTCTTTTTCCAGGATGAGCTTGTACACGGACCGCAGATCGGGCGCTCCCCCTTCCCCCTTGGCCATCCGGAGCTCATGCGCGGCGCCGGCCGCCAGCGAAAGCAGCGTATTGATCATCTCTTCGTAGCGGAACTTGGCGATAAGCGAGAACAGCTCTTGCAGCAAACGCGCGCTTTCTTCCTCATTACGGGTCCGGATCGACAGAAGCCAGCTCTTCTCCAGCTCGATCGCGGCGCTCTCCGTCTGATTCTCCTCGCTTTGCCGGACAAGCGCAGGATGGATGACAGACTGTTTGCCATGGACAAACCGGTACTTCGCATAATTGTCCACCGTCCTGTACAACCGGGCGATCTGGGCATAATCCGGCGCAGGATCGCCGAATACGGCAGTAAGCGACAGCTTGTAATAGGTCATGATCGTCTGCTGCACCTCAGCGGCAAACCGGTGAATCCGTTCGGCGAGCTGCGGCTCGCTCTGCCCGGAGTTATCGTCATATAGAAGCGCGACGAACCGGTCCCCGCCTACTTCGACCACATCGCCATGCATCGAGCGGGAGATCATCTCCTGCACAATGTTAACGATCGAGAACGTATACAACCGCCGGTCCTCCGGGCTATGGCTGTACAGGAATGCCGCATAGTCGTCCAGCATGAGCAAGCAGATGGAATAACGTCGCTGTCCGTGTCCAGAACCGGCATACAGCTTGTCGGCGGCGTCAAAGGGCGATACGTGCGGGTTGTCCATCAGCAATTGCCTCACGTAATAACCGCGCAATATGCCGCTCTGCGAGTCCTGCATCTGCTTCAGCGAGCGCATCTCGTTCATCGTTTTCTCCAGCACCGTCGAGATGACCCCGAATTCGTCCCTTCTGGCAGACCCTGCCGGCTCGTGAAGGTCGGGATCTTTGCGGATCAGCCGCAGCACCCCGGACACCGGGTTGTACAGACGCGAGGCGAGCAGCGTCGAGCTGACCGCAACCAGCAGTAAAATAACCGCGACGGCAAATAGTGTAAACGCCTTCATTTCTTGAATAACCCGAAACACCGCATCATAGGGCTGTACGCTCACGAGCGTCCAATTGTTTTGGGGGGCCGACACATAGGTAACCAGACTGGCGATGCCGTCGCTGTCATCGATAAACGAATGGGTTCCTCCGTCGTTCAGCCGTCTGGTCTCCACCCGGTCGCGAAGCCGGTCCCAGGAGCCGTTCCCGGACAAATCGTTGACGATATTGCCGCTGCCGTCGATGATCAGCAGATGGCTGTCCGAATATTCGGTGAGCCGGTTCATTTCCGAGACGTTGGAGAACAGCCATTCCGGTTTGATGTTGAAAATTAGCGCTCCGTTGTCCGTCCCGATTAGATTGCCGGAGGAGCTGTTGTACATAAAAAACGAAAAGTGGCTGATTCTGCGGTCCGAATCGCTGTAATAAATCGGCACGAGCTGCAGCTTCGGCACATGGTCCGCCTTCATTAAGTACCGGTCCACCCGTCCATCCATCCCGTCATCCCGGCAATTCAGCACCTTCGTCTCGGAATAGTAATAATAGCAGCCGTTGCGGGAATTGTAGACGGCGACGGAATGCAGCAGCGGAACCGAACTTTGCAGCTTCTCGAACGACATGATGCTGGAATACAGCTTGAACTCCTCGGGCTGCGCCGAATCCAGCAGGTAAGCGGTACGCAGGTCCATATAGGTGGAAGTGATCAGGTTCGTCAGCATCCGGTCGGTAAAACTGAGGTTGTAGCTGACCTGCTCCAGCATCTTCCGGTTGGATTCGTGCTGCATGTTCAGCATCGTATTGCGCGATTTGTAAAACAACACGGCGGATGACAAGATCACAACGATAATAGACAGCAGGCCGATCGAGATGAGCATCTTGAACCAATACGACTTGCCGGTGTAGTTTCGCAGCCAGTTCATAGCATTCTCCATCCGTTCCCTTAGACGATAATGTAACCAGGCAACTTCATTATATAAAACTCCGATAAGAGAGAGAAGAAGATTTATCCCTGACTCCACCTGGAGCCTTTTTGCGAGAAAGGCCCTTGCGTAAGCGGTTGCCTTCTATCGGGCGCCGTAAGCAGCTTTCCGGCGAGCTGAACATGTACAGCTCGCCGGAAAGTGTGCGGCTTTGCTGAAGCTTTGCTTGACGCTACCGCGTGCGTGCGGCTTAAATCGCAAAATAAGAGTCTCTGGCACCCTCTATGTCCGGCCTAACGGGATAACAGCGACGAATAGAGGCGGTTTGCACCCCTTATTTCAGCCAACGGATGGGGTCTGCACCCTTTTCGCGCATTTTAGCGGTTCCAAACCGCTCTTATTCCGTGTCCAAACGGGTTTTCGGACAAAATAAAAGCTACAAACCACTCCTATCCGCGGCGTGAGGGCGGTCGGCCCATTCCTTCTTGTCAGCCTACAGACAGGGCACGGAGCCGAGCCGTCACGAGGAACGGCCTGTTCCCCATGCCGGCACGATGTAGGTAAAGCTGCTCATCAAAGCTTTTCTGCGCGATGCGTGCCCGCCTAAGAGAGAGCTTGTCTGGGTATAGAAACTGTGCAGCCGGCGCTCCCGAAACAACGCTTGAAGCTTTACCGCTTTAGCAATTGTAATTGTGGCGTCTAACTAATAAAAAGGCCGCCCACCGGCAGCCTTCTCCTACTCACGTCTATCGGATTTGCAGCAGCAGCTTATAGTGCGGGTTCAAAAAGTCCAGTTTTCAGCACCGAGAAGAGAAGATGGGATGAAGCTAGGAAGTGAGGAGCGGAGCGTAGTGGGGCTACGTAGCACCGGAAGTTCGGGCTGAATTCCATATTCGATGTCGAGCAGGCTTTCTGATCGGCTTCGTGATCAAAAGTGGACTTTTTGAACAACCTCCTATACAACCGCCGCGGTCTTGTCGATGAGTTGCGCCTGTTCGTCCGCTTCTACCGTCAATCGGCTGACCATCAGCACATCGTGCGGCGTCAGGACGGACGGCTTGCCTTCGATCCCGCCCAAGAAATCTTCGCACAGCTTATGCGGCACCGGCTGCAGCTCCTTGCGGGTCAGCGGTTCCCGGCCGGTCACGGTAAACATCAGCTCTTCCTTGGCAAGCGCCGGGTCCCCGTTCAGCCGCAGCTCCGCGGAGCCTTTCGTCCCGCAGACGAACAAGCGGGAATCGCCGTACGTCCAGCTTTTGTCGGGGGTATGCCAGTCCGCGTACAGCTGGGCCAGAGCGGCATCCTCCATGACGACCTGGGCGACCGCCACATCGTAAAAGGTCGGATGCTCAGGCATCATCGTTTTCGTCATGACGCTTTGCATGGAGGTTACCTCCTTGCCAGTCAGCCACCGGAGCAAGTCGAAGTCGTGCACCAAAATATCTACAATCAAGCCGCCGTTATTTTCTTTGTTGAAAAACAACGGAGCTCTGGCGCCCCCCGCCAGCCGGTGCGGCTTGCGAAACGACAAGCTGACGATATCGCCAAGCTCGCCGGATTCGATCGCCCGCTTCAGCGTCATCGTCACCGGACGGAACCGTTCCGTCAGCATCATCCCGACCTGGATGCGCCCGCGTCCGATCACGGCTTCGAGCCGGCTCAGCCCGTCCCGGTCAGTCACCGCCGGCTTATCCACCATAATGTGCTTGCCGCGGCTTTCGCACAGCTCGATGACGTTAATTTTCTCGTTATTCAGCGCGGCCGAGCCGACGATGCCGATCTCCGGGGCAAGGGCCTCCTCCATATCGTCCAGAAACGGAACGCCGTAACGCTCCGCAATCCCTACAGCCAGCTTCCTGTCGCCGGATTCGTAGATGCCTTTGCAGCTGTACCCCAGGGCAATCATTTCCCCGATAAATGAGCCGATATGGCCGTGTTGACAGCCGATCACGGAAAACATTCGTTCCATTGCGACATCGCTCCCTTGTATTCAGGTTCGGCCTTCAGCCGAAACGGAGTTATTCCCCGATCCGGAATTGCTGCGGAAACCGGCTGTATCCGGTCACTTCGAAAGGCTCCGACGCTTTCGCCCACGGGATGCCTCCGAGCTCCGAGAACAGCTTGCCTTCGCGGAATGCGGCGCGTACGGTCTCTTCAATTCCGCCGATATACATGCCGGGATCTCCCTGCTGTGTGCCCGGCTCCGCATACTGCCGCGGAATGTCCGTTACGCTGCCGGACGATTCAAAAGCGCCGTTCGCCGCAACCGTAAAGCGGATCGCCGATTCCAGCGAGACGTCGAGCTTTTCCTCGCGGCCTTCGATTACGGCAATCAAGTTCCGGTAACGGGCAGGGATAAAGCCTTCGTCCTGACAATCGTACACGACCGATTCGTCGCCTTTCCATAACGTGACCTTATTATCATAGCTCCATTCCACGGCCCCTCCGGTGCCTTCCAGACGAATCCGCTGCGTCTCTCCGTGCCGGGCGCACAGCGTGATATACAAGTGCAGCCGGAGGCCGCCCTCCGTAACCACTCGTACGCATGAAGTATCGTCGCTTTCGATCGGATTCGCATGATACAGCTCGGCGGTCACGCTCGACAAGCCGGACGGTTGTCCCGTAAGTGAGGATAACCGCTCCGACAAGTTCAGCATGCTGTAGAACAGATGGGCCGCCGGGTTGTGGAACGTGCCGTCCAGCACGGTAACGCCCTGAACCGACAGCTTGCCCGCCCAAGCCGTCCTTGTGAAATAAGTTGCAGGCCGGTTCAGCAGCGAGATGCCCTTGAGCGCTTGAATCGGTCCGATCTCGCCCGAAGCGGCGATCCCGGTCAGCATCGACAGCGCTTTCCTCGACGGAGTGAAGAAATTGACGGCGCACAGCTTGCCGCATTTCTTTGCCGTATCGGCAATCCGCTGCGCATCCTGAATGACTGCCGCCGGCGGCTTTTCGAGCAAGACATGATACCCCGCCTCCATCGCTTCGATGGCCATCGGAGCATGGAGCTGAATCGGCGTCGAGATGACGACGAAGCTGGCATCCTTCTCCCGAGCCAGCATCTCGCGGTAGTCCGTATAATGACGGATGCCCCGCTCCTTAACGATGGCGGACGCTTCCTCCGACAATCGCAGATCGCTTACCGCTGCGAGCTCCAGCATTCCCTCGTCCTGCTGGCGCGTAAGCTCGTTCAGATGCCTCGCGCCGAATCCGTTTACTCCAATCAGCAAAACTTTATGTAATTTCCCCATATTCGGCCCGCCCTCTTCCGACTATTAACTAAGAAATCGATATCCATCCTGATTATACCAGACAATCGTTCGGAGCGGCTGTCCATAAAACGGCGTAAAAAAGAAGCGCTCAACCGCTGCAGCAGCGGTCAAACGCCTCCGTTGATCAGTCCAATGTTCGCTTGCCTGCCCTGCGTTCGCTTACCGATCCGCAAGCTCCAGCTTGAAGTTCCGCGACAAATGATCCGAGATCGAAGTAAAGTGGAAGCTTCGCATAATCTGCTCCAGCTTCGACCGGGTTCCGCCTACGTTGTAGTAATGAATGAACCGTTCCTTCGGCGGAAGGCTCAGCTTGTGCTCGGTCGTATCGATCTCTCTCGGATGCAAATAAACGATCGAGCTGTTCCCTTGGCGGTTCGCCGAACGGATCGCGTAGTCGATAAAAAACTTGGGGAAAAACCGGAAGTAAAATCCTCCGGAATATCCGATGTTTCTGCCGGCCAGCTTCATCACCGACATCGGCACCTCATACAAGTCCAGTTCCCTGCCGTTCACCCGCGGCTTATGGATCACGGTAGGCGCGCCCGGAATGCCGTACAGAAACGTTTTGACCGGAAAAATGCTCGCATCGTACTTTAAGCCAAGCTCCTCAAGCGCCTCCAGGTAGTGCAGATTCCGTTCCACGATCGACCAGGAAGGTGCGCGGTAACCGAGGACCTTCGTGCCGGTAAGGTTCTCCAAAATATCGACCGATTTCTTCACGTCGTCGCGAAACTCATCAATCGTCTGCGAGTAGGCGAGCTGATGGCCGTAGCCGTGCGAGGCGACGTCATGACCGTCACGGGCGATCGCCTTGACGACGTCCGGATAATCCTCCCCGATACAGCCCAGTACGAAAAAGGTAGCTTTGCTGTTCGTCTCCCGGCACATCTGCAGCAGCGTATCCATGTTGGCCCGGAAATTCGACCCTTTGCCGGTGGGAGGCGCGATGTCGTCGTAGTTGGCGTGAAACCATTCCTCTATATCGAAGGTCAGCATATTAACCGCTCCGCCGACCGGTTTCTCCAGGTTAGTCAATGTTCTTTCTCCCTTTTATCGCAAACGAAGTGGCGAGCATGTTCGAGAACGCTCCCGCCGATCTGCCGTTCGTAACGAATTTGAACGGATGATACATGTGAAGAAACTCGATATGATCAAAGCCGTATTTGTTGAACACTTTCTTCAGCTCATCCATCGTATACATCCGGTCGAACTTCTTGCTTTTCTCCATCAGCTTGAGCAGCTTCCGCTGTACGGAGCCTTTGTTCAGCGTCTGAATCAGGAGGGTGCCGCCGGGCTTCGTCACGCGGGCCAGTTCTTTGATGACGGCTTCGTATTGTTCGATCAGCTGGATAACGCCGATGCACAATACGGCATCAAACTTGCCGTCCTCGAACGTGAGCGCCGTCAAATCTCCGGGCATCGTCTTTAATCCGCGTGCCGCCGCGAATTCCAGACTTTTCTCGGAGAAGTCTACGCCGTATACGGTATTGTTTTTGACGAGAGGCTCGCTGAACGCGCCTACGCCGCAGCCCGCATCGAGTATGGTTTTGTCCTTGCAGTCGCCCAACCAGCGAAGCGTATTGTCCCTTTGCATAAAAAAGCTTTCTTCATTGAAATAGTCGGATGATTGGACAGCCGCTCCATGAGTTTCGGCCCTTTTATCAAAGTACTGCTTCCAGTTGGTATTGCTCATCGTATGTGCATCCTCCGATTATAGAAACGTTTATGAGTAGTGTTAACGCGGATTAAGGAAAAACATATTTGATCAATCGTTTGCCGACTGGGCTTGTAACGAAATCGGGCGTTTTTTTCCACAGCTCTACGAACAGGCTTAAGCTCTGTTTGTCCGGAGGTCCCGACTGTCCGGCCCCGCCGTCGTAGACGTAATAACGGAGCTGTTCGGGCTTCGCCCCCCATTGCTCCTTGTACTTGTACGTTCCGGAGCCGGCCGGCGACCGGCCCAGGTCGAGGCGGCTCATGCCATGCCGAATACCGAAGCGGACCGCTTCCCAGTACATAAAGTTGTTTAGGTACTTGTTGTTGTACTCTGTCAAATTCGCCCCATACGGGTAATATAACATCGAATTCGAAGGGCTTGTCAGCAGCAGCATGCCGCCAACAACCGCCCCGGACTGCTTGTCCAATACGGTGAGCAGGTGGGTGTGGTCCGGCAGAAATTCGAAAAACTTTCGAAAAAAGCCGATGTCCGGCGACGGAGAACCGAGCTGCTTCATCCGTCTTACGTATACGTTATAAAAGTCGTCCAGATGCCCTGGATCGAACGAAACTCCGAACCAGTCGTTTTTGTACACTTTACGGACATGATTCCGGTTGCTGCCCGATGACAGCGCCAGTACCCGGTCCTCCTCATCCGCTAAAGCAAGCTCGAATGTATAATTATGATCCTGCACGTTCCAGCCGGCGCCGTTCAACGTCTGCTCCTTCAGCCTTAACTCGATATAGCCGAGCCCGTACCGGGATTTCAGCTCCGGAATCGAATCGATCGCATAGCGGAGCGCCTCGTCGCTTTCGGCGCAAATATCCATATAATTCACGAACGGAAGCGAAACTCCGACCTTCTTGAGCCCGAGATTGCGGCCTGCGACAAGCGGCACAATCGCCCGGACCCGGTCATCCTTGTCTACAATCGCCTGGTAGATGCAGCTGTATCCGAAAGTTCCCGTCAATATATGTCTGAACGCAATTGTATGAAATACCGTCCCCTTTGACCATGCGAACTTGTCCCACTGTTCCTTCATGGCGTCGGTATACGCAACACACCTGAACATCAGCCGTTTATCCTTTCAGCCAGAAAATTACGCCGATCATAATGATGATGCAGCCGATCCACTTCATCAGACTGATATGCTCCTGAAAGATCAGGATAGACGCGGCCAGCAGCAAAATATATTGGAAGCTGGATACGAAAGTAACGTAGCTCAGGTCGAACTGGGACAAACAATATACCCACAGCACCGCACCTACCGCATAAGCCGCAAAGCCGGCCAATAAAGCAGGCGACGTGATATAACTCATAATGACACCGAAAATCGCACCGTCAAAACTTAACGTTCTGCTGCCGATTTTGAGCAGCGTGCTGCCCGTCACCGTCATCAAAACGCTCCCGAAAAGCATCAAATACTTGATTTGGATTCACCCTCGCTTAATTTCTTCTCCAGCTCGTCGAGCCTCAGCTTCGTTAATCCCAGTTCCTGCGTCAACGCCTTGTTATGCATCTTCATGCCCGAGATGCTGACGCTCATATTCAAGAGCAGCAAATAAGCGCATGCAATAAGAATAGCAAAGAACGCCGAGGGCGCATAGTCTATTCCGATGAGATTCGAGAACCAGTCCATCATATCTTTAAATACGGACATGACGAGCGTAAAGATACCGATCGCAAACCAGATGAGCGAATATTTTTCCCGGATCATCCTGGCTCTGACCATCAAAAAGACGGATATGATCAAAAACAGACTGAACGCAATCCCCATCAATTGAACGCTGTACAAATGAGCGCCGTCCATTTGTCCTTTCACCACCTAGTCCTGATAAAGGAGAAGAAAATCGATACGATCACCTTCGCCATATAGTACGGGCTTTTGATCATCGTGATGGACGAGGAGCCATGCTCGCGCTGCCTCATTTCAACGCCTACCTCGCTTATGCGCAGGCCATGCTTTTTGAGCATGATGATCGCGTCCGGCTCCGGATAGTCGTCGGAATAATGCCTCGAGAGAAGCTGGATGCTCTTGCGGTTGTACATCCGGAAACCCGAGGTGCCGTCCGTAACCTTGGTGCGGATCAGCATCCGGAACAAATAGTAGAACACTTTGATGCCGAGTCTTCTGGACCAGGACGTCCGGAACGACTGAACGTCGAGAAACCGGGAGCCGATTACCACATCGCTGCCTGTCCGGATCATCGTATTGTACAACGTGTCGACCTCTTTGGACAGATGCTGCCCGTCCCCATCGATCTGGACCGCATATTCGTATCCGTGAGCCGCGGCATACTTGAAGCCGGTCTGTACCGCGCCGCCGATCCCTAGATTGTACGGGAGATCGACGACCTTCACCCCTTCGGCCTTCTTCGCCGCCGGGGAGGTTCCGTCCAAGGAACAATCGTTAATGACGAGAATATCGCAGTCCCGGACATGCTCCCGAACGTCCCGGATCACCTTCAAAATGTTGTTCTGCTCGTTATAAGCCGGAATTACGATGAGAATTTTCCCTTGTTGTTCCATAGCAACTTCCCCGTCATTTTTTTGGCGATGATAATCGTACCGCGAATGATCCGTTCCAATCCGTACCCTGCCGCAATCGCGATGAAGGGCGAACTGGGCGCCTTATACCTGTACATGCCGTCGATAAAAAAGATGATGCAAAACATAAATACCGCCAAAATGACATACCAGATAACCGCGGCTTTCCGAAAGGTTCCGTTCCACATCGCGGCAATCGTCCCCAGCATAAATAAAAGAACGGGAAGCATGTTTTTGAGAAAAAGCTTAATGCCGAGAAGACTGCTCAGATCGGTTTGCCAAACCCATCTTCCGAGAAAGGCAACCGTTCTTTTCCCATAAATGTGCAGAATATGTTCCCAGTTATTAATAATAAAGCTAAGAACCAAACTATTCCACACGTCAATCGTATAATCCGGCTTATATTTGTAATCGTACGGCGTCGGATGATCGTAGATCCAGCCTTTGGCGTATATATTGTACAAGACCATCTTGGCGTTGAACTGCATCGATGTAATTAGCGCATTCAGCTTATGACCGGCTATCAGGTACACAACCACCATCACTACGGCCGCCGCCGCGCCTCCGAGCGCCAGCTTATGTTTGTTCAGGAAGGCGAGTACGGACTTTCTCGGCAGACGAAGCACAATATAAAGCAGGATGAAGGCGACGGACAATATACCCGCCGGACGGAAAAACGCCAAATAAACCAAGGAAACGGCAAACAGCACTTTCACGATTCTATTATCGGATTCATAACATTTGAGGAGGAGATACACGCACAAGAGCAGGAGACTGATAAAAAAGCTGTCCGTTAAAATATAAGTCGCCCAAAGCGTAATGTCCCATAAATACGAATAAAAAAGGGCGGCGATAAAAGCGGCGGTCCGGTTAAACAGCATTCTCGTAATCTTGTAGACGAGAATGACGCATAAGCTGGCCGTAACCGCTTGAATGAACAGAATCGTAGCGGGGTCCTTAAAGATGGCGAGCAGCACCGTCAGCAGCAAATTGTAACCGATATACAAAATATCGTTCATATGCGTGCCGATCGTAAAGTTAGCCATCAGATTGTGCGCGTAATCCAAGTACCACTTGGAGTCGGCAGCCTGTGGAAATCCAACGCCGGATGACCGCAAATAAAAATAATAGCGCAATCTCACATACAGAGAAAGCGGCACGAGCGGGATCAGAAATATGAAATCTCTGGCGATACACTTCTGGTACAATTTGTACACGGTATGCACGTTAAGCACCGCTCCACTCCGCGAAGTAGTCTTACTGCTTATCAGTTCCGGCGCCAGCGACAAGCACAACCGGTACTTAAGCCGCTCTAAGGGGAATCGCTCTGGTACAAATGGACGATTGTTCCTCCTCTCATTTTGCACGGAATCCCCGCTTTCGGCAACTCTTTTTTTAATAATTTTTTAAGAATTGTGTAAAGGCGTATTTCCTCCTCTTTTCTCGTTATTTCTCCTTCTTTCGCCTATCAGGCAAAGGAAGCCTTACCTCGAACGCCGTACGGCTCTTATCGCTGGCCGCTTGAATGGTTCCTCCGTGCAGCTCGACGATCTGCTTCGAGATCGCCAGCCCCAATCCGGAGCCGCCCATATCTTCCGTCCTCGATTTCTCGACCCGATAAAACCGTTCGAAGATGTGAGGCAAGTCCTGCGGAGGAATCGGGTCCCCGTAGTTCACCACCTCGACGACCGCTTCCGCCCCGTCCACGCGCACGAATACATCGAGATATACACCGTCCTTGCCGTAATTGACCGCATTGGCCAGCAGATTGTCGAAGACGCGGGCCAGCTTGTCGCCGTCCGCCGTTATCATCACTTTGCGCTCCGGAAACGACAGCCGGATATCCATGCCCGCCTGCCGCATCTCGTATTGGAACTGGGCGGTCAGCTGTCCGATCATCTCCACCAGATCGACCTCGGATAATCGAAGCGGCAGCCCGCCTCCGCTTAACCTCGTATACTCGAACAAATCGTCGATCAGCACATGAAGCCGTTTGGCTTTCTCATATGCAATATGAACGTAATGTCTCAGCTCCACCTCGTCGCGGTACCGATCCTGCTCGATCAGTCCCAGGTAACCGGTAATCGACGTCAGCGGCGTCCGCAGGTCGTGGGAGACGTTCGTTATCAGCTCCGACTTCGTCCGTTCCGCCCGGCGTTCGTCTTCGATCGACGTTTTGAGCTGCTCGGACATTTTGTTCAGATTGACCGCAAGATCCCCCATCTCGTCCTTGTAGCGGACCGGAATCCGCTCGTCGAATTGCCCCCCCGCTATCCGCTGGACGGCCTGCGTAATCCGGTGCAGGTACAAGATCTGCTTCCGGCTCAGCAGGAAAATGTGGATGATAAAGAAAAACACGCCAGCGACGACGAACAACGCCACAACGCCGAACATATCCGCCAAATCGACGGCAAGCCTAGCGGGCGCGCGAATCCCGAATTCATACATTAGGGCGAGCGCGGCCCAGACGCCGGCCAGACTAAGTACGGACAGAGCGATACTGGCTACAAAAAGTGCGATGAGTTTCCAGCGTATGCTGTAGAGCAGTTTACCGATCAAATTTATAGCCGACCCCCCATACCGTATGAATCCATTTGTGGCCGGACTCTGTCTCCAGCTTGTCCCTCAGCTTGCTGATATGTACCATAACCGTCGTATAGGTGGGAGAGTACGGCTCGTTCCAGACGTGCTCGTAGATCGCTTCGGCGCTGAAGACGCGTCCGGGATGGCTGGCCAGCAGATGCAGGATGCCGAATTCGATCGAGGTCAGATGAACCGGCTTGCCGTCGGCCGTGACCGTGTGAGTCGCCTTGTCGATCTCGAGGTTCTCGAACGCCATCACGTCGGCGCTCCGTTCTTTGTTCGATCTGACATTCAAGCCGTACGCGCGGCGGAGTAACGAGCGGACTCTCGCCAGCAGCTCCAGCGGATTGAACGGTTTCACCAGGTAGTCGTCAGCGCCGGTCATCAGTCCCAATATTTTATCCATATCTTCCGCTTTCGCGCTTACCATCAGAATCGGCACCGCCTTGTCGGCGCGAATGTGACGGCATACCTCCAGCCCGCTCATGCCGGGCATCATAATATCGAGAATGACGAGCTTCGGCTCCTTGCGCTTCATCAGCTCCAGCGCGTCATGACCGTTATTCGCCTTCATAACCGTATAGCCTTCGTTATGCAAATAAATTTCAATCAGATTGGCAATCGCCGGATCGTCATCGACAATGAGTATCGTTTCGCTCATCCTAAAAA
This sequence comes from Paenibacillus sp. MAH-35, assembly GCF_058135425.1. Lineage (NCBI taxonomy): Bacteria > Bacillati > Bacillota > Bacilli > Caryophanales > Paenibacillaceae > Paenibacillus > Paenibacillus sp. MAH-35. The sequence goes on from NZ_JBYUPU010000005.1 coordinate 229,624, forward strand.
CTTCCTTTCTTTCTTCCATCTGCTAACCCAGCAGGCGTCTCCTGCTATCATACGCCAAATGGAACGCGGCCGGCAAACGGGGGTATCCGGACAGTTTGTCCTATGTTCGATAGTATCAAGAAAGAATCGTTTTTACGCATTTTTATTTTGATTCGGAAAGCCGATTGCTTTATTATAGGAGAATCCGGAACGGAACACGTTTCCTTCCACTACCAAAAGAGGTGTATGATGGACCACAAGCAAACCAAAATTAACTGGGTCGTCGCCGGTCTGCTGCTCGGCATGTTCGTCGGCGCGCTGGACCAGACGATCGTCTCTACGGCGATGCCTACGGTCATAACGGAGCTCGGCGGCTTCGAGCATTACGTGTGGGTGTTCTCCGCCTACATGATCGCCACCGTGGTCGCCACGCCGATCTTCGGCAAGCTGTCCGACCTGTACGGACGCAAGCTGTTTTTCCAGCTCGGGCTCGTGATCTTCCTGGTCGGGTCGGTGCTATGCGGCATCGCCGGCAGCATGACGGAGCTGATCGTTTACCGGGCGGTCCAAGGGATCGGGGGCGGCGCGCTGATGCCGATCGCCTTCGCCGTTATCTTCGATATTTTCCCGCCGGAGAAGCGAGGCAAGATGAACGGGCTGTTCGGCGCCGTATTCGGGCTGTCGAGCGTATTCGGACCGGCGCTCGGCGCGTATATTACCGATTATATCGACTGGCGCTGGGTGTTTTACATTAACCTGCCGATCGGCGCCGTCGCATTAACGCTTATGCATTTCGGCTACCGGGAGAAAGCTTCCCTTCGCAAGCAGAAAATCGACTGGACCGGCGCTACTTCGCTGGTAGTCGCCATCCTCAGCTTCATGTTCGCGATCGAGCTTGCCGGCTCCGATACGTTCGCTTGGGGATCGTGGCAAATTATCGGTCTGTTCGTTCTGTTCGCGGCCAGCTTTTTGCTGTTTATCGCGACCGAACGCAAAGTGTCCGATCCGATTGTAGAACTGAAGCTGTTCAAAAGCAGATTGTTCACCGCCAGCCAGGCGATCGGATTTCTGTACGGCATCATCATGGTCTCGGGCGCAACCTATATCCCGCTGTTCATCCAAGGCGTGTACGGCGAATCGGCCAGCGCGGCCGGCCAGACGCTCACCCCGATGATGCTCGCCGTCGTCGCCAGCAGCATGCTGGGCGGTCCGCTCATCAACAAGATGTCGTATCGCAGCATCATGCTGATCTCTACGATTATTCTTGCGGTATCGATGGCGCTGCTCGGCACGATGACGGTCGACACTCCGAGATGGACCGTTACGCTGTACATGGTGTTCGTCGGACTCGGAATCGGCGTCAACTTCGTCGTGCTGAACATCTCGGTGCTTCACGGATTGCCCGGGCAATACAAAGGCGCGGCGATCTCGCTCATCACGTTTTTCCGTACGATCGGTTCCGCGATCGGCGTAACGGTGCTGGGCGTCCTGCAGAAAGTGAATTACAAGTCGGGCATCGAAGCCTCGTTCCCGCCCGACCAGGCCGCGCAGTTCTCCGATCCGAAGGCGCTGCTGATTCCGCAGGTGCGGGAGGCGTTGCCGCAGGAAGTCGTCCAGAGCGCGACGAAAGCGCTGGCCGGCTCGATCTCGTATCTGTTTCTGATCTCGATCCTGATCACCGTCGTAGGCTTTGTCTTCGTTATGCTGCTCGGTCGCGCCCGTATGGAGCTGTCGTCCGGGGACCCGAAAACGATGGAGCCCGGGCCGATCGGCCACTGATGCTCCATAACGGCGCCGCGGGCAGCAAGGGTCCCGCTCGGCTGAACATGTAAAAGGTTCGCAGGACACGGAAACGGCCCCATTTCCAAACGAAAGGACCTCAAATTCCACTGTACAAGTGGAGGTTGAGGTCCTTTTTCTCGGGGGAAAACGGTCTACGCAAATCTCAAAAAATCGCAAGCGACTTTGGGGACAACCTCGTTTTGTCGTTTGGAAAGGAGCCGGATCGCTTGGTTGCTGATCGCAGGAGACACGGGCCGCATATCGAGGTTTAGGCGCGCGCACGACTATCTTTTTCTCGTCTGCCTCTCGCCACGCATAAGCTGCTTATGCACATAATTATTGCGCCGCTACTGCATGATTCGGTTCCGGATGTCATATCGTTAGTAAAGATGTTTTTCGGAAGGAGTGTGAGCGATATGCCGTCTGTCATCTTGTCGCCGATTCGGATTACCAGCGTTTCCGGCACCGTCACGTTTGGCGATGTGATCCAAATTTCGCCCAAGAGCACTTCGAAATCGTATTCGGGTTCCGGGGGAGGGAATACGGGAGATTTCTTGCTGACCAATTCCTTAATCAGCAATACGAATACGAGCGACCCGGATGTTCTGGACAGCCTGACTGCCCTGAACAACTGACCGGCCTGTCGGCCCGTTTCGTTTTCAAGAGCGTTCGGGACCCGCCGGCGGCGATCCATCCGAGCGGAGTCTGCTTCGACAACGCCATACCGGCTGCGTCTGCCCGACCCGGCCGATGCCGCTCGTAACTTTGTCAAACCTACAGGCTGCAGACTCCGCATTCGCCCTCTGAGCCGATCCCGATCCAAGAAACCGCTCCCTTAATCCCGAAACCGGATAGGAGCTTCGTGAAAAAAATCGCCGTCCGCTCTTTTCCGCAAATGCAGCTGCAGCACTCCGTCCTTGTATACCGCCTTGCAGCTGGACTCTATAACTTGGCTGCCCAGTTTGATTATTTGGCTGCCTTTGCCGGGCAGCCCTTCCAGTTTCACCACATTTGCGCCGACCTTTACGCGTACATTTTTGGCTTGTGTCTGGTCCGGAATCGAAATTTTTACGATCACACTGTTATGCGTCTCGAATACTTCCGTGCTGTATTTTTTGGACGATAGATTCAGCTCGCTATTTTGCGGAAATGCCTGTTTGATGGCATCCTGGACGTAGCTCTCGATCCAATTCGTATCCTTTAATCGGTCAGCCGGCATTTGAGGCAACCTGGCGCCAAAAAATTGCTCGAAGCTTTTCCAGTCGAAATTTTGCAAAAAGTTTTTTTTGGGATCGTCCATGGCCACCTCTCCTTACTTAACAACCATTATATGAACGTTTTCCAAATAAATGAGCTTCGGTCAAGTCCGGTATCCTATATTTCTGATCCGACTCTATAAGCGTATGGCAAGGATTCGCTCAACTTTTTTATTCCTAATCATAGTCTTGAAGAATCATGCATAAGAATGAAACAATCCATCGTTAAGGGTGTTAACTATGCCGGCGATCGTAGGGAATATTAAAATTTTAAGCGTAGGGAACAGCTCCATCGTACATATAGGGGACTCTCTTCAACTATCGCCGACCAGCACCTCCAAAACATTTGCGGGTGCCGGATCGTTCAATACGGGTGTCAATATCAAAACGTTCAACGGTGTCAATAACACCAATACGCTGGACGCCGCAATTGCGGATTCGAACACCATTTCCTTATGGTAGGCGGGTGTTGTGATGAACTTAGTCGTGCATCAAAGCATAGTCATCCATCAGTTGAAAGTGGAGGCTGTCCAAAACTCTTCCGTGCTGCAGATCGGGAGTGCCGGCATCATCAAAAGCTTGTCCAAGCTGTACAACACCGGCGGATTCACAGAGCCCGCTCCCACGATCGGACAGATCGCCCCGGAAGCGCCGCTTGTTCCTTTGCCCAACCCTTCGGGCAGGGATTCGCTGTAATCCGGTCGATACTTATAAGTGCGAGTTCAAAAAGTCCGGTTTTCAGCACCGAGAAGATGGGATGAAGCTAGGAAATGAGGAGCGGAGCGTAGTGAGAGCTTTTGTGAGCACCGGAAGTTCCGACTGAATTCCATTTTCGATGTCGAGTAGGCTTTCGGATCGGCTTCGTGATCAAAAGTGGACTTTTTGAACAACCTCTATTACGTCTTATGGGGATGGAAAACAATGAGCTGTCTACCTCCGTATCCTTTTCAGCAGCTGCAAGACATGCTGCAATGGCAATATCAGAAGCTGCAGGAGCTCGAATACAAAGTCAAGCAATTAGAAAATGACATGGAGCGATTAAGCAAGCAGCGGCCGATGAACGTGGAGAAAATCGAATATAAATTCGATCAGCTCAAAATCGAAAAGCTCGAAGGCACGCTTCATATCGGGGTGTCGCCGGGCGGAGACAAAACGATTGAAGATTTGACTGTCGATGGAGATCCTGTGGAGACGGTCACATACAATAAAGATTTGTACCAATGCGTAAACCGGCGGATTGAACAATACCTCTCGGACGAATGTCCGGCCTACATCCGCAGCATGGAAGAGAAGTATCAGATGATTATCGGGCACGACTACCGGAATACGATGATCCGGGACATCCGGGGACAAGTCGACAACCGCATCGAAAATTACATCAAGTCGATGCCGCTCGGCCGCGGCCAGGACGAACACCCGAACCGGAAGGAGCAGGCGATCTACGAAAAGCTGAAATCCGATATCGAGGTCGCGATCGACCGGCATATTCAGCATCATAAGAAGAAGGGATGAGGGACATGAAGTTTAGCGTCGAGAACAAGGAACTGACGGTAGGCTCTATTCAAATTACCGGCGTTGCCAGTTCGTCCGTCTTATTGATCGGCGATACGAAAGTCATTACGTTGTCCTCCATATTCGATACGCCCCCTGAATCGCTGATAGTCGGTCCCATCGTGCCGTTGACGCTGGAATAAGAAATGGCAAGAATCTCGATCGTCCGTAACATCCACATCAACGACGTTGTGCTAAGCTCTACTATTCTTATCGGCGATATCGTCGACATCAATTTGCGCAATAAGGCGCTGGCGGTGCAGCGCGAAGTTGCTTCCTACCATTCAAAGGAAGGGAATTTTGACGACTACCGGATTTTTGCCAAGCCGATCCCCCAGCCGGATGTATACGAACAAGTCGATTTTAACGTTGTGAACCGCAGTCCGTACATTAAAGTTGGAGATGTGGACATCATCGGCGTCTCGACTTCTGCCCTGCTGCAGGTCGGCTCCAATCAAACGATAAGAGCCGATTCGCGCACCAAACATATCCGGCAGTTAAAAGGCAGCCCGTGAGAAGTTCACAACCTAGCAACCAGGTTGTCAGGTCAAGTGGATGTAGCTCTGTTTTGTCAAATACAACCAAAAAGGGGCTATCTCCAGAATTTTTTTCGATTATGCGAGCCGTGCTTAGAACCGGTTTTCCTCAAAAAAAGGACCTCAGTCTCCACGTTCAGTGGAATTTGAGGTCCTTTCGTTTGGAAAGGGCGGCGCTCCATGTCATGCGAGCATTTTTGGGACAATCCTTTGTGTGCTGCAATTTCGTGCGTCTACTCGACAAGATCGAGCAGCTGGCTGAATTGGGTAATGATCATATCGGCCCCATCCAGCTCGCTGTCTTTCCCGAACTGGGCGTAACGGCAGCCGACGACCGGCAAGCCGTTCTCCTTCCCAGCTTCCACGTCAGACGAACGGTCGCCGACCATCCAGGCCGAACGGACCCCGTGATGCTCCAGCAGCAGCCTGACCAGATCCACCTTGGAGCGGGTCTTGTATTCGCCCGCACTGTATAGGCCGGTGAACAGATCGTCCAATCCTTTCAGCCGGATAACTTCCTTCACGTAACCTTCCAGCCCGTTGCTGGCAACGAACAGCTTGACGCCTTTGGCGTGCAGCGCTCTTAACGTTTCTTCCACACCTTCGTACATAACCCCTTCTCCGCGAAGGAGCCCTTCCGTCTGATGGCGGAGCAGCAGCTCGTCCGCGCGGCGGCGAACCGCTTCGTCGCTGTCGGGCAGCACTCTCGCCCATATATGTTCCAGGAGCATACCGAGACTGCTCAAGATAAGTTCCTTCGGTGGCGTGCCGAGCGTGTAGGTGCCTTCTTGTCTCAGTTCCTCGAAAGCGGCCTCATAAGCGGGCAGCAGCAGCGTTTCCGTCTGGAACAGCGTTCCGTCCAGGTCGAACAGCATCGCTTCCGGGCAAGTTCGTTTCATCTTTTGTCGGTCCCCTTTTGCAACGGTAGATTTGAGGAAATAATACTAATCAAACCATGTTTTCAGACGGATTGTCAAATGACCGGGATAAGAGGATTGTAAAGGAAATGACTGTAGCTAAGAAAATGATTTTCGTGTATGATAAAATCATACAAAAATTATTTTCACACCCCAGATCAAACATCCCGTTTAAGCCGCATTCCGAAAGAGGTGACACGCTCGCATGTCCGATTTGCTAAGATCGATCCGCGAGCAAATGCCCGAGCTGAATCCGAAGGAGCAGACGATCGCCGCGTTTATAACCGAGCATCCCCAGCTCGTCGTACGGCTCGGCATAACGGAGCTGGCGGACCAGTCGCAGACGAGTGCGGCTACGGTTTCCCGGTTCTGCAAAAACTTTCATGCGGGAGGTTTCGCCGGACTGAAGCTGCAGCTCGCCACCGAGCTCGCCCTGCAACCGGCGGCCGACTCGTATCAGGACATTGTCGCGGGCAATACGCTGGAAAGCATCGTGGCCGCCATGGAAGCGAACCACATCCGCTCGATCTCCGATACATCCCGCCTGCTGGACCCGAAGCAGCTCGCACGTGCGCTGGACGCGCTGCGAAACGCCGGTCAGATCGATATCTACGGCGTCGCTACATCCGGAGTCGTCGCTCAAGACTTTTACCAGAAGCTCGTCCGGATCGGCCGCAGGGCGACCGCGTTTTCCGACCCGCACATGCAGATTACGTCGGCATCCATCCTTGGCGAAGGAGATACCGCATTCGCCATCTCGTATTCGGGTGAAACGCCGGAGACGATCGATGCGCTCCGGTGCGCGAAGGAGCGCGGAGCCGCAACCGTATCGCTGACGAAGTACGGGCCGAACACCTTGTCGTCGCTTGCCGATATTCCGCTATACACCTCTTCGCTGGAAGAAGGAATGCGCCGGGGGGATATGGCTTCGAGAATCGCGCAACTGCATGTCGTCGATATTTTGTTTACCGGACTGGTCACGGAATCGTTCGACGAATATGTGCCCAAGCTGGAGCAGTCGTATCAGATGGTCAAAAAATACCGCAAAGAAAAAGGGAGATAACACACACGATGAACATTTTAACTTTCCGCTCTAACGAGGAATTAAACGAAGCGGGCGCAGGCATCATCACCGGACTCGTACAGACCAACCCGCGGGCGGTGCTCGGTCTTGCTACCGGCGGAACCCCGGTCGGGATCTATCAAGAGATCGTCAAGTCGTACAACAAAGGGATGGTCAGCTTCAAATCGGCCACCTCGTTTAACCTCGATGAATATGTGGGCATTGCTGAGGATCATCCGGAAAGCTACCATGCTTATATGAAGCATCACCTGTTCGGCCATGTCGACTTTGCTGCGGAACGCACCTATCTTCCGAACGGCAACGCGGAAAACCTGGAGCAGGAATGCGCCCGGTACAACCAACTGCTCGAAGACGCGAAGCAGATCGACCTGCAGCTTCTCGGCCTCGGCCATAACGGACATATCGGCTTCAACGAGCCGGACCATTCGCTCGTCAGCGGCACTCATATCGTCAAGCTGAAGGACGAGACCCGCCAGGCGAACGCCCGCTTTTTCGATTCGATCGACCAGGTGCCGACTCATGCGCTGACGATGGGAGTCGGGGCGATTTTGAAAGCGAAAATGATTCTGCTCGTCGTACGCGGCGCGGACAAAGCGGAAATCGTCCAAAAGGCGCTGCAGGGCCCGATTACGACCGAGTGCCCGGCATCGCTGCTGCAAACGCACCCGCATGTCGTCGTTCTGCTCGACACCGAAGCGGGGAGGCTGTTGAACGCATGAGCAGAAAAATCGCGATCACCAATGCAAAAATCGTCACCGAGCAAGAAGTTATCGACGGCGGCACCATCGTTCTGAATGGAGGAATCATCGAGTCGATCAGCGCTTCTCCGTACGCCGGCGGCGATGCAGAGACGGTCGACGCGCAAGGCGGCTGGGTGCTTCCGGGCTTTGTGGACGTTCACGTTCATGGAGGCTACGGCGCCGACTGGATGGACGCGACGAAGGAGTCGATCGACACGATCACCCGGTTCCACGCCGGCCACGGGACGACTTCCATCGTCGCTACGACGCTGACCGGACCTAAGGATCATCTCTCCCAAGTGCTGGACGTCGTCGCCGCCTACCGGTCGAAAGACATGCCCTACGCTCAGGTGGTCGGCGTTCATCTGGAAGGACCATTCATTAACCTCAAATGGAAAGGCGCGCAAAATCCGGCCTTCATCGTCCCTCCGCAAAAAGCGTGGCTTGAGGAATGGACCGCTAAACATCCCGGTCTCATCCTGCAGCTGTCGCTTGCACCTGAAACGGAAGGCGCGCTCGAGCTGATCTCGTGGCTGCGCGCGAACGGAATCAACGCGGCTGCGGCGCACACCGACGCCACTTACGATCAGGTGATCGCGGCTGCGGACGCCGGGCTGAACCAGGCGGTGCATACGTATAACGCGATGACTGGGCTTCACCATCGCAACCCGGGCACCGTCGGCGCCGTTTTGACCGACGACCGCATCCGGGCGGAGATTATCGCGGACGGCCATCACGTCCATCCGGCCTGCATCCGGCTGCTGACCAAAACGAAAACCGAGGACAACCTCCTCATGATTACGGACGCCATGTCGGCGGCCGGACTGGAGGACGGCGAGTACGATCTCGGCGGACTGGCGGTTATCGTCTCCGGCGGAGTCGCTACGCTGAAGGAAGGCAACAGCCTCGCGGGCAGCACGCTGACGATGATCGGAGCGCTGCAGTACGTCGTTGGCAAAGTCGGCGTCACCGTCCCGCAGGCAAGCCGTTATATGAGCGGCAATCCGGCGCGCCAGCTCGGTCTCTTCGACCGGACGGGCAGTCTCGCCCCGGGCAAGCAAGCCGACGTGCTGATCGTTGATCCGGAGCTTCAGCTTCAACGCATCTGGGTGAAGGGCAAGGAGCAGGAAACGTTCGGGAGATAAGCATTTGCACCAAATAGGTGTTAACCAAATAGGCGTACCTACGAAAGAAAGCCTGCAAATCATTCGCAGGCTTTCTTTCGTTATATTCCCAATTTCACTCGCCATCGCCTAAGAAGCAAATCAACTCGGACATCAGCGCTGATAGCCGGGGATCGCCATGCTCCACAACCTTTTGCCCGACGCAAAGTACAGCCGGCCGTCCACATAAGCCAACCCGGCCGTAATGGCCGGCGGTTCCGCATGCAGCGGCACAAGCTTGAAGGAGCCGGTGTCGATCCGGAAAAACGTTCGGGTTCGGACTCCGTATATATGCCCCGCCTCATCCTTCACAAGGCCGTTGCGTACGACACCGCCCATCTCCTCGATATTCTCGGTATGGATCACTTGTCTCGACATCGGGTCATATACGAAATAATGTTTCGCCGTGAACGCATGGACCTTGCCCTGCCCGTCGATTTCCATCAAAGCTACTTCCGGCTCCCCTTGCACCGGCACTTCGCTGTAGACGACCCGTTTCGCCTGCCAATCGAGCCGGTACAGCCTCCCCTCCGTTTCTTTGGGCTTGCCTCCGCCCGGAGCTTCCACGCTCGTGCCGCACAATAAATCGCCGCCCGGCAGCGCGACCATACAAACGGTGCTGTGGTAAGGAACAAGACGCTCGTTGGGCAGCAGTTCGTCTTCGCCGGTTGTCACATTGCGTATGTACAAGCCGCCGCCGATCGCACCGTATCCCGCATAGCCGCCAAATACGGCGTGCTCTCCGTCTGGATGCGCCAGCGCGCAGCGCGGGCGGTAGATCGCTTCCTGCGATGCGACCAGCTGCGGGTTCCGCCCCTCCGCCGCCGCATCGGTGACGATAGGCCGGGTTGTATCGATAAGATGGACGTGACCTCCCGCATAAGCCGCTCCTGCAATCCGGCCGCCCAGCACCGCATAGGCGCAGATGTTGCCGCCGCCGCCTTTCTCAATCGCCTTGCCGCCGAAGTTCTCCACGGCACCGAAGTGCGGATCGTACCGGTACAGCTGGAGCGGGTGGTTCGAAGTGCCGTAGATGCGGCCGTCGGGACCCGCCACGAGCGGCGACAAGTCGGCGCCGTCCGTCTCGTACGACAGCCGGACCGGGAAGCTTTGGCCCGAAGACTGGTCCAGCAGGACGACTTCCTTCTCCGCCAGACTCATCTCCAGCAGCACCCACGGATGCGGGAAGGCGCGATGGACCGTCTCAAACCCGGTTCCGCTATAGGCGCTCTTCGCGACTTGCTCGGCCGTTACGGGACTCATCCGCCCTTGCTCCAGCCGGTACCACCGCGGTTCAGACCCGCCAGACTCGGTATCATAATAACCGTACACGCGGCCGTCCGCGCCCCGATGCACCTTCCCTTGACCTTTCCGCCGCTCGCCGTCCGGCACCAGGGAGCGGGCTTGCAGCGTCACCGGGTCTACGGCCGCGATCGTTTTGCGCTCGGTTCCGATCCCGCCGTAGATCCAGCCATAGGCGTCCACGGCCAGGCTGAACGGATATTTCTCCTCCGCGTCCAGCTGTCCGATCACCGTCAGCGTTTTGCGCTCCGGCTCATATTTCATTAGACGGCATTGCGGATAAGAGGCTGTATAGATCGTCCCCCGGCCGTCTTCCGCGAAGCAGAAGCCGACGATTTCTCCGGGCAGCCCGGGCCGGGCGTAATCGGTAAACCGTCCCCGGAACGGGTCCAGCACCATGAACATCCCGCCCGCTCCGACATAAAACATCCCGTCCTCGCTGCTATAGGAAGCAAACGGGTAATCGACATGCTGCTCCGGAAACGGCACCTGCAGACTGGTCCTTTCCTGCGGGTTTACAATAACGACATAACCGCGTGCCGCTATTACCAGACGCGTCTCTCCTTCGCGATTCGTGCAGATGGCCGCCGTACGCCCTTCGTTGGCTGGTACGGGAACGCCGTGGTCGGTAAACGCTGCTAACGTTTCCTTTTGTTCCGGCATGATGGTTGCCTCCTAAACTTTAACCTGAATACAACCATTATACAGGTTACTCAGCCAACGCTCGAGTTCCTAATTGGACGAAAAATAGGAAAAGCTTTATTCGTTGCGCATTCCAAGGAGCGGTGCTCGTTATGCAGGCAAGACAGTGCTTCGGTGAGCCGAACCTGATCGGCGGGTAAAGAATGTTCCATTTTACCACTTTAACGCTTTAGTAAACTTAAACATTCTTTAACGTTAAAAAGAACCGGGGCCAATTGGTCCCCGGTCCTTCGCAGCTGCGCCTTACAGCGCGCAGCGCGTATCCATAATTATTTGCCCATCAACGTTTTCACGGCTTTGTAGATCAACGTTCCCGAGAATAGGACCATAGAGACGATGCCGACGCCGTCTAATACCGGTTCCAGGCTGGATATCATCGTACCGTCGAGCGGCAGCTCGGTCAGCACATATCCGGCCAGAACTCCTCCTGCATGAGTGAGAAGTTTTTCCATGTACCTCCACCTCCCGTACGTCATATGCTGCCAGTATATGCAGCAATCTCTCAACGCGCTTGGACAAGTGCACCGATTGGTAGGAGATGGACGGCGGCGCGGAAACCAATTTTTTCAGAAATGGTAGTTTCTAAAGAGCCGTTCATCGGGTTTCTAACGAGCCCTTCGTTGGATTGCCGATGAACCCAAGCGTTGCCAGCAGGACAGCCGACGTGTGACCGGGCACCGCACGCCGGGATCGCGAGCGGCGCGGCCTGGGAGCAGCTTGTCCTTCCAACGCTTATTCGGCCTCATTGGTCCTTTTGGAAAACCTCCAAAAAGCTGCCATCAGCAAGCTCCGGCCTCCCCCGAAACGGCCGACGAATCCCGAACCGAAACGGACCGGATAGCCGTTCTCCCCCCTAAACGCCGTACCCCATTCAGAGCACAATCGGTAATTGAATTTTCTATGAATCCGGGTATACTTGAAATATACGTTCGGTTGTGAAGCACACGCCGCTTTGATACACGCTGCACCTTGACTGGTGGGTTTGTGTCAAAGTGGCTTCTTTATTTTTAGCCTAAGTAGAGAGAGGTGGGATTCGATGTCAAGATTTGAACAAGCCTACGAGGAATGGGTACGGTCGGCCATTGCCCATGAAAAAAATCATAGAAGAGTCGAACTACTGGAGAAGGGACTCGGCCACGGTACTCACGAGTTTCTACGCTCCGTCTGGTTTCCGGCTGTAAAAAACTTTAACCATCTGTATCCGGAATGGGAAGTACGCGACTTCCACAACGGTTATCGCTATCTGGATCTGGCTTATATGCCCGGCGGCGTAAAAGGAGGCATCGAGATTCAAGGCTACGGATCGCATGCAAGAGATCTCGATGTGAGACGCTTTAAGGACTTATGCTGGCGGCATTGCTTGTTGACACTGGACGAGTGGATGTTTCTTTCCATCCCTTACGGGTCCATTACCGATGAACCCAAACGTTGCCAGCAGCTTGTCCTTTCCTTTATCGGGAAGTTTGTTGCTATGGATGTGCCCGAACCTTTGACTTGGCTGGAGGCGGAAACCGTTCGTTATGCGAGGCGGCTGCTTCGACCGTTTACACCTTCGGAGTTGGCCATTCATTTGCGGATCACGGATCAACATGCGAGGCGGGTTCTTCATAAGTTGGTCGAACTTCAGCTTCTGCTAGTGGTTAGCGGTAAGCAGCGTTATCGTACGTACGGCTTACGAACTCAATAACTCTTATTGAGTCCACTTGTAGCGATCTGCATTGCTACGAACTACATAGGCGTTATTACGATCCTGCGATTTCATTCCCGTCTATTTACTCGTCCATAAGGCTGCTGGAGTTCGTTACATCAAAAAAGAAGCCATTTTCTCGGCAATAAGCGCGATTGAGTTCGTTAGCTGAGAGACACCTTCAGCTGGCTGAGACACCTTCGGCAGACTCAGACACCTTCAGCAGCTGAGTCACCCCTTGCCAAGGCTATGACACCCCCGCCCAAGGCTGTGGCACCCTCGGCAGAGTCACGGCTGCCCCCTAGCAAACTAAATAGAGAAGCCGGCCGCTATCCACAGCAACCGGCCTCTCTATCGAACGCTTGATGGCGATGATGCTAAAACATCAACTCCAGCCACTGCTCCTTCGTGACCGCCCCGAAGTACCGGGTCAGATCCACCTCGTCCAGCAGCGCCCGGACCGCTTCTTCGTCGTACTTGACGCCGACGAGCTTGTCCGCGAATTCCTGCGCGTCCCAGGCTCCGAAGAAGTCGCCGAATACGGCGGCCTCGGCGATTTTGCCGCCCTCCACGTTCAGGCGGACGTCGAACGTGCCAGCCCCCTCGATCCGCAGCGTCTTGCGGACGTTAAACGAAGGGGATCTGCCGTAGTTCCAATCCCAGTTGCGGTACCGCTCGTCCGCCAGTTTCCGGACGGCTTCCCAGTCCGCCTCCGCAAGCTTGTACTCGGGAATGTCCGTACCGCCGAATATGGACCCCAGCAGCCGTTGCCGGAATTCCCCGATCACGATCGGCTCGCGCAGAAATTCGGAGATGTTCGCCACCCGGCTGCGAATCGATTTGACGCCCTTCGATTTGATCTTCTCCGGATTTACATTCAGCGCCGATACAACATTGTCGATTTGCGATTCGAACATCAGCGTACCGTGGCTGAACATCCGGCCTTTGGTGGAATATTGGGCGTTGCCGGATATTTTGCGCTCTCCGACCTGGATATCGTTGCGACCGGTCAGTTCCGCCTCGACCCCGAGCCCACGCAGCGCCTGCACAACCGGCTCCGTGAATTTGCGGTAATTGTGAAACGACTTGCCGTCGTCGTTCGTGATAAAGCTGAAGTTCAGATTGCCGAGATCGTGATAGACGGCTCCACCGCCGGACAACCGGCGAACGACGTGAATGCCGTTGTCCTTCACATATGCGGCGTTTATTTCTTCGACTGTATTTTGGTTTTTGCCGATAATGATGGACGGCTCGTTGATATAAAAGAGCAAATAGTCCTCGTCGGCCGGGAATGTTTTCAGAGCGTATTCTTCCAGCGCCAGGTTAAGCGCCGGGTCGGTAATGCCGCGGTTATCGATGAACAGCATGGCGTCTTCTCCTTGTTCCGTTACGGTAGTCGGAAGGCCTTCGTCCGGAAACCGGCCTCCTCTCCCACTATACCGCAACCGGCAGGTTCGTTCCACCCGACCGCCGCCGCTTCCCTATCCGCCTCCAGTACGGCGGCTATCCGTCCCGAGCGCTTCCTCTCTAAATCCTATAGCAAATAACCGTTACGGACACGTTTGCGCCATAACAATTTGACAAAATAATGATTCCTTACTGGCAAACCGGAAATATGAACGCGATTTATGGTAACATTAGATGGAGAGAAATATAGGAAGGGGCGGGCATCTCGTGGAGCGCGTACAAAAACAGACACTAAGTCTCGACATACGGACGAGATCGTTCACTAAAGTTGTATTCGATACAATTAAGATCGGCATTGTGAAATCGAACTTAATTGCGATGTTCGCGGGTCTGTGTATGGCCCTTTATGTCGAACAATTGTCCATATTTGATCAGATCGGTCCCATCCTGTTTGCCTTGATCGGTTCTTCCTTGGTGATCGGTTCGGCAGGCGTTTTCAACAATTTGTATGACCGGGATATCGACGCCATTATGGAGAGAACGAGAACGAGACCGACCGTAACCGGACAGGTCGGCACGAAAAGCGGCTTGATTATCGGTTTCTCGACAGCATTTCTCGGGACGATCGTCTTGTATTTGGCTTCGCCGCTAGCCGCTGTATTCGGCTTTCTCGGACTGTTTTTTTACGTTTTTCCTTATACGATGTGGACGAAGCGCAGAACGATTTATAACACGGAGGTCGGAAGCTTATCGGGCGCTATGCCGCCGCTGATCGGTTGGGCGGCTATCTCGGACGACATCACTCATCCGGCAGCGTTGGCTATTTTTCTGATGATGCTTATTTGGCAGATGCCTCACTTTTACGCTATCGCGATTCGGCGCATGGAAGAGTACCGGGCAGCTAACATTCCGATGCTGCCTGTCGTGAAAGGCATTCACAGAACGTACGTGCAAATGAACGCATATTTGGTGGCGTTGCTGGTATCCAGCGTGTTATTCTGGTCGCTTCATCCGATTATCGCGTTGACGAATGCCGCGCTTAGCCTTTGGTGGATCGTTCTTAGCGTGTCAGGCTACCGCCGCAAACCGGAGAACAAATGGGCGAACTCCATGTTCGGTTTCTCGCTGCTCCACATTACGGTTCTGATGCTGGGCATTATCGGGTATTCGCTTATCGTCCCGTTGTTTCATTAAAGGCAATAGATATATGCCCTTGTCTTGAAAACGTTACTTGCACTTGTCGCCGACAACCGGGAAATCTTATGGATTAGTAAATCCATATCATTTGTAACAAACCTGATCGAGCTGAATAGCAGACGGGGATGCCTTGGTACACATCCGTATTTGGTGGACGTGTACTTTAGGAGGCATCCCTTTCTTATACCCGGCATCGGCAAAACATATATTGCAGCGACCGTGGACGTTGTGTAAGCTGTACGATGAATGTGTTGATCGTTTTGCCAAGTATGCTCCGGATGGCAACGAGCAGGCCTGCATCCATCCACTTCTTTTTTTATTTGAGCCGCTCCGTCTCGATCATGTTGTTGATTTCTTCCTCCGCCTGCAACAAGGCGGTATTCACATCCAGCTGTTCATCGCGGAACAAGACGAACTTCTTGTTCACGATATCCTCCGCCTTGCTACGGTACTGCGAAGCGATCGGATAGGGGACCGGGGAGCTTTTGAAAATGCTTTGAATATTCTTGTCTTTCAGGTACGGCTTGCTGCGGCCGAAAGCCGCCTTAACCTCATCGCTTTTCAATGACGTGATTTGACCGTCGGCAGACAGCTCCTTTTGCACCTCATCGGATACCGCAACCTCAATCACGCGCAGCGCATCCTCCTTGTTTTTGCTTGTCGGCGTAATCGCCATGACTTGTACACTGGCGTTGGCAAATATGTTTCTCCGCTCCGGATAGCTCGGATACTGCGTCACATCCCAGTTCAGACCTTCCTTTGTCGGCGTTTCCAATGCAGAAAACAAATTCATGCTCGCGAGCATCGCCAGATTCTTTTCCTGCATAAAGTCATTGTTCGGCGTATGGCCCGGCTGAATCATATTTCCGGGTATCTTATACATCGATTTCACCAGCTCAAACACTTGCTTCCACTGATCCGTGCGGACGGAAGCTTTCTCGGTCTTGTAGTCTACCGCGGCAGCCGACAACGGCTGGGAAATCCAAATAATGCCCGCCCCCGGATCGATGCCCCGATACTGCACGCCGCCTTCCAGGCGCGTGACCTTTTTGGCCAGTTCCACCACTTCACTCCACAGCATCCCTTCTTTCGGGTAAGCGCTTCCGAATTTGTCGAACAAATCTTTGTTATAATATAGGGCATGGAAGCTGCGGCTGATCGGAATGCCGTACAACTCGTCTCCGGGAGAGCTCACCCGAGTGTCCCGGATCATCGTCTCGTCAAACCGGCTTAGATCGAAATTTTGCGTTTTTGCCAGTTCCCGGTGGTCAAACTCCAGCTGTTTTGTCCGGTACTGAGCCAGGTTTCCATTAAAAGTAAAAATAAGGTCGGGCGTCATTCCCGCCGTAATCAGCTCAGCCAATGTCGTGCCCTTTCCCGGACGGATCAAGTCTAAAGTAATATGCGGATATTTTACCTTCAGCGCGTCTTTGATCGTTTGCTCCGTAAACGCATCAATGTTCGTGTTGTCCAGTGCGGCACTAATTGTAACCGATTTCAGTTCGTTTGAAAGTTTTTTCACTCCTGCGCCTTCACCGAGATCCCCCGCCGAGCCGCATCCTGCCGACAGTAAAACAACTGCTGCTGAAATCGCGAGTAATGTCTGTTTTCTCCCGCTGCCGTGCGCCATTGATTGAGTCATTTCGTTGACCTCCCATTTGAATTGATTCGTATACGATGTTTCAAGTGTAAATCCGAAAGCTTTACATGAACATGCACAAACTTATAATAGAGTGTAGACATTCTTTCAATAAAGCAGGTGATGAAAATGATCGAATTATGGCAGGTGCGCGCCCAGATGTTCGCCTACATTTACTGGAACCGCAAAACGACTTTCGAAATCGAAAGCACCTCCTATCCGAAATGGTGCATGTTTGCCGTCGAGGAAGGGGAATTTTCCTATCGCATCGGGGACGAGGAGGGGATCGGTTCCGCCGGAGATCTGGTGTTGTGTCCGCCGGAGACTTCGTTTCAGCGCCGCATCAAGATGCCGCTGTCGTTTCATTATTTTCATTTCGATTGGGTTCACCGCGATACGGGAGAAGTGGTATCTGCGGCGCTGGCCGAACGGCATTTGCTGCCTTGCCGTCTGCCGCTGGCACGTACGAACCGCCTGCAATCCGTCTTCGGTTACTTGCGTTCGTTCCCACACGCCAGCGCCCAGAAACCCGTGCTTCGATGGGTCGAGCACCTGGTGGACGATTTGCTGTTTATGTTTATGACGGAGCGCCATCTTGTCCCTCTTCATCTCGACAGGCCCACCACAGATCCGCTTATGGATCAAGCGGCGCTGACCATTCGTCAGCAGGCTTTCGAAGAGCTGAACCTGCACAGGGTCGCTTCTGCCTACGGCTTAACTCCCGTGCAATTTTCCCGGCGCTTTTCGGCGGCCTTTAACATGACTGCGCTTGACTATTTGACGACCTTGCGTCTGGAACGAGCCTGCAAGCTGCTGCAGGAAACGACATTGAACCTGGAAGACATCGCAGAAAAATGCGGATACCGCAACGGCTCGTACATAAGCCGGCTGTTTGTCAAAAAGCTGCAGAAGACACCGTCTGAGTTCAGGGCGGCCCATCGCTTGTAAACTCGGTCACTTGCTGCGCTTCCACAAAACGGAAAAAAGCCCGCTACTTGCATGGACTTGATTCGGATTATGTTTTTGTCAGTCGACATCCCTTTCAGCATCAGAACATGCTTCAGTCACTTTTACATGCGTTCCGAAACGAAATATGATTTAATATACCAAAGGAGCGTGATGCAATGGATATCAAATCGTTTTTATATCCCAAAAATGAGGTCTCTTACCTCACGACATCCTCTAATATGAAGGAAGCCATGGATAAATTGGAGGCGAGCCACTATACAGCGATTCCGATCTTGGACGACAATGGCCTATACTTCGGAACCCTGTCTGAGGGAGATTTGTTATGGAAGCTGAAAGCAACACCCGGTCTCAGTTTCGATACGATGCACGAAATCCCCGTTACCTCCATCAAGAAACGGCTGAAAGTCGAATGCGTTGCGATCAACGCCGATTTGGACGATATGCTGGCGCTGGCAGCCGATCAGAACTTCGTTCCGGTCGTAGACGCCGATCGCGTCTTCCTCGGCATTATTCGCCGCAAAGATATAATCGCATACTATACCCGGAATATTGTAGATTAGTTGGAAAGACCTGATCTTGCGGATAGCAGGCTGCCGTTCAACCGGCAGCTTTTTTGTTTTTCATTATCCCGTCCGGTGCAAATCAAAGGGTACGGATGCCGCACACTTGAGCGGCCCTCCGGTATATGTCCCGCAGCTCCTCCGTGCCGACAAGCGTATGGTTATGCTCGAACGTCAGGTGGAACGCCGAATTCCGCTCGGCCAAATGACGCAAATACAAGTAAGCATCTCCGCAGCTGTCGTCCCTGCCATCACATTCCCGTACAGGCAAGTGATGCCTGAACGTGTCTTCCTCATACCGGACGTTGCTGTAATGCACCAGATAGACGCAGGAGGCGAGCCGGTCGATCCAAGCGTACGGATCGAAACCGTGGAAACACCGCCGCGTGATATCGAGCCTGGCGGTGTCGACGACAAGCCCAATCTCGCGAAATTGCAAAAACATGTCGGTGAAAATATCCTCGTACTCGCCAAAAAAGTCGTGCTCCAGCAAAATCCGCTGCTTATAGCGATGTTGCAGCTCGGCAAGCTCGTGGAACATCCGCTCGGAGATGTCGCGGAATTCGGCCCGCGGAAGCCGGTCGGAGGCATATCGCTGCCGCTCTCCAGGCAAGCGGCGGTACAGCTTGCGAATCGGCGGTTGAAAGACGGGGAGGTACGGATAGTGAAACAAAATGTAATCGGCCCCGTAGCGGGAGGCAATCCCGGTTTGGGCCTCGACCTCCCTCATGGCCTCGCGTCGTTCCTCGGCGTCCGGGGCGTTCAGCAGCGGCAGTTCGTAGCCGTTATCGCCCAGAATCGGCCCATGCACGCCGTAGCGGATTCCGCTCCGCTCGCAAAATAATTGTACCTCCCGCAAGCTTTTCTCATCGGCATAACGACAAATCTCAAGTCCGTTCAGCATATCCAGCTGTACCTGCTGCCACTTGACCGGGTCGAGCTTGTCCCACATGCCCATCTGCAATCGTCTCATCCGAGTCCCCCTAATAAGCTATATCGTCCAGTACTAATAATCTCCTAAATTGGACGGTTCGGCAACCGGTTTGGTTGCGCGCTTCGGCTGCTGGATGTTCCGACGCTTCATCGGCACCGGGCCGCACTTCCTGTTCAGGGCAAGACGGCAGACGGCGCGGGTGGGGCGGCAAATCCCTGCTCCGTCGTTTGGCCGGAAGGGTTTCCCCGGCGGGCGACGAATAGTTTTTTACTGGAGGTGTTCTAGTTTCTTATGAACCAGCTAACAAAATCGGTATCGCACAGAATCCATACGTTTACGGAAGCTTGGCTTGAGTGGCTTGGCGGCGGCAAATTCCCGGTCGCATTTTTTGGCGACAGTACGTTTGACGGTGCCAATACAACCGATTGGGTCCGCAATACGATCGGCGCCGACAACCAATCCCCGAACGCATTCTCGAAAAAGCTGGAGGAGCTGCTCCGGCAGGCGACCGGCAACGACAGCTTGCGCATCTACAATGCCGGCTTCAGCGGTCAGACGGCCAGATGGGCAGTGAAGGTCATCAGCGAGGAGTTCGGCGAAGCTTCCGCCTACAGCGACGTCAAAATGATCGGAATCGGCTTCGGGATTAACGACCGGCTCGGCTATCCGAACGAAAAGGCATACCGCGAAGGCTTCAAGCGATCAATCGTGACGCTGATCGACTGGTGTTATTCGCGAGGCATCCAGCCTTTTCTGCTGACGACCCAAGCGACCGTAGAACCGGGGGTGCTGACGCAATATGCGGACGAATACCCGATGCGGACGAGCGAGCACATTCATTCCGCAGCCAATGAGGTAAAGCGCGAGCTAGCGGACGAATACGGCTTGCAGCTCATCGATCTGAACGAGTTCGGCGAAAGCTTCCTGCTCTACTCGCCGCTTAGCACCGCAGCGATCATCTCGGACCGGCTGCACTTTGGAGATGCCGGCCACCGCGCAGAAGCCGAGTATTTGTTCTCCCGCTTCTGTCCGCGCACGATCGCCGTCGACTCTTACACCAAGATCGACTATTCGAGCCAGCGGGTGTTCGACTGCGTGCCGGAGGATTGGCTGACCATGCCGGATGCCCCTTCCGGCAGCTTCAAAGTGTATGTGGACCGCACGAAGGCGGATACGTCGGATCTGGGCATCCTATCCGCTTGGGTGTTCGTGAGCTCCAAGAAGAAGCTTCGCTTGTCAGCGTACCGGGGAAGCTCGGCGGACAGCCGCACCTACGTTCGGATCAACGGCGAAACTAAATCTCTGGAAAGCCCCGAGACGGTAATCGGCGATCTGGACATCGGGCTGTACAAGCTGGAAGTTTTCACAGGACCGTCGGAGCGGGTTGACTTCAAAGGGTTTATTTTGGAGTAAACGGGGAATTTGCCCGTTTCCAAACGAAAGGACCTCCATTTCCACGGTAAAGTGGGGGTGGAGGTCCTTTTTCTCAAGGAAAATCGGTTCGAGGCGGCGCTCGAATCAGCCGATTCTTTTCTTGACCATTCGCGTTACCCGTTTTCCGGATTTTGGAAGAGGAAATACTCTTGCTTTTTCCACATACGTAACACCGGTATATTTTTTCAACTCCAGTCTTAAACTTGGAGAATCGCTGTTCGGATTTCGTACTAACCTGTGGTAGATCCATACTTCGTTAGGAGGTTGACCCTAATTCCAAAAACGACATTTAGAAGCCGCCGCTGAATTACGTCTGCGGCGGCTTGCTTCTTCGGCTCCGTCGTATGCCGTACCAGACTCCGGCCAATACCAGCACCAGCAGCAGGGAACCGGCTCCGATCGCCGCGTACTGCCCCGGTTGCTTACCCGTAGGGGGAACCGCTTCGCTATCTTCCCAAAGCTTCTCTTCCCCGGCTTCAAGCGGATGATCCTGCAGAAATTGATTGTACGTTTCGGTGTACGGATGTTCCGTGGAATTCGTTCCCCGATAACTTTCAGTCACCCGATTGTTTTGTATGACCGCGATATTGTTGCTGTCCGAGGTAAAAGAAAGCTCCCCGTTATTCACCTGCAGCAATACCATCACTTCGGTTCCGACGGGCGGGATCGCCTGAATGACAGCGCCTGTCGTATAAATAAACTCTTTTACAGTCACACCGCTGCGGTGGAACGGCTCCATGTCGAAAGACTCGGGCTGCTTTAGCACCCGATGGATAAGGATGACGGCTTCCTGTCCTCCCTGCTTTTCTTTGGAAGGCTGTAATTGCTCCACTTTGCCCGTGACGATCACATCCGACTTTTCGATCATTTGGGCCGGCGGCAAAATAAGAAGCTTCGCATCAGCTCGAGGTGGAAACCATAAGCTAAAAACGAGCATGAGAGTAAAAACCGGCATAAGGCAGCGGATCGGACGCATAGACTCCCCTCCATTTCCGGATAATAGCTGCATGCTTATATGACGATGAAATCCTCAATAGGTTGCAGGTCGAGGAGGATTTACAGGGCGGATAAGGACTAATGCGCACAATCGGAGCTTGCGAATCCAGCGCGGGTTTGCTATCATGAGTATCGTCGATTACCTAACTACCGTTAGTTAGAAGAACGGAAGGAGCGATCGTTTATAACCGCTACCGCTATTAAATCCGCCGCGTTGAAACTGTTTTCCGCACACGGCTATGAAGGGACGCCTCTGTCCGCGATCGCCAAAGAAGTAGGGATTAAGACTCCGTCGCTGTACGCGCATTTCGAGAGCAAGGAGAAGCTATATTTTGCCGTCTACGAAGAGGTGCAGGCCGAGCACGTCCGCAAGCTCGAAGCGTTGATCGAATCGGTCCGGGAGGAAGATACCGGGACGAAGCTGTATACGATTTTGTCGGAGACGTGCCGCAATTACTTGCTCGATGAGGAAAAGGCGGCGTTTCTGAAACGGGCGATGCTGTTCCCTCCTTCCTCCTTGCAGGACGAGCTGCAGCGGCGGTTCATGGAGGCGGAGAAGAGACAAACCGCCGTCTACCGCAGCATTTTCAAAGCGGCTATCGAGGAAGGATCGATCGCGGGCCGGGATGCGGACGACTTGCTCGCCGCTTATTACTGCCTGCTGGACGGATCGTTCGTACAGATGTTTTATTACGGCCCGGACCAGTTCCAGCAGCGGCTGCGTTCCGTCTGGTCGATATTTTGGGAAGGAATCGCCCGCTGATGCATCGTCGATCAGAAGCTTATCTTACAACTAGAGAACGGAAGTGGAGTGGGAGACATGGCTTGGTTTTATTTGGTGATTGCCGGTTTATTTGAAGTGGTATGGGCTTTCGGCCTGAAATATTCGCACGGGTTTACGAGAATCGGCCCGAGCGTCATCACGGTCGCGGGGATGGCCGTCAGCTTCTTTTTCCTGTCGCTTGCGCTGAAGTCGCTGCCGATCGGTACGGCCTACGCTATCTGGACGGGAATCGGGGCGCTGGGCACCGTCATCGTCGGGATGATCCTGTTCGGCGAACCGAGAGAATGGACGAAAATCTTGTTCCTGCTGTTTATCGTGACAGGCATCGTCGGTCTGAAAGTAACGTCCGGCGAGTAATCCGAATCAACAGGCCTCATACTAAGGGTAGCTTACTCTTCTAGCGAAAAGGGAGGAACGAGAATGGATCGAACCGGAATCCAGGTGCCGTTCGGCTACGAACCGCCTGAGGAGACGTCAAAAGGCACGCTGCTGATCTACGACAGCTTCGACCTTGGCGACGATGAAGACAGCCCGTCGTCCGTCGCCGGCGATTGGCTGGACCGGCAAGGACTTGCCGAGCTCGCCGGATGGGCCGAGCGCCGGTTTATTTCACGCGTGGTTTGGTACGTGCCCCATGAGGAGACGCTGAAACGGATGGGCGTCCGGTTCCCGGCGCCGATGTACAAGCGCGAGGAGGCGCTTCGCGAAGCAGCCGATTCGATCCGCTCGGGAGTCCGAACCGAGATCGACACGTGGGAGCGGAAGCGTAAAAAGTATACGCCGATGGACACCGCGCTGCGTTATATGGAGGAGCGGTACAAAGGACCTTACTTCCTCGGCCTGTCGGAAGGAACCGCGAACCGGTTTGCCTCTTATCAGGGCTTCGAGGAGTGGATACGCAAAATCCGGCTCGTCGTCGCCGCAGGCCCCGAGTTCCAGCCGCATCCTCATCTCGGCAAGCATGCCGCGCGCTGGAATGCCGCAACTAAGCGCGAATAGAAAAACAGCCGCTTGGGACCTGGTGCCGGGTCAGAGCTTACGTGCTGTGCCTGAATGGGCCCGGCGATCCGTCAGTCCCTTTCCAGCACAAGCACAAAATAAGCTCTAACCGGGTACGGGCTCCTTGCGGCTGTTTCCGTATCCAGCAGTTGTATGATTCAATCACGCATCGTACGCAGATTGCGAATTACGGTTGCCGGCTAAAACCGAGCAGTTCCTGAAGCACAGGCGTAAGCGTATCGGCCATCCGCAGGAAGCCGAGATCGGTCGGGTGCACCCCGTCCACCGTACACTCGTAGTAGCTGTCCGTGCCGAGAAGCGCCGTGCCGTCAAAAAAGTGAATATTGGCGTCCCCTTGCCGGCGGTACGCTTCAACCGTCTCCATCTCGATCTGCATCATGTCCATTCTTTTCTGGAGCAGCGCCGGCTCGAACCGCTCGCGGCCGAACTGGATTTTGGACAGCACCAATATCGGCACGTCCGGATGAACCTCGCGGTAAACCCGGATAAATTCAGGAAGCGTCTTGCGCATCAAGTCCACTTCGCCCGCATTGGCTTCGTAATCAAGCACGAGCAGGGCCGGATCGCTAATCTCGCTCAAGACGCGGGCGACTTCCGGGTCGCCGCGGCCGTTGCCCGAGAAACCTTCGTTAATAAATTCCATCGGAATTCTGCGGCTCAAAATGTTCGTATACGCCATCCCCGGACGGGTAGCGCAGCCACCCTGCGTGATCGAGGTTCCGTAAATGATCACCTTGCGGTTATTCGCATAAGGCGCCGGCGCAATCACTTCCGCTCCCGGATCGATCCCGATTTCGACTTCCTCGACCCCTTGATACAGCGGGAAGTTCAGCGTTACGCTGCGTAGTTCCTTTTGCGGGAACTCGTACATCATTACTTCATATTCCAATTTCGTATGATCGTATCGGGATATGCTGTAAAAGTGCTGATCGCCCGTCTCGCCAAAGTATAAGTCGAATCCGCATTGGCCGGTGGACGGCATATGGTACATATTCGCCTTGCCCGACAGCTTGACGCGGATCGCCAGTCGGGCCGAGTCCGTCCGGAACGCGATCTGGCCTCCGGCTGTCGATTTCGACAGCTGCTGAACCTCCGGGCGAATCGGATAATTCGGTTGTACCGGCAGTCTCCGGTACACTTGATCCTGCTCAAACCAGGGAAAGCCGGATAAGCGAAACGGCTTCTCCTTGGGCGACATCCAGATCATCCCGAGGTTCCCCGTCTGCTCCAGCGTCATATTAGGGTCCAGCTTTTGCGCATCCACCTGATTCGTTTGCTTCGTTTGCTCCGCCATCGGTATGCGGCCTCCTTCTAACCGGATTTGCTCCGGTGATCCTTTTCTTCCCGATTTTACCACAGCCTGTCCAGGAAGTACCGTTGGGAAATATAAAAATTTTTACGGATTTCCCTACTTCTCCGCGCCCCTCATTCCGTGAAGCAGTTCGATGATATAGACGACGTTCCGGATGATATGATACGGATCTTTGACCGGCAAAGCGACGACTTTGTCGATCGGCTCGCCGCCGCGCTTGCGGATCTGAATCCACTCACCCACGCTTTCGTCCGGGTTCGGAAACGTCCGGAACGTATAGTCGTGAAGCCGGTTGTAATCGCGCAGAAAATCGTCGTCGCGCGTTAAGCTGTAACCGAGCAGCGTCGTATAGAGCGCTTCGGAATGCGGCCACCACAGCTTGTTGTCCCAGTTTTGCCGGATTTGGCCGGCCATCGCCGTATGCTCGATCCCGCTTAGGTCGCCGTGCGGCTGACCTCCGTCCTGATCGACGAAGAGAAGAAGTCCGCCGTATTCGGAATCCCAGCCCAGCTCCACCATTTTTTTCGTCGTGCGCAGCGCTTTCGGGATATAAGCGTCCAGTCCGAGCTTGCGGGCCGCATGGATGACGAACCACATATCTTCTATCGTATGACCGGGATTGCAGTACCGGCCCAGCAGCGAGTCGACCCGGCTGTTGTCCGCCGCCAGCATCTCATTCAGCACACCGTCTTCGCGCATAAAATGATACGTAATTTCATGGAGGAACATCTTCATATTGTCGCGCAAATGCTCCAGCCGCCCGCTGCCCGCCTGATCTGCAGCCGCTGCCGGAAGCGACTCCTCCGCCTCTAGCAGCTCTTGCGTCACGTTCAGCAAGATCATCGGAATGTTATGGGACTTATAGCCCTCCGGAGTCGGGTACGGAGCCATCTGATAATCGCCGCTGCGGAATCTCTCCATGACGGACCCGTACAACGTGCGGGCGAATTCGAGACTTGCGGCGTCCCCCGACTCCGCTGCGTATTTGGACAACCCCGCAATGACGAAACAATCGGCAAATATGCTGGAGTCGTAACGGTCACCCGTAGCGTTCCGCTTCGGATTGCCTTTCTTGTCCATCACAAACGTACAATTCCCGTTCTCCAGCAGACAGTGGTTCATCAGAAACCGCGCGCCTTGTCCCGCCAGTTCCAGAAACTGGATCCGCTCTTCCCTGCTGAAAGTATCTGTAGTCATCGAAGCAAGCTTCGCGTACATCCAGACGAACCGGCCCTGCGACCACGTATACTTGTCCGTCGAGACGAGGGTCGCCCCCGTGTTGTCGTAACAGTTGAAGTAGCCCCCGTCCTCCTCATCAGTAGAACGCAGCCAGAACGGCAGCAGCACCCGTTTCAGATGATCCTCATAGAAATCGTACAACTCTTGCAAGTTTCCGGCACTATACGATACGGTCATCTCTGCTCACCCAAACCCTTTCCCTGCAAGTTTCACTTTGTCTACTAGTCAAACTATCATATAACGCTTCGTTATACAACGGCATGTTCTTTGCCGGAAGTTTACCCGTACCCAAAGATCAGGAGTATACCGGAAAACCGATGTCAGATGTTAAATACTAGTAGAAACGGCCCAGGGCTTGCCCTATAATCAACATGAATTCGTACATATCTACTAGGAGTGTGAGAAAATGAAAAAAGCACTAAAATCCGTAATTGCTGCTTTATTTTTGGTTTGTTCGATGATGGTTGTATCGGCCACCGCTTTCGCCGATGCGGTTCTAGACTTCGAAGTAACGGAAGTCGGTTACGATAACGGAGTATTGAAGGCTGCAGGAGTCTTTACAAACAGCGGGGATAGAGCGATTGAGAAAGTTAACAAAGTGGATGTAAAAATCTTTTTGTACAACGACGACGGCGATTCGAAGGAAGTAGCCAACCACTACTTCACGGACTTGGCCGTGCAGCTGGCGCCAGGCGAGTCGATCGAATATACGCTGGAATTCCCTGACGTAGCGGAGTATGAGGATGCGACGCAGTGGAGCGCCGAGGAAGGCGACTGGGAGTTCACCTATCTGGATGAAGCGGTAGAAGAAGTCGTCGTGTATGAGGAAGAAGTCGTTGTCTACGAAGAAAAAGTCGTTTACGAGGAAGAAGTCGTTATCTATGAAGAAGAAGTCGTTTACGAGGAAGAAGCCGTAGTTTATGAAGAGGAAGCCGTGTATGAGGACGAAGTAGTGTACGAAGAAGCGGCCGTTGAAGAAGAAGCGGCTATACTCGACTTCCAGATTACGAGCGTATACTTCGAGGACGGCAAACTGATGGCCACCGGCAAATTCATCAATACCGGCTCCAAAAATATCGAAACTGTCGAAAGCGTATATGTGAAAATTTGGCTGTACAACGAGGCCGGCGATTCCGAGCAAGCAGCGGATCATGTATTTAGCGGCTTATCCGTTCATCTGATGCCGGGCGAAGAGATCGAATATACGCTGGAGTTCGTCGGCGTACCTGAATATACGGACGCTACCGCTTGGGACGCTTCCGAGGAAGAGTGGACGTTTACGTACTTCGAGTAAGCGCGGCGCACAATCCCACTTTCATTTCGAAAAGGCTGTCCCGGGTTACAAGTGTAACTCTGGACAGCCCTTTTCATTTATGAACAAGTTCCCGCTGAAGCTCCGAAAATCATAACGAACAGAAAACAAGCCAACTCGGGTACCAGCCCCTGTAGACTTACTCCGAACAAGCGGCGGCAACCGCATTGTGAAACAAATGTCTAAGCCGGACGACCGACCTCTCCCTGCCGTAATACACCCGGTTCGTCAGCAGGATAGCAAAGGTATCCTCCGCCGGATCGATCGTCAGACTCGTTCCGGTAAATCCGGTATGTCCAAAGGTCGCCGGCGACATCAGATCGCCGGAAGCGTCCATCGAGTCGCCCTTCAGCACCCAGCCGAGTCCCCGGTTCGCCGGCACATTCCCGGTCTGGGTACGCGTTGCCGCTTCCACCGAAGCGCGGCTGAGCAGCCGCCCCTTCTCGCCGATCCGTCCTTTCGCCAGCCACATGGCCGCATACTTTGCCAAATCCGCGGCTGTCGAGAACAGCCCGGCATGACCGCTGATCCCTCCGAGCGCGCCTGCATTCTCGTCGTGCACTTCCCCCCACTTATGCCGGCCCAGCTCCTGACTGTATTCCGTAGCAGCTATACGGGGAAGCCGGTCCGCCGCAGGCACGTAAAACGTATCGTTCATGCCCAGCGGTTCAAATACATACCGCCGCGCGGCGGTATCCAGCCGTTCCTCCAGCAAGGTCTGAACGATCTCGCCGAGCGTAATGTAGCCAAGATCGCTGTACACGACTTTCGTCCCCGGCTCGTAATTAAGCGGCATTGCAAAGATATGTGCTTTGATCTCTTCGGGCGACCAACCATGCGAATATAAGTTCGTATGAGCGATAAGTCCTGATGTATGAGTGAGCAATTGCTTGACGGTAACCGCGTCTTTGCCTTCTGCGGCGAAGGCGGGAATATACTGCTTGACCGGGTCCCCGAGGCGCAGCCGGCCGCGTTCGACTAGCAGCAGCACAAGCGGGAGCAGCGCGACAACCTTCGTTAAGGACGCGCAGTCGAATATCGTATCGCTACGGACCGGCAAGACGGCTTCACCGCCCGGCGCCGCCAGATGGGCGGAGCCGCAAGTATGCATCGCCTGAATGGCGCCGCCGCGTCCGACAGCGGCGACTGCACCCGGCGTATCTCCGCGCGCCACCGCTTCATCCACCAGCCGGAAAGCATCGGCGATTCTCTCCGGATTCATCGAAGCTGTGGAATGCGGGGGCAGATCGTTTCCGTTCGTTTGATCCATCATCACTTATCGCTCCTTTAGAGCGGTGGCGCCCTGCCCGTAAGCAGCGCACGGCCGCCCGATCGTTATTCAGCCCGGCAGCGCCAGCTTGCCCATAATCGTCTGTACCGGCGCTCCGGTTGCCGACGGCAAATTGTTCGGAATCCCGAACAGGAAATTGTTCGCGAACACCGCAAACGCCACCGCTTCCTTCGCATCGCTGGATATACCCAGCGCGTCCGACGTCGTTACCGACAGGCCGGGCAGCAGACCGGCCAGCATCGCCAGCAGCGTCCGGTTGTGCGCTCCGCCCCCGGACACGATCACTTCGGATGCGGGGCACGCTGGCAAGACGAACTCCCGGTAGCCTTGCGCGATCGAATGGGCGGTGAACGCCGTAAACGTGGCGACGATATCCGCATCGCCGAGCCCTTGGCGGCTCATCCGTTCCATCCATTGCTGCGCATACGCTTTGCCGAACAGCTCGCGGCCCGTCGTCTTCGGCGGCTGCATGGCGAAGTACGGGTGGCTCATCATCTCCGCGACGATGGCGGCGTCCGCCGTCCCTTGCGCCGCCCATTCGCCGCCGGCGTCATAGCTTTTCTCCCCGCCGGACAGCGTGTGCACGGCCTGATCGATCAGCATATTGCCCGGTCCGGTGTCGAATGCGATCACCTGCTCCGGCTGTCCGCCTGCGGGAATGCCCGCACAGTTGCCGATCCCGCCGATATTTTGCACGATCCGGCCCTTCGCTTCGTCACGGAACAAGATAAAATCGGCATAAGGCACGAGCGGAGCTCCTTGACCGCCGACGGCCATGTCTGCGGTGCGGTAATCGCCGATGACCGGCTTCCCCGTCCGTTTGGCGATTACGGAAATATCGCCGATTTGCAGCGTCGACCGGACGAGCGACCAGTCCTGTTCGTCGGCTACCGGGATATGCCATACCGTCTGTCCGTGCGAGCTGATCAGGTCGATCTCGTCCATCGGCAGCCCGGCTTCGGTGGCAGCCCGGACCGCGGCTTCGGCCAGCACATCGGCCATATAGAAGTTCATCCCGCACACTTTGGCGACATCGGAGTGATCGACGCTGCACAGCTCCTTCAGCTTCTCCCGCAGCTTGTCGTCATAAGGGACTGCCGTATACCCGACGAGTTCCGCTTTCGTCTGCAGCCCCTTGCCTTCCACCCGCACGATAGCGGCGTCGACGCCGTCCAGCGACGTACCGGACATCAGTCCGATGATGAGACGGCTCGGTTTGTTCGTCAGCTCTCCGATCATTTCGGTTCCCTCCTCCAGCCTGCCGGATAATCCCGATGAATCGTAACCGGTGTACGGCCTGTGGCCTCTATCGTTCCGGCCAACACTTTGGCAGCCGATTGCAGCGCTAGCGGGCGCGATTCGTAAGCTGCGACATAAGCCGTCACATCCGGAAACGCTGCGATATCGTAAGGGTTGCGCAGCGCTACAACGACCGGTTGTCTGCCCGCATCGATCATAGCCCGTACAAGTGCGGCCTGCTCCGGGCGCAGCGATGCATTGTACGTCCCGACGACCACTTGCCCGAACGATCCGGCCAGCACCGCGAGCTCCGCTAGCGACGAACCGACCTCTTCCAGCAGCACGCTGCGTTCTTCGACGTCAACCCCTTGCGCTGCCAGCGCCTGACCGAGCGTTACCGGCAGATCGACCGACTCATCCACCTCCGACACGGCGGCGGCCAGCACACTGATGACGAGCGTACGCTCTCCCCGGCGCAGCGGAATCAATCCCGCTTCGTCCTTGATCAGCGTCAGGCTCGCTTCGCTGATCCGCTGCGCCGTCTCCAGATGCTCGCGGCTGCCGACGCTGCGGAAAGCCGAGCCCGCGTAATACGACTCGTCTGCAATCGTTACGACCGACTCTGCAGTAATACCGCGCTTCTCTTTCATCGCAAGCAGGCGGCGGGCCGATTCGGTAATGCGCGCTTCGCTAATCCGCCCCGACTCTACGGCGGCGACCAGCGCTTCGATCGCTCCCTCCTGTAAATCGTGGCGATGGCTGATCAGCACGCAGTCCGCCCCCGCTTCGACCGCCATAACCGCCGCATCCACGGTGCCGTAATGGTCGGCGATCGCTTTCATCTCCATGCAGTCGGTCATGATAACACCCTCAAACCCGAGCTCCTCGCGCAGCAAACCGGTGAGCACGTTGTAAGACAGCGTAACCGGCAGCTTTTTCGTCTCGAACGACGGGAAGTAGATATGCGAAGACATGATCGCATCGATTCCGGCCGCAATCGCCCGGCGAAACGGCACCAGCTCCACTTCGTTGATGCGCTCCCGCGAATGCCCGACCGTCGGCAGATCGAGATGGGAGTCGACGTTCGTATCGCCATGGCCCGGAAAATGCTTAGCCGTTGCCGTTACGCCTGCTTCCTGCAAGCCGCGGACGGCCATCGCGCCGTACTCGGCCACGAGCTCCGGCGACTCGCCGTACGAGCGGACGCCGATAACCGGATTCGCCGGGTTGACGTTCACATCGAGCACCGGCGCATAGTTCAGGTTCACGCCCAGCGCAAGCAGCTCCTCAGCGGTAATCCGCGCGGCATCGTAGGCGTTCTGCGGCTCTCCGCCCGCTGCGATCGCCATATTGCCTGGCATTAGCGCGACGCCTTCGGTCAGCCGGGCGACCATGCCGCCCTCCTGATCGATCGCGATCGTCAGCGGAGGCTGACCGGATTTCAGCGCGATCCGCTGAAATTCGGCGTTCATCGCAGCCACTTGTCGGGTATCGCGCACATTACGGGCGAACAAAATGATTCCGCCGATATAACGGTCCCGGATCATCCGCTCGATATCCGCTCCGGGCTCATATCCGTGAAAACCGCAATGAATCATCTGCCCGATCTTCTGGCGCAGCGTCATGGCCGAGACAGCCGCCTCGACCCGCGACGCTTCCGTATCTCTATGCTCCGCGGCGCCGTGTTCCGGCGCACGTTTCGTATTCGTGTTCAACGTATGTCTCCTCCTGTGTCCGATGCATTCCGTTTCTCTCTCTATAAGCGGAACGAAAGTCCGCTCCATTCCAGTAACAAGCAGATGTTTCGTTTAACATCTCTATCTCTGTCACTGTCCGGGAACCGACAAGGCGTCAAGCCGCTCTCCCGCACTAGGGGACAAGCCGGCATACGATCCCGTTTTGCCGTTATCGCCTTCGTCCTCCTCCGGCTTCGCCAGCAAGTTGGCCGTCACCAGATTCGAATAGATCGCGTACATCCCCAAATAAAGCGCGGCAAAACCGATCACGGTCAACCCGAGCAGCACCGTTACGCTGAGCAGTTGAACAAACGCGCCGACGGTGTAGCCCGGATGGGCCAGAAACAGTTTGACGCTCCGGCCCATCGCCGTAAATACGCCCAGTCCCTGCTGCACGATCAGCGGCAGCGCATACAGCTGCGAGACGAGCACCATGGCCACGAAGTACGTCTGGAACACGGCCAGCGCAAAATAAAGCATGCCCGGCTTGCCTCCGTAATACCACCAGGTCGAGACGATGATGAGGATGAAGATCGAGGTTGCAAAGGCGATGACGAACGAGGGGAGAGCGAACTTCCAGGCGCCGGCGAACAGCGCGGACACCTTCGGCCGCTCCCCCTTCATCATCCGGTGGGTGGCATGCAGCGCTCCGGCGCATAGCGGAACGATCACGAATGGCAGCACGAACAACGAGATGCCGACCGGTAAAAAAAAGACGAACGGAACGAGCACAAGCGCCCCCATGATACTGAACAGGGCAACGGAAATAATGTCCTGGTAGATCCGCTTCCCCGATTGGATGACAATCTCGCTCAATTTGCGCATCTCGATTCCTCCTTGAACCTGTATACTTGCTTCCGATGAAACCGGTTGCCCGTTCTTACACCCGGATGACCGAAAATAAGAGTGGAGATCCACCCTTATTTTCGCATCGGTTTCTTTTCTTCTATACATCTTCATCTAAGAGCAACCGGATCAGAATACAATGCGCTGCTCGGTCTTCGGATCGAAGAAATGCATCTTGCTTCTGTCGAAGACGAACGTCATCATTTGTCCGAGGCGGACGTCCGTCTCCGGATTCACCCGCGCGGTTACCATTCTAGAGCCGACCCGGAAATAAAGCAGCGTCTCCGCACCCAAGTTTTCGATCACTTGAACGGTAGCCTGCATCGTATTTTCTTTGGATACTCCCATCTTCTCTGCATAGTATTCGTCATAGATGTGCTCCGGACGGATGCCAAGCGTTAATTCTTGGCCTTCGTAAGGCTGCAGCGCCTTCGCCATCGCGTCGCTCAGCGAGAAGGCGACCCCTTCGAGTTGGGCTTTGCCGCCTGCGATCCGGGCGTCCATGAAGTTCATCGCCGGGGAGCCGATGAAACCGGCCACGAACATATTTTGCGGCTCGTTGTACAGCTTGGCCGGGGAGGCGATCTGCTGGATGCTGCCTTTGTTCATCACGACGATCCGCTCGCCGAGCGTCATCGCTTCCACCTGGTCGTGCGTCACGTATACGATCGTAGCGCCCAGCCGCTTGTGCAGCTCGGACAGCTCGACGCGCATCTGTACGCGCAGCTTGGCGTCCAGGTTCGAGAGCGGCTCGTCAAACAGGAATACTTGCGGGTCGCGCACGATCGCTCGCCCTACGGCCACACGCTGACGCTGGCCGCCGCTAAGCTCGCGCGGCTTGCGGTCGAGCATTTCGGAGAGGCCGAGAATGTTCGAGGCGTCCTGCACCTTTTTCTCGATTTCCTCTTTTGGACGCTTCAGGTTTTTGAGTCCGAACGACAAATTTTCCTTGATCGTCATATGCGGATACAACGCGTAGTCCTGAAATACCATCGCGATGTCGCGGTCTTTCGGATGAAGGCTGTTGACGATTTTGTCGCCGATGACGATGTCGCCGCTCGATTGCCGCTCCAGACCTGCGATCATGCGCAGCGAAGTCGTTTTGCCGCAGCCGGACGGACCGACGAATACGACGAATTCTTTATCTTCAATGACGAAATTGGAATCGGATACCGCCGTGAACGTCCCCCGTTTTTCGTCGTGATATTCTTTGACCACATGTTTGAATTCGACTCGTGCCATATGTGTTCCCTCCTGAACCTCCTAAGCTTGCATTACCCTTTGACAGCGCCAATCGTAATTCCTTGCAGGAAATATTTCTGAAGCGCGAAGAACAAAATCATCATCGGCAGCGCGCCGACCGTAGCTCCGGCCATAATCGCGCCGTAATCCGTCGCCTCCGCGAAACGGAAGCTGGCCAGTCCCACCTGGATCGTGCGCATTTCGTTCGATTGCGTAACAAGCAGCGGCCAGAAGAAATCGTTCCAGTTGGCCACGAACGTGAAGATCGCCAAAACCGCCAAGCCCGGCTTAGCCATAGGCAGTATAATTTTCGTGAAAATGCCGAACTCGCTGCAAGCGTCGATCCGAGCGGCATGAATAAGCGAAGTAGGTAGCGTCGACATGTACTGCTTCATCAAGAAAATGTTACCGACGGTCACGATAGACGGAAGAATGATGGCCGTATACGTATCGGCCAGGTCGAACACGTTGATTACCAGGACGTACAAAGGAATAAGCGTAACTTGAGCCGGAATCATCATCGTGCTGAGCAGCACCCAGAAAATCGAGTTGCGGCCCGGGAACTTCAGCTTCGCGAACGCATATCCGGCCAGCGATGCGAAGAACAGGTTGGTTACGGTAATGACAGCCGATACGAGCAGCGAGTTAAACAGCCAGCGCAAAGCTTTCGTTTTGAGGAAAAACCGCTCATAAGGGGCCGTGGACCAAATTTCCGGCCACATCTGCGGACGGAACGATGCGGAAGCCTGCGAATCCTGGAACGAACCGATAATCATCCAATATAACGGGATCACCGTAATCAGCACCCAGAGCATCAGAACGGCCGCCGCGATGCTAATGAATATGACCTTAGCTTGCTTGGACATAGCGACCGCCTCCTTAATATTCGATGTCCGACGAGAAGTATTTGAACTGAATGACCGATACGATAATGATCAGACCGGCAAGCACGAACGACTGCGCGGAAGCGAGTCCGAAGTCGTAGAAGACGAAGGCCGATTCATAGATCAAATACGCGATCGTCGTCGTGGCGAAATTCGGTCCGCCGGATGTCATCAAGTATACGCTGATAAACACCTGGAACGACGTAATGACGCCGGTAACCGCCAAATAAAGCGTCGTGGGCTTCAGCAGCGGCCACGTGATTTTGCTGAACTTCGCCCAGCCGCTTGCATGGTCGATATCCGCCGCTTCGTACAGCGATTTCGGAATGCCGCCCATCGCGGCGAGGTATAAAATAATGCCGCTGCCGTGCGCACCGAGATAACTCATCAGCATAAGCGAGAACAGCGCTTTGTTCGATTGGCCGAGCCAAACGACCGGATCGAGCCCGAACAGACCGATGACCCGGTTCATAAGACCGGATGCGGTCGGATCGAAAATCGCCAGCCAGACGAGCGAGATCGTAACGCCCGACGCAACGGCCGGCAAATACAAGGAAGCTTTAAAAAACGTCTGCCACGAGTTTTTCATCTGGAAAATAAAAAACGCGAGCACAAATGTGATGATGATATTGATAGGAACTGTCCCGATTGTGAAAATGACGGTGTTTTTGATCGATTTCCAGAACACGTTGTCCGAGATCATGTACGAATAGTTGTCGAAGCCGATCCACTTGGACTGCATGACGTTATACTTCTGGAAACTCATCAGAAACGCCGAGAAAACCGGATATAACGTAAACACCAAAAACAACAGCACCGGGGCCAAAATGAACAAGTACGCCCAGCCGTAATCTTTCCAGAACTGAACGAACTTCGTATTTGGCGGCTTTGGACCCGGAATCGCTTGAGCCGAATGGTTATCCATCGCTGTCCTCCTGACTGCAAAAAGCATACGTTCGCCCTGCCGAGAGCGGGCGGTTTTACCAATGATGGTTCGCGAGGCGTTAAACGGAACGCCCCATATGCTGCCATACAGGGCGTTCCAACTGTTAACGCTCGTTTGCGGTTTGCGAGGCTTATCGCAGCATTTGCTGCCCTTTCGTTTTCAGATCTTCCGCTACCGCTTCAGGCGTTTTCTCGCCGGCCAGCAGCGCTTGGAAGTTCGGCTTTTGCACTTGCTCGCGGTATTGCTTCAGCTTGGCCGCTTTGTCCACGTCGATGGTGAGCGCTACTTGCGGAGCAAGCGTTTCACGCATTTTTTTGGATACGTTAAAGTTGACTTCTTTCGCCAGTCCTTTGCCTTCGAACGCTTTGGCTTGGGACGTCCGTACGAACGGCAGGCACAATTCGTTAGCGGAGTTGCCCGCCAGCGCGCCGGTCAAGGAATCCAGAACAAGGAACGTATTTTTCTTGTGCTGCTCGTTGGTTTGTCCTTTTTGCGTAAATGCGATGTAGCCTTCTCCGCCGCCTGTCGTCACGCCATAGCCGGAAACGGCCGGGGAATGAGGAACCGGAAGCTGGATGTACTCGATTTTCTCGCCTTTTACTTTGCCGGCGTCGATATCTTTGTTGCGGTTGGCGATCATCACGTCGTAATACGGGATCGCTTTGGAAATAATAGCGGCTTGTCCCGCGTAGAACATTTCCGTACGTTTCGCAGGAGCGAGCGCCACGGTTTCTTTCGGCATATAGCCGTCTTTTACGAGCGTGTTGATGAATTTCAAAGCATCGGTAATTTTATTGTCGTTCCAGATGAAGTTGCCCTTCTCGTCAACAGCGTCAACCAGTCCTGCATTGCGAGTAACCATGTCGAGGAAGTCCAGGGACGTTCCGTCCGTTACAAGCGCATATTGCTGAGTGCCGTCAGGCAGCGTTTTGTTCAATTTCTTGGAAACGCTCAGGAACTCTTCCCACGTCCAGCCGTTGTCCTGAATTTTCTTGTAATCGATGCCCGCTTCGTCCAGAATGCGCTTGTTTGCGCCCCATCCCCACAGCGACTGGTACAACGGCAAGCCGTATTGTTTGCCGCCGAACTTCATCGTGTCCAGCGTGCCCGGGAGGAAGTCCTTCTTGATCTCGTCGGTCAAGTAGCTGTCGATCGGCAGCGCGAGACCTGTATTTACGTATTGGCCGTTCATACCGCCGAAGTACAGATCGGGTGGGTTCCCCGCATTAAGAGCGACGTCGAATTTCTTCGGACCTTCCGCCCAAGACAATACTTCGTACTCCACTTTAATGTGAGGATATGTTTTATTGAATTCGGAAATCAGCACTTTTATGTCGTCTTCATATTTGCCGTGAACGGGATAGGTCCACACCTTAACGGTATCCGGCGTTGTATCTTGCTTCTGCTCTGTGTTACCGCCCGCCCCGGGAGCCGGCTCTTCTTTTTTGCCGCATGCGGCAGCTACGATGACGAATACGAAAATCATCGCGATGGAAAGCCACTTGTTGAACTTCATTTCACGTTCCCCCTTGTAAAATGGTCGTAGTATTAGCTTCGGCAGCCTCCGTTGTAGTTTGCATCGCACTCGGCATGTTATTCATAAATGTTTCCCGGGCATCCTAAAGATAACGGCCGATCGAACCGCTCTTCTTAAAATCGAGGCTCGGAGACTTCTATGCCGGCCTACGCGTACGTCCATGCTGGACGCTTTCAGCGGGTCATTGCTGCCATATGGATGTTATCGCTTCCACATTTTTTATTATATCGCCTAGGAAATAATATTTCAACAATTTTTTAATATACGATAAATTTTATTTACAAAATCATGACATTCTCTTATACTTGAACTATTCCGCTGGATATACAGGGGAGTGTTTGTCTATAACTCCGATCAGGAGTCGCTTAACAGTCAGGAAATCATGTTTCCTATGAAGCCGGACCATACTACGTGTAACGCAAATCCAATCGCAGCAACTTCGACGCCGGCTGATCCGGCTGCACCGGGAGCGGAACTTATTTCCTCTCTATTTTTGCGGATAACCGCATAACCTTTTCTTTAGAGAACAACCTTACAACATTTATGTAAGCGGGTGAGCACGGTGCGGTACGTAATAGGAATCGATGGTGGAGGCACCAAAACAGAAGCGGTCGTTCTGACCGAGCAAGGTCAGGAATGGGGAAACTTAACGGTGGAATCGACCAATCCCCACGCCGTTTCCTTCGAGCAGGCCACGCGTAATATGGGCTTGCTGCTGGATCGGGTATTTTCCCTCCGCGAGACGAAGGGCATGGAATGTGCCGCCGTCTGCCTCGGCCTCGCCGGCGTGGATACGGAGGAAGAACGCGGACGGTTTCTTTCCTTTATGGAATCGTACCGGAATGAAAATCAATTGCCGTTCCGCACCTTTATGAACAATGACGCGCAAATCGCGTTAATGGCGACGCTTCAGGACGATCGCGGCATTATCGTTATATCCGGCACCGGGTCGATCGTTTTCGGCCTCACCGGAGACCGCCGGAAATTCCGCGTGGGCGGCTGGGGGCATTTGCTGGGCGACGAAGGCAGCGGCTATGATATCGGGATTCGTACACTGCGCGCGGCCATGCGGAGTCATGACGGAATCGAGCCTCCGACCTTGCTGACCGAGAGCATCGTTCAAGCATACGGGCTAAGCGCAATCACTGATCTGCGGACGTACATTTACCAGCCGCATCTGAAAAAGCACGATATCGCCAAATTCGCCGAGCTCTGCATCCGGGCCGACGAAGCGGGCGATGTGACGGCGGGCAGCATTCTGGATGCCGCAGCTATGGATCTTTCCGTGTCGGCTGCAGCGCTTGTGCGAAAAGATCCATGGTTCGAGCGGTGCGATCTCGTCACCACAGGATCGATCTTTACTTATTCCAAGCGGTTTGCTGGTACGTTCCGGGACGGCCTCGGCCGATTTTATCCGCACGTATCGCTCCATCCGTCCGCCAGGAAGCCGGCTTACGGCGCTGCGCTTCTAGCCTGGCGGCAGCTGGGACAAAACCAATAAAAGGGGCCATCTTCATGAGCAATTTGCTGAACGAACTGACTACCGAACAAGCGAATGAGCGGACGAGAGAAATCGACCGGCTGCCGACGGAAGACATCGTCAAGCTGATCAATCAGGAAGATCGCTTGATCGCGGAGGCGCTTCGTCAGTTGACTCCGCAAATCGCTGCGGCGGCCGACCTGATCATTCAATCGTTCCGCAGCGGCGGCAGACTTCTCTACGTCGGAGCAGGAACGAGCGGAAGGCTCGGCATCCTGGACGCCAGCGAATGTCCGCCGACGTTCGGCACTGATCCTTCACTTGTAGTAGGCATTATCGCCGGCGGGTCCGCCGCGATCCAAACCGCGGTGGAAGGCGCCGAGGACAATGTGGAGCTGGGCGCTTCCGATATGGATGAACACGGAGTCGGACCTCACGACACCGTCGTAGGCATCGCCGCCAGCGGCCGGACGCCTTATGTGCTGGGCGCCATGAAACGGGCCAAAGCGCTGGGCGCTTCCGTCGTAGGCTTGTGCAACAACCACCATACGCCGATGGTCGATATCGCCGATCTGATGATCGAAGCGGTCGTCGGACCGGAAGTTATTCTCGGTTCCACCCGGTTGAAGGCGGGAACAGCCCAGAAGCTCGTCCTGAACACGCTGACGACGACGGCGATGATCCGGATCGGCAAAGTATACGGCAACCTGATGGTCGACCTGCAGCCGTCCAACGAGAAGCTCGTCTACCGGGCGAAGCGAATTATCGGCATGGCGACGCAGGCGACGCAGGATAAGATCGACGAAGCGTATCGCTTGTCCGGCGGCCATGTGAAGACGGCCATCGTAATGATCCTCGCCGGCGTGGACAAGGATGGAGCGGCTGCGCTCCTCGAGCAAAGCGGCGGATTCGTCCGCGGCGCCGTCCAGCCGACAGCAGGCCGGGGCGAATGAGGGGTTAATGGTTAATGGTTAATGGTTAATGGTTAATGGTTAGGCCGCGTTAAATCGCGATTCATCGCGATTTAGCGCAAGTCATTGCGATTTAGCGCAAGTCATTGCGATTTAGCAAGCATTGCGATTTAGCAAGTCATTGCGATTTTGCAATTGTGATTTAACGCAAGTCACTGCAAACTAATTTCAAGCCATTCCAAAAAGTCGAAAGAAATCAAGTAATCCATTAATCCAGTACTCGAATCAATCGCAAGCAATCGAATAACCGCCGGTTTACCGCATAAACCGAAACGGAACCTGCTCCCACTTTTGGTGGGGGAAGGTTCTTTTTTACGGGACAGCTTCTGTCCGGCCTGGGCGATCGAATCCGCTGCCTCATGGGTCCTCTCGCCACGTCATTGACGCCTAGCACTGACGCTTCTACCCTCCCTCCCCATTTTATTCCTTCCCCCTCACATTTGTTGCTATTTCCTTGTTCAGTTCTTCCCACAAATTGGGTAGAGGAAGTTTTACTTCCGTTAAATCATCAGCGGAGCTTTTTTATGGTCTATAGCGGAAGTTTTAGTTCCTTTATATTGACAAAATCCCCATATTCCCTCCCAATCTCCGCAAATAACGGAAATAAAAGTTCCGCTATCCGCTGCTCCCGACGGCTTCAGGCACAATAGCGGAAGTCTCTCTTCCGGTAATCCCATCCCCCCTACAAAAATAGTTTCTTGCTGTCCTCATTCAGCATGTAGGTGCGAATCCGCTTACCGCCGGATACCGGCACCAGAACTCCGTTGCCCAATAGACGGTGGAGTAATGTTCTGGTTTGCCGTTCGCTGACACCCGCCGCTGCGCTGGCCTCGGCCGGGGAGAACGGGGCTTGCCTGCCGATCGCATACCGGACGATTTTGTGCTCCGTGGCGGTCAAAGCTGCCGGCTGTCTGCCGCTGCCGAACCAACTCCCGATCAGTTGCTGAATGAGCTGCTGGCAGCGCCTCGGCTTCTCCGCTATATCGTCGTAGGAGAACCGGATGACACGCCATCCGTCGATTATCAAATGATTTTGCCGCATCAACTGATCGGCAAACTGCCATCTAGATAGGTCCCGCGAGTGCGGACCGTATCCATCGATTTCGAAGCATATCCTCAGCGGGAAACGGATATACGCAAAGTCGAGAAATCGCGTGCCGTCCTTAAAATCGGACACTTCATACTCCGGATGCAAATATTCAAAGCTGCCGATCGCAGGCCACCATACCTCCTGTAAAAATAACCGTTCCGAGTGTCCAAGCCCGGCGATCCGCCGCTTTCTTTCTTCAGCGTTTTCACAGCGTACATGGTAGTCAACAAATGCAGCAAATTGTTTGTCAAAAACCATGCTCCTCCTCCCTTCACACTTCTCTCTAGTCCGAAAAATGCAAAAAACCGCTTCACCCCGTACATGTTACGGAATGAGGCGGCGTATGCTTTACGACCGGTCAGAAGTCAGATTAGTACTATCTTACAGGAATTGGTACGAGATAACAACCACTATTCTGTATAAGTTTAACTAATGAAAGTTGAAGTCCATTTCGTTGCCAAGAAATTACTTGAAGCTTCAGAATCTTGAGTGTCTCGGATTGGATTGGCCTTCGGACGGTTGACACCGGGAGCCTATCCTTCCGAAGCAGCTTTCTGACGAAAGCTCTTAGCCTATCCTTCCGAAGCAGCTTTCTGACGAAAGCTCTTAGCCTATCCTTCCGAAGCAGCTTTCTGACGAAAGCTCTTAGCCTATCCTTCCGAAGCAG